>PXPI01000101.1 GCA_003021905.1 Cyanobacteria bacterium SW_9_44_58 | reverse complement strand
TGAAGCTCTGATTCACCTTGCTATGACTCGTCTCATGCTGAAACGGTTAGCTTGCTCTTGAGCTAAGCTTAATGTTTATTTTAGGAACAGTCTCTTAGAAGCAGAATTATTAAAACACTGATCCCAATTTTTAATCGAAATTGAGTAACTGCCCAGAAATTTATCGGCAATAATGATAATGCTACCGTTTGTAACGTTTGCGCTGTTAGAGGAAGATTGCCGCGACGATAAGCTACAAAACCAACTAACCAGAAAACAAGGGTATAACTGAGTAAAACACTATATTGTCCCAATTGTGAAAAGTTTTCCCATTGACTTGCCACTAACACTCCTGACGAAACGACCACCATAAAAACCCCAAGCAGGAGTAGCCATTGCAAACTTAATTCTGCCTTGAAAGATTGCCAAAGCTGTTGCAACCTATTTTGAAAATTTTGAAATTGAGGAAGTTGAGGAACAGCAACCGGTTGTTGTGAAATAGAAGAAGATTCGTTTTCCGGAAAAGCAGAGGGGAGTTTCGGTTCAGGAAGGGGACAACTGAAAGACTTTTCCCCTAATTGTTTCACTGTTGCATCATCAATGATTCCGTAGTTGAGTGCAACATCCAACCCGGAAAGGAATTCAGCATAATCCGCCTCTCCTTCTAGGGTTAGGGTAATTTCTGAATTAGCTAGTAAACCGCGATTTAGCCAATCCTGCAATACAAAAACCAGTTCCGGCTGTTTTTGAGAAATAATAAGTTGGAATTGAAAGCGACTGGAATGTTCTGATGACATGAAAAATTCCTCTGAATCAATTTGCCAATTTGCCCGCTTTCCCCACCGCAATGCCATTTTAGGACGAGAGAGCACTCCCGAAGAAATTGCATTTTTGCAACAACCGGGATCATCTTTTCAATTCCATCAGAAATTAACAAAACAGCACGGTAAGATAGGAGGGTGTAAACCCATTTCACTGTAACGATTATGTTCATTGCTGGATTATACTTAGCTTTAGGCAGCCTTTACTTATTGGTTCTTCCCGGTTTTATTTATTTCTATATTCAAAAACGGGTTTATCCGGCAGGTTCGGTAGAACGGACCTTTATGTACTTTCTGGTGTTTTTCTTTTTCCCAGGATTACTCTTGTATAGTCCCTTTCTGAATTTTCGACCGAAACGCCGGGAGGTGAAAAACTAAATCTTAATGCGACGAATCGACGCGATCGCGATTGCATTTGGGGTGTTTATTGCTGGAGGCGTTGCCTATCTGCTGCTGCAAGTCTTTGGCTTAAGCGCCCAGAATGCCGGAGTTTGGAGTCAAGCCCTGCTAATGGCTGGATTGATCGGTTGGGTGAGCACCTATTTAGTTCGGTTTTTTACCCAAAATATGACTTATCATCAACAGCTTCGAGACCACCAAGAGGCAGTTATCCAAAAACGGTTAGAGGAAATGACCCCTGAAGAGTTGGCCGAACTGCAAGAAGAGGTGGAAAAAGAAAAAGCGGTGGAAGCTTCCTCCCATCAACAAACCGAGGAGAGTAACCAACAACAATGACAACGGTTTCCCAATGTTTTCAAAATCTCCGTGACAATGGAAAATGTGCTTTAATTCCGTTTCTAACTGCCGGCGATCCCGATTTGGATACCACAGCCCAAGCCCTAAAGCGACTCGATCGCGCTGGGGCAGATTTAATTGAATTAGGGGTGCCCTACTCAGATCCCCTAGCAGATGGACCCGTAATTCAAGATGCCGCTACTCGCGCCCTCAAGCGGGGTGTTAAATTGGGAAATGTCTTGGAAGTGGCGGAAACAGTTGGGAAGGAACTGCAAGCCCCCATTGTTTTATTTTCCTACTATAATCCCATTCATTATCAAGGGATTGATGCCTTTTTGACCCGCATTTCCCAAGCCGGGGTCAAAGGGTTAGTCATTCCCGATATTCCCCTAGAAGAAGCGGAACAAGTTCTCAATCCCGCAAAAGAACATGGCATTGAAGTGACACTGTTGGTGGCGCCGACATCTCCGAAAGAACGCATCACCGCGATCGCGCAAAAGTCTCAAGGGTTTATTTATTTAGTCAGTGTTACAGGCGTAACAGGCACGCGCACGGAAGTGGGGACACGAGTTAAGGAACTATTGCCGCTGATTCGGAGTGTGACTGATAAACCGGTCTGTGTTGGCTTTGGGGTGTCTCAACCGGAACACGCACAGCAAATCAAACAATGGGGCGCTGATGGCGTGATTGCCGGGAGTGCCTTTGTCCGCCGTTTAGCCGAAGCCGATTCCCAACAAGCGGGATTACAAGAACTGGAAACCTTTTGCCGCAGTCTCAAAGCAGCAATTTAGGAGATTAATAAGGAAGATGAGTTACACGATCGCGCTGAAACAAGACCCCTATCACACCTATATTCTATCCGATGAACATCAACAAAGCCGGGTGGAAATTGTCCCGGAACGCGGTGCTGTTGTAACGAGTTGGCGTCTGCAAGGACAAGAAATCTTCTACATGGATTGGGAACGGTTTGCCGATCCCGAAAAAAGCGTCCGCGGCGGCATTCCCATTCTATTTCCTATCTGCGGCGATTTACCCGACGATCAATATATTCATGAGGGGAAAACATATTCCCTGAAACGTCATGGCTTTGCCCGAGATTTGCCTTGGGAGGCAACCGCAAAAGAGACAGAAACTGATGCCGCCTTAACCCTGGTGTTGAAAAGCAATGACGACACGCGATCGGTGTATCCCTTCGATTTTGAACTCACCTTTACCTATCGCTTAAAGGGCAATACTCTCACCTTAGATCAAACCTTTCAGAATGATTCCAGTCGCCCCATGCCTTTTTCTGTCGGGTTGCATCCCTATGTTTGGGTCGCCGATAAAGACCAAATGCAGCTTGATATTCCCGCCGCTCAATACAAAGATAATCTAACCCGCCAAACCTATCCTTATCAGGGACGCTTTGATCTCAGCCAAGAGGAAATTGATGCCCAACTGCACCCATTATCTCGGCAAAAGACAAGCCTAGCGCTTCCCAAACGCGGCTTCAATATTGATTTAACCTTCTCTCCCGAATATACCACTGCCGTATTTTGGACGGTTAAAGGAAAAGATTACGCCTGTGTTGAACCTTGGACTTCCCCTCGCAATGCCCTCAATACCGGAGAAAATTTATTAAGGGTTCCGCCTTGGGAAAGTAAACAATTGCAAGTGGTGTTTGAGGTGAGTGCAACTTCAACATGAATCCGTAACAACAAGCCGCCAACATATTTTAAGATAGGACATTGGCGTTGCTTAGTGAATGAGGATATAGAAAGAAAGTGGTACAACCTTTGAAAATCGGCTTGTTAGGACTGGGAACTGTGGGAACCTCAACCGCAGGCATTTTACGGTCGCCACAAGGGCGTCATCCCTCATTAACAGACATTGAAATTGCCAAAGTCGGCGTTAAAACCTTAGATAAACGACGGGCAATCGAATTTCCCACTGGGGTACTAACAACTGATTTAGAAGGAATTGTCAGCGATCCCAATATTGACGTTATTGTCGAATTGATAGGCGGATTAGAACCGGCGCGATCGCTGATCCTCAAAGCGATTGCCAATCAAAAACATGTCGTCACGGCAAACAAAGCGGTCATTTCGCGCTACGGAGAAGAAATCTATCGCGCAGCGGAACAAGCCAATGTTTATGTCTTAATGGAAGCAGCGGTTGGGGGCGGCATTCCCATCATTCGTCCCCTGCAACAAACCCTCAGCGTGAACCGGATTCAAACCGTTTTAGGCATTATCAATGGCACGACCAACTACATTCTGACCAAAATGGCTGCCGAAGGCAGCGACTTTTCAGACGTTCTCACCGAAGCGCAAGAATTAGGCTATGCGGAAGCCGATCCCAGTGCCGATGTGGATGGTTACGACGCGGCAGATAAAATTGCTATTTTGGCAACTTTGGCATTCGGCCAACAGGTAAACTTGGAAGATGTTTCCTGTGAAGGGATTCGTCAAGTCAGTGCCGTTGATATTCAATACGCCGAACAGTTAGGGTTTGAGATTAAACTCCTCGCGATCGCGCAACAAGATGAAACGGGGTTGCAAGCGAGAGTGCATCCCACCCTGGTTCCCAAAGACCATCCCCTGGCAAGTATTGATGGCGTTAACAATGCTATCCTCGTGGAAGGCGATCCCATTGGCCAAGTAATGTTTTATGGCCCTGGTGCTGGCGGCGGCGCGACGGCTAGTGCTGTTGTCTCTGATCTGATGAATTTAGCAACTATGGTGCACACTAGCAACTTAGTTAATCCCTTATTTAAAATTCCCCAACATCCCAGCAGCCGATTAGTTCCCACCCAGGAACTGGTAACGCGCTTTTATGCCCGTCTGATTTGTGTGGATCGACCGGGGGTCATCGGCAATTTAGGAACTTGTTTCGGCAAACATGATGTCAGTTTAGAGTCTATTGTTCAGATTGACTTTAAAAACGGTTTAGCGGAAATTGTCGTGGTTACCCATAATGTCAAAGAGCAAAAGTTCCGTGAGGCATTAGCAGAGATTCCTCAATTGGAAGCCATCGAACAAATTGAAATTCCCAGTGTCCTAAGGGTATTGCGGGAAAAATAATCATCTGCGAAAGGAGTCAAACATGAGATCAATCCCATCAACACCTCTCTACGAAAAAGACTTTGCGCTGTGGATTGAGGAAACAGTCGCAAACCTTGAAGCAAGAGATACTTCCCATTTAGACTGGCAACATTTAATTGAGGAGATAGAAGGGTTGGGAAAAAGCCAGCGTAAAGCGGTACGCAGTTACTTGTTGCGTTTGCTGGAACATCTGTTAAAACGTTGCTATGTGAATCTTCCTGAATGTTATCGCAGTTGGGAAATTGAAATTCGGAATTTTCGGCGAGAGTTAAAACAGGAATTAAAAGAGTCTCCCAGTCTCAATGGGTTTATTCTAGACATCACAGATGAGTCTTATGAGGATGCAAAACAAGCCATGCAAGAAGATTATCCAACTGTTACTTTTCCAGAACGTTTTCCTTTTCCCAGAGAGGTAGAGACCTTACTCACTTCAAAATTTTGGCAAGACGACAATTTTTCTTGATCATTTTAGCCGAACATTGCCCTGTCGCAGAATTTCCCAATCGTTGCCTCTCCATTTGGCAACAGTGGAAGGAAGACCGCTATTTGCCCCGGTTGATTGTTCCGCCAATACTAAAACTTCAGGAAATGCTTCATTAATTGCTTCTGGAGACATTAACGGAGATTGGCCAGAACGATTGGCACTGGTAGTGGCGAGGACACCGGTTTCTTGAAAAATTTGAAGCGCGATCGCGCTATCGGGGACACGAATGCCGATGCTGTCTGGGGTTTCCGGATTCACTGACAAGGGCACTTGTGCTGAAGTTGGAAGTACCAGCGTTAACTGGCCCGGAAAGTATTTGTTAGCAATATTTTGCCAAATTTGAAACTCCTCAGTGGTACCTTCTACATAAGGCCATAATTGTTCCGGCCAAGCCCCCATTAAAATTAGCGGTTTACTGGTCTCTCGCTGTTTTAATTGAAAGATAGCTTGGGCATTGTCAGGACGTACGGCTAAGGCGGGAACGGTATCGGTGGGAAAACTGACGACTTTTCCTTGTTGCGCCCCAGTAATGAGGTCGGATAGTGAAACCAGAGTCATTGCGGAAACTGTTGTTGTTTAACGTCTTCAATATAGTTTTCAGCGGCTTCGGTAATCATTTCACGGAGGTTCAGGTAAGCTTTAGCAAACGGCGGTTGTTTGGGCGTTAACCCCAGTAAGTCAGCAGTTACTAAAACTTGTCCGTCACAATTTTTGCCCGCCCCAATGCCGATGGTGGGAATGGAAACCGCAGCAGTAATTTTGGAAGCAACTTCGGTGGGAATATGTTCTAGAATGAGGGCAAAGGCACCAGCTTCCGATAAATTCAGGGCTTCTTGATAAATGCGTTCCGCCTCTTGCGAGGTCTTTCCCTGTTGCCGATAGCCGAGGCGATGCACCGATTGCGGCGTTAAACCGATATGGCCCATTACCGGAATGCCAATGCGCGTCAGTGTTGCTACCGTCTGCGCGATCGCGCTATTTCCCCCTTCCAATTTTACCGCTTGTACCCCCGTTTCTTTCAAAACCCGTCCTGCGGTATGAATTGCTTGCTGCTCACTTTCCTGATAGGTTAAAAATGGCAGATCGCAAACCACTAAAGCGCGTTTGACCGCCCGTTTTACCGCTGCTGCATGGTGAAGCATTGCCTCCAAACTTAGGGGTAAAGTTGTTTCATGGCCTAACGCTGTCATGGCTAGGGAATCTCCCACTAAAATGACATCTAACCCCGCTTCATCCAATAGTTGCGCGATCGCGTAATCCCATGCGGTAAGAACTGTAATGGGACGTTTTTGTTGTTTCCACTTAGAAAGTTGTGCGGTGGTCACTGCCATGAAATAAAGACTAGAAATCAGGAAGAATCAAGGGAAAAGCATAGGAGCAACAAATAATAACTTTGCTTTCTTAATGCTCCTGAATGATCAATTATGATGTTAACTTAATTTTGAACTGCATTATTGAAATCTCAAAATTAAAGTTCCATGTTTAATACCATTCTTTTTCCCATTGATCGCAGTCGAGAAACCCAAGAAGCTATAGAAACAGTAACCAAACTTGTTCAAACCTACGATAGCCGTCTGGTTTTACTGTCTGTGGTGGAAGCTGAGGGAGAAGAAAAAGATGATCCCCGACAAATGATTTCCCAAGATACCGTGACCGAACTCTTGGAACAAGTAAAATCTTATTTTACTAAAGAAAGCATTAACGCAGAAACCCTAGAACGAGAAGGAAGGCCCGCCTTTATTATTTGCGATGTTGCCGATGAAATTGATGCTGACTTAATTGTCATGGGATGTCGCGGTGTCGGCTTAATGGAAGAAGAAGCCTCTGACAGTGTCAGCAACCGTGTGATTAATCTTTCTCCCTGCCCCGTTCTCGTCATTCCCTAGTGCTACTAGGATTCCAGTTAGTATTGGGCTATCATGGGAGTTTCCAGGAGGAAAAATCATGCCAACGATTCAATGGTATCCCGGCCATATTGCTAAAGCGGAACGAGAATTAAAGGAACAGTTAAAAAAAGTTGATGTGGTTTTAGAAGTTCTCGATGCCAGAATCCCGCTGTCTTCGCAGCACCCCAAAGTTTCGGAATGGGTGGGAGATAAACCGCGCCTCCTGGTAATTAATCGTCAAGATATGATTCCAGAAGGAATACAGTCGCAATGGGCGGCCTGGTTTCAAAAGCAAGGAATTGATCCCTATTTCACCGATGCTCAACAGGGAAAAGGGATTAAACCTCTTCTGCAAGCCGCCCAAAAAGCAGGGGAAGCGGTTAATGAAAAGCGGAGAAAGCGCGGAATGCGCGATCGCGCTGTGCGAGCCGTTGTCATGGGATTTCCCAATGTGGGCAAATCAGCGTTAATTAATCGTTTAGTAGGACGCAAAGCAGTACAAAGTGCTCGCAAACCTGGTGTGACCCGCCAATTAAAGTGGGTGCGAATTTCGAAACAAATTAATTTATTAGATGCCCCGGGAGTAATTCCTCCAAAGCTAGAAAATCAAGAAGCTGCTGTGAAGTTGGCCATTTGTGATGATATTGGCCAAGCCGCTTATGATGAACAAAATGTGGCAGCAGAATTAGTAGAATTGCTGAAAAAAATAGGGTTAACAAATATTTTGATGACTCGCTATAATTTGGACTTAAATTCTTTTACAGGTGAAACTTATTTGTCAGTTTTATCGGCGCAACGGCACAATAATGATTTAGAAAGAACGGCAAGGGAAATCTTAAATGATTTTCGTAAAGGATTAATGGGAAACATTTCCTTAGAAGTTCCTCCTCAATAATCGATGTCAAATTCGTTAGGATTTCAGCATGACTAACCATCGAAGCAAAAACTGGTGGAAAAAAATCAATCAAGTATGGCTACCAGGTAAGAATTCAGGTCTAAGGTTGAGGAATTAAAGAAGGATAACAACCATGTCCTAAAATTGCCTGCAAAGCCTGTTGAAAACAGGTAATGACCGAA
>PXPI01000100.1 GCA_003021905.1 Cyanobacteria bacterium SW_9_44_58 | reverse complement strand
ATTACAGAGGCGATGCTAAAAGTAACTAATCAAGATATTCGGAATTGGTTTACTCACTGTTGTTACTGTACCTCATGAATTCGAGAATTGCTATATTATTTTTAGGACTAATTAAATGCCAATTGGGTGGAGCTTGATAACGTCTCCCGGAACTTTCATCTATTGCTAATTGTTGCAGTGTTTTTGTATCCACTAATAAATAAGCCGAGGGATTTCGTTCCCAATACGTTTGCAATTCTTCCTGAGTTGCTGGAATAACGCGCTTTTCAGCGTAAAAATTTAATGAGGGACGTTCATAAGGAAAAGATGTATAAATAGACGCAGACTCGGGAACTTGATCTTGAATCAACATTGCCACGGGTTTTACAGGATAGGCTTCATTTAATTCCCATAGCCAATAGGGAGAACTGACTAGCATTAGCAACGAGACATACATTCCCCATGTCAAAATGTTAATGAATTGCCGATCGCGCCGTAAGAGCAATCCCCCGCTTACACCAGTCGTTAAGGCAACAGCGAGACCAATTATCGCTAATTCCTTGCTAGGGTTGGCAGCAAAAAAACCGTAATAAATGCCAGCTCCTCCTGCAACTCCTGCCAGCAGAATCGATAAAATTCCCCACATACCCCAATACCAACGGTAGGAAAACTGACTGGGATAGCGCAGTATTTCCGTAACCATTACTCCTGCCGCCAAGGCCAAAGCAGGGTAAATGGGTAGAATATACCAAGGTAGCTTGGTACTCATGACAGAAATAACAATAAAATAAATACTGCTCCACAGTAGGACAAGTTTGGCCCAACTCCAGATTTGATTTTTCCATGCCAAATGCAGCCCATACAGAGAAAAAATCAGCCAGGGTAGAAAGTGCAGCAAATGGAGGAGATAAAACCAAGGTGGACCGCTATTATCATCTACAGCACGCCAGAGGCGACTAAAGGATTGAGAAACAATAGCGGTTTCCAGAAACTGCTGTTGATAGTGATACCATTGCCATCCATACCAACCGAAAACTGGCAAACACCCGAGAATTAGTCCTCCCCAAAAATAGAAACTTCGAAATAAGCGCGGCGTATTCCAGGCAAGAAAGGCAAAGACAATCCCGCCCAGTAAAATTGCCATGATGCCTTTAGTAAGGCCAATGAGACTTAAACTAAGACCAATTCCGAAACACCAACGCAAATCGCGGCGCGATCGCAGCGCTGACCACCCTAATAAAATCGTAAAACAAATTACAGGCCCATCCAACATTGCCAAACGTCCATGGCGCACTAGCGGCAAAGTTGTCAAATAAATGAGAGTGGCAATCAAAGCGGGTTGACGAGTCAAAAAAAGTTCTTTTCCTAAGCCGTAAAATAAGGGAACGGAAACTGCCATCAACAATGCCCCCGGAAGACGAGCTGTGATTTCATTTACCCCTCCCGCCTGATAGCTAATTGCAATGAGATCATGGACTAAGGGCGGTTTATTAAGATAAGGTTCTCCCCAAAGCGTTGGAAATAACCAGCGATTGCTGCCGGCAGAGGCTTGAACAATTTCTCGCGCTACCTGCGCAACCGTTCCTTCATCCCAATCTCGAAGCGGTACATTTCCTAAATTAATGGTAAATAAAAGTACCCCTGCTAATAAAAGAGCAATGACAATTAACCGTTCTATCCAAGTATTGTGATTGCGAATGCGATTTGTTGAGCCATCTCCTGCAAACGTTTGACGATCCATAACCCGATATAAGCACAATTATTTCTACAGATAACACACCACTTCCCTTCCGAGGCCATTATTAAAAAATTAGCAGTTTGTATTGATACTAGTGTGATTAAGAAGAGGTGATAAAATGGCTTAGACTCCGTTTTTTGTTGGCTTCATCATTGCAATGGATTATTTCTAAGCGTTTTTCTTTCCACAAGCTGTTATGGATGAATCATTTACTCTTACGCTGCAAATCGTGATTGCTGTTGCTGCCGGAATTAGTGCTCAAGTTTTAGGAGAGACTTTCAAAGTCCCCAGTATTGTCTTTCTGCTGCTTTTAGGGATAACGCTGGGTTCAGATGGTCTCAATGTTCTACATCCTAGCGAGTTGGGAGTAGGATTGGAAGTCATGGTTGCTCTCCTAGTTGCCATTATCCTCTTTGAAGGAGGACTCAATCTGGAACTAAGAGATTTGGGACGCGTTTCGAGCAGTTTGCGCAACTTGGTCACTATTGGGACTGGCATCACGTTATTTGGAGGAAGCATGGCAGCCCATTGGTTGGGAGAGTTTCCCTGGCAACTGGCTTTTCTGTACGCTTCACTCGTTGTTGTGACCGGGCCCACTGTAATTGGTCCTTTACTCAAACAAGTTGCAGTGGATCGGCAAGTGGCAACGCTTTTGGAAGGAGAAGGCGTTTTAATCGACCCGGTAGGCGCGATTTTAGCCGTTGTTGTTTTAGATACCATCTTAAACAGTGGCGCCGGGGCAATGGAAGTATTAACTGGATTATTGCTGCGAGGGGGAATTGGTATTGCCATTGGTTTAGTTGGTGGGGCAGCCATGGGACTCCTTTTAAAACAGCGGTTCAATTTTCTCTCAGAAGATTTAAAAAATCTTGTGGTCTTAGCTGGGGTTTGGGGGTTATTTGGGATTTCTCAGATGGTTCGCAGTGAATCGGGATTAATGGCTGTAGTGATTGCCGGTGTAGTTGTTCGTTCTTTATCCGTGCCGGAAGAACGGATGCTAAGACGCTTTAAAGGACAATTAACCATGCTGGGAGTATCCGTTTTATTTATTCTGCTGGCGGCGGATCTCTCCATTGCTAGTATTTTTGCTTTAGGCTGGGGAAGCGTCCTGACAGTTTTGTGCTTAATGTTTGTAATACGTCCCCTTAGTATTTGGATATGTACTTTGGGCAGTACCTTAGATTGGCGACAAAAACTATTTGTGAGTTGGGTAGGACCAAAAGGGATTGTTTCTGCTTCTGTAGCGTCTCTATTCTCGATTTTATTAACGCAACAAGGGATTACTGGAGGAGATTCCCTGAAAGCGTTGGTTTTCTTAACAATTATGATGACAGTTGTCATTCAAGGGCTCAGTGCCGGTTGGGTGGCACGATTTTTAAATCTCACCTCAGAAGGAGCAAAAGGAGCCGTTATTATTGGGTGTAATCCCTTGGGTCGTTTACTGGGAGAGTTATTCCAACAAGAGGGAGAATCTGTAGTCATGATTGATACTGATCCTGAAGCTTGTGAGTTGGCTGAACAAGCGAATTTAAATGTTATTCAAAGCAGCGGTTTAGATGAAACGGTCTTAGAAGAAGCTGGCATTGAATCGTTAGGAACGTTTTTGGCAATTACCAATAATGGAGAAGTGAATTTGGTCTTAGCGCAACGGGCATTAGAAGAGTTTCAACCGCCACAAGTATTTGCCGCTTTTCCAAAAAATTCTCAAGCGCATCCCCCAGCCAATAAAACGAAGGTTAATCAGGCTTTCATGTCCCAAATTCCGATTAAAGTCTGGAATCAATATGTGGAGGAAGGCAAAATTAAATTAGGTCATACCGTGTTAAGAGAAAATGAGTTTTCCTTCCAGCAAGCCCATTTACAAGCCTTAATTCGTTCTGGAGAATTGCTTCCTTTACTTATCAAACGAGGCAATCGTTTACAAGTGGTCAAAGCGGAGCAACAATGGCAACAAGGAGAAGAAATTTATTATATTCTCCACGATTCAAAACCGCAATTATTAAAACGCCTCTCTGGAGGGGATTCAAATTGTCGCCTGGCATTAGAACGGTTGCCAGAAGTTGAGGAAATTCCACTGGCTAGCCCTGAAAAGCAATAATAGCTTTGAGATCCCCCATTTCTTTTTAGCATCTATTCAACCCTGAAATTGATACGCTCTCATCCCCACCCAAATCAAAGATTGTGGATGGAGGATTCCCGCTTGTCTTGCTAAAAGTCAAACCATTTTTGGAAAATTTAAAATCGAAATTAATGAGTAATGGCGGTAAAACTGGTATCTTAGATGTTTGTGGGGAATCTCTCTTAAATCCTCCTCCTGAATTAGGTAGGGGAGAGCATATCACCTGGATCAGCTTATATTAAACAATGTGCACTAAGCATGTCTGATGAGTTATAAAAGGGTTTTATTGAAATTAAGCGGTGAGGCCTTAATGGGCTCCCAACAATACGGTATTGACCCCACTGTGGTCAGTGAACTTGCTCAAGAAGTTGCCGACATTGTTAATACTAATGTTGAAATGGCAATTGTCGTCGGTGGGGGAAATATCTTTCGGGGTGTCAAAGCAGCATCAGCAGGGATGGATCGGGCAACAGCGGATTATATTGGTATGATTGCAACAGTAATGAATGCTTTGACTCTACAAGATGCTTTAGAACAGACTGGAGTTCCCACAAGAGTCCAAAGCGCAATTACCATGCAACAAGTTGCTGAACCTTATATTCGGCGACGGGCGATTCGCCACTTGGAAAAAAAACGAGTGGTAATTTTTGCCGCTGGCTCGGGAAATCCCTTTTTTACGACCGATACCACAGCCGCTTTACGAGCCGCAGAAATTGATGCTGAGGTGCTGTTTAAAGCCACGCAAGTGGATGGGGTCTATGATAGCGATCCTCACACTAATCCAGATGCTCGGCTGTTTGAACAACTCAGTTATACCTATGTTCTTACTGAGAATTTACGAGTGATGGATGGAAGCGCGATCGCGCTTTGTCGGGACAATAACATTCCTATCGTTGTGTTTAATCTCCTATACCGAGGCAATATTATGCGAGTTGTGAAAGGAGAACCTGTTGGAACATTGGTCGGAGGTACCACATGAAATTATCAGAAGTTGAATCTAAGATGAAAAAAGCCATTGAGGCGACACAACAGTCCTTCAATAGCCTACGCACGGGAAGGGCAAATGCAGCTATTTTGGACCGTGTTACTGTCGATTACTATGGCATGGAAACACCGCTGAAATCTTTGGCCAATATTAGTACTCCCGATGCGTCAACGATTGCAATTCAACCCTACGATAAAGGGAGTCTCGAAAAAATTGAGAAAGCAATTGCAATGTCAGATGTGGGATTAACGCCTAATAATGATGGAGAAATTATCCGTCTGAATATTCCCTCCTTAACCAGTGAGCGGCGCCAAGAATTAGTCAAAATTGCTGGCAAATACGCTGAAGAAGGTAGGGTTTCCATTCGCAACATCCGTCGCGACGCGATCGAAGAAGTGCGTAAAGCGCAAAAAAATCACGAACTTTCTGAAGATGAATCCCACGATATCCAAGATAAAATTCAAAAGCTCACTGATAAATATGTTAATAAAATAGACGAAATGCTCAAAACCAAAGAAGAAGACATTACTACGGTTTAGCGCTAACCTGCGATAAGGAATTGATTTGAGGGGATGGCGGCGGCAATTTCATTGTTGACTCATTATTTTTTGCTGTCGTTTTCCCCACTGCTATTTCCTTTTCAACTGTTTTAACCACTTGTTCCTCAATGCCTACTTCTTTCAAAACAACAGTTGGAGTGGGTCGCTCTTTCATATTGATCTGTTTTACTAAAACTTGACCGTTAGCAATAAACTGTCCTGAGCGCACATAGCGACTCGTTTTTTCATTAGGGGCTTTCGAAATGATAAATGCTTCATTGCCAATTTGGATAGCTCCCTGAATGGTTACTCCTCTTGCCAATTTCGGCTCAGGGGATGCCTTTGGTTGCGATGGCTTCTCCGGTTCAGGGGATGCCTTTGGTTGTGATGGCTTCTCTGGTTCAGGTGATGCCTTTGGCTGTGGTGGATTCTCCGATCGCGATTGACTGTCTTCTGGTTGAACAGCCTCCGCCGGGGTTGCAGGTTGAGTTGAAGGAGCTGACGCTGTTTTTTCCTGAGACGGTTGGGGCGGTTGTTGTTGAGGTGGAACTGAAAAAAGTGTAAACGGATCATCGCGATTTTTACTAGGAGTTACTCCTCGCCGTTGAACAAAGTCATCAGGATCAGTTGCCCTTTTTAGCCCGGCAACACTACTGACTTCTGATTGAATTGGTTCTAGTGATTCAGTGGCTTCTGCCGTTGCTTCCTCAGCTTCTGATTGTTCCGATGAAGATTCTGTCTGTTGATTGGAAACAGAGTTGGAAGGATTGCTCTCTGATTGATTCCCAGAAGAAAATAAATTGCAACTATTTAAAAGCAATCCTGAAATAAGGAGAGTTGGGATTAATAGTGGCTTTTTCATGTTGTATTCTTCCCATTTCATTGGGGTTTATATTAATTATCCACTCTACCGGCCCAATTTTACAACATTTTATTTTTAAGCAATTTTAAACCTTTCTTGAGGCGGCGAGATACTGTAACGACACTGACACCAAGAACTTCCGCCGCTTCTTTTTGCGTTAAGTCATGGAGAAAAACGAATTCTAAAACATCTCGGGTTCGTTGTTCTAGTCCCACTAAACTTTGTTGTAAACGAATTTGATCCTCTTGTGCTAATTGAAAGCTCCGATATTTATTATCAGGAACCAATTCACCCAGGCTCGCATTTTCTTCTTCTGAGCCTATAGGCATATCGAGACTTAACGGTTCACGATTTTTCGCCGCTAATTTAACGTCTTGCCATTCTCGTAAAGAAATATTTAATTTAGTTGCAATTTCCTGTTCTGTTGGCTGGCGATTTAATTCTTCTTGTAATTGATAACTCGCTTTAACCGCCTGCTGTTTGAGTTCTAACCAACGTCTGGGAATTTTAAGTGAAGTACTGCGATCGCGCAAGTAATGTTGAATTTCTCCGCGAATATACGGGATGGCAAAAGAACTAAAGGCGTTTCCTTTTGATAATTGAAAACGCTCAATTGCACGAATTAATCCCATGCAACCAACTTGGACTAAATCCTCATAATTTTCGCCGCATTGGTTAACTCAATGATGGACTTCTTTCCGAACTAGCCCCATATTAAGCTCAACAATCCGATTGCGAACGCGTTGATCTTTGTTAGTTTGATAAATTCTCAGTAGCTCTAAGCTATCCTGTTTTACGTTATTGATGGCAGGGGAAGACATGGTTTTTCGCTCAACCCTTGAAATAATCCAATCATTTAAGGCGCACCATTACTGGGATTAAAAGACATTAAAACCAGTATTTTTTAAAACTAAGGATTTATTTTTTTACTATATTAATTCTAGGGCGAAAACCTCATGCTAAGCCACAGTATATCCACTCTTTTTTTGAATCAATTTCAAGTAGCTTTTTTTGTTAGAGATAATGTTGAGTTCCACTAAGTAAAAAAATTGATTCCTTACGAGGGATTTTTCTTGACAGTTATTCTTAAATTAAGATGTTTTTTCCTCTTCCCTTAGCTGATCTAACTTATTGCGAACGGCTTGGATATCTTGCCACATTAGCCACTTCGGCTTACCTTTTTCCCGTGAAGGATTCCTGAGCAAATAGGCAGGATGAAAAATTGCCATTGCCCAACGTCCCTGCCATTGCAACCATTGACCGCGAATTTTAGTAATTCCTTTTTTTTCGCCGGTTAATCCCTTCAATGCCGTAGCGCCAGTAAAGAGAATAATTTTGGGATCAACGAGAGCAATTTGTTCTAATAAATACGATTTACACGCGGCAATTTCCTTAGCAATGGGCGTTCGATTGTCCGGTGGCCGACATTTCACCATATTGGAAATGTAAACATCTTCTTCAAGACTCAATTCCACCGAAGCAAGGATTTTATCTAATAATTGCCCTGATTTTCCAACAAAAGGCAATCCTTGTTCATCTTCACTTTGTCCTGGGGCTTCGCCAATAATCATAACGTCGGCATGAGGACTGCCGCGACTAACAACAACTTGAGTACGAGTTTTCGCAAGATCACACCGTTGACAATGGTGACAGTGATGAGTTAATTCTTCTAAGTTGCGGTAAGTCCCTGGCGGAATCGGAACATTGGGATCATGAGACATTTTTTCCCAATTGGTTGATTCCCCCGAATCGGAGGGAGAGAATTCCTCGTTATTGAAAAGGCTAGTTTGTTGAGGATCATTCATTTTCGTTAGGCAAAAAAATACGGCTTGGGGTAACTGAGCCGTAATCATTTTATCCTACCTAAGATTGATTGCGATCTTTATCGCTTAGAGCGCGATCGCTAATTGGAACAAAGGCACCGAAGCCAAGGCGAGGATTGTTCCCATAATCTGATAGCTTAGGAGCAATTCACTCACCTTGTCCGGTTTAACGAATTGATTTTCTGCAAGTCTCTAAGTGCGATTCGATTGTATCTCCTGTACTCGTCGAGCTAATAAAAGCACTGCATAAACAAGGGCAAGGTAAACAATCGCAAAAAGTGGAATTAAAATTGATATAGCAATTCTCAGACCAATAAGGTACACTGAGAAGGAAAGACAGTAGATTAAAATAAGCGTGTCCATGCAACCTTATTCAATTGATTTTCGGA
>PXPI01000099.1 GCA_003021905.1 Cyanobacteria bacterium SW_9_44_58 | reverse complement strand
TTGAGGTGGACGGCAGAAACAAGCCAAGGGGCTGTCATCTGAGGTCTCCTCAGATGTTTATACGCCCCGTCCAATCACATCGCGTTTAGCGATTGATTGTGGGTCGTTGACTTAATAGCCGCAACTGAGAGAAATCGTATTGCCTTAAGCTTTTACTGAGCAGAACAATGTTGTTCTAAACATTGTCTTAACATTTTAGGGTCAAACAAGATCGGTAAAAAATGAATACTATTCACTTCTCGAAAATAGAACAAAATGGGAACTGGTTCCCAGAAAATTTTCCAATTTGACCACTCAGAATAAGGAAAACGGCGAATTCGTTGTTCAGAGCGATAGACCTCAAGTGCTGTACCAGTAAAGCTCAGGCGAATGATGACAGTTTGCAGCATTAAAAAAAAGGAAAATAATGTAACAATTATTCCTAAAAGCAATTCGATTAAGGAAATAATTTTACTGCCAAATAAAAGAGAATTTCCTAAAAAAATAAACGTTAGTCCTATTGCAAAGATAGCAAGGGGTAAACGATAATTAGGAGATAGCGTAATCGCCTCTTGCGTTGATGCAGAAGATTTTGGTGTCATTTCCGATAAACCTCGCTAACAATCCTGGTTCTATGATCTCATGAAATTCCTTGAAACGCACTGCCCGATCCTTGAAACATCAGCCAAGATAATACAAAATTGGTAACAAAAATCGCAAGTAAGGCAGTCACAACAGCAGTAGTTGTGGATTGTCCCACGCCTTTTGCCCCGCCAGTGGTGGTTAACCCCCAATTACAGCCAATAATGGCAATTAAGGCGCCAAATACCATGGCTTTAATTAAAGCACTGATTAAATCCCATAATCCTATAAAGTTTTGTGCCGAATCTAAAAAGACGGTATCAGAGAGATTATAAATCGTGGTGGCAATCAATAATCCTCCTGTCATTCCCGTAATGAGAGATAAAATCGTCAGAAGCGGCAACATGGTGCAACAAGCAATCATTCTGGGAATGACTAAATATTCAATGGGGTCGGTTTTCAGGATATAAAGGGCATCAATTTGTTCAGTAACTTTCATGGTACCAATTTCAGCGGCAAATGCCGATCCCACTCGCCCGGCAAGCACCACTGCGGTTAAAACTGGGGCTAACTCCCGGGTAAGCGCGATCGCGAGTACTCCTCCTACCGCCGTTCCGGCGCCAAAATTAATAAATTCCCTTGCCACTTGGATAGTAAACACCATCCCCACAAAACTTGCTGTGACTAAAGCAATAAGGAGAGAGTCAGGCCCCACCACTGCCATTTGCTCTAGAGTATTGCGACGATGAATTTTGTTGGGCTTTAAGTGCAAAAGAATTTGCCCTCCCAAAAACAGCGCTATCAATAAACGCTGTCCCCAGGAGCTCAACCCAGATTTCAACTTCATTATTTTGATTGATTTTGTTGATCTTCAGAATTAACGCGGAACCGTTCCACAGAAGCCAGGAGATCTCCTGATAAACTTACCAGATTTTGCAGGGCTGTCGATACCTGTTGGGATTCTTGGGAGGTTCCTTGGGCTGTTTTTTCTACAGACTGCATCACCTGAGCAACAGATTGAGCAGTTTCCGATTGTTCCACCGTATCGGCGGTAATCGATTGTACCAGCGAGTCAATGCGATTGGAAACTTGAATGATTTCCTCAAGCGCATTTTTCGCTTGTTCCGCCCGTTCTGTTCCTTCAATAACCTGTTGCGTGCCTTCTTCCATCGCAATCATCACCGAGTTGGTTTCACTCTGAATTTGCAGGACAATTTTTTCAATTTCCCGCAATGACTTAGTGGAACGATCTGCCAATTGTCGGACTTCGTCGGCAATTACTGCAAAACCGCGTCCCGCTTCGCCAGCCCGAGCCGCTTCAATGGAAGCATTCAGGGCAAGGTTGTTAGTCCGAGTGGCAATTTGGGAAATCACCGACACAATTTTGGAAATTTCCTGGAAGGATTCTGCTAAACGTTTGACTTTACGGGTACTTTGGGCCACTGTTTCCCGAATTTGCAAAATGCCAGCCACAGTACTATCCACTGCTTCTCCCCCCTTGAGAGCAGTTTCGGAGGCCGTCCGCGCAACAGATTCGGCTTCTTTGGCATTATCAGCAACCCGCTGAATTGACTCCGTCATCATCTGGGAAAAGTTTAAACTCACAGCTAATTCTTCAGCTTGTTTCAGAGCATCTTCTGATAGCCCTCGGGCAAAGGATTCACTTTCTGCTGCTCCTTCACTCACTTGTTGCGCCGCTTCTTTTACTTGTTGCACAATAGCGCGCAGGTTGCGAATTGTTAAGTTAAAGGCATCTGCAACGGCACCAAGAACGTCGGCACTAACTTCCGCTTGGACGGTTAAATCGCCGCGGGCGGCCCCTTCTACATCATCTAATAATCGAATGACTTGTCGTTGCAAATCTTCTTTGGCTTGTTCTTGTTCTTGCGCTTTCCGTTGCGCTTCTTTTGTGGTTGTGGATACCACTCGCGTCATCTGATTAAATCCCGTCGCCAGTTCCCCAAATTCGTCTTGGGAATAGACGGTGGCTTTGGCTTCTAAATTGCCTTGTTGTACCGCATATAACTGGGCTTGCAAATCCCCGGTGGAGCGTTTCACTTGCTTAACGACAAGACCGCCGATTCCCCAAGTCGCGGCACCGCTGGCAACACCGCCGACTAAGCCAACAACACTGGATTGCGCTAAATTCTGCAACCAAGAGGGTTTGTTCTCTCCGACAGTAGAAACGGCAAAACTGCCAGCAGCAACAGCAACAGCAGAGGCAATGCCTGCTGTCCCTGCAATAATCCGTCGTTTTTTCTCTAAAGAAGCATTTTCTAAAAACGCAAAGAAGCCTTGCTCTCGGTCAATAACTGGTTCACTAACTTGAGTGTCTGCCTCGAAAGAAACATCAGATCTTGCTTGCTTAGAAGCACTGGAAGCAAACAATTGCGATTCCCCGTCGGTGGGAGAACGAGTAAATAGGGGTTGCTCTGCCTCTCCTTGTTCACTAGCCGGCGGGGCGGTTTCCGATGCGGCTTGGGCAGGTGTTTCAAAATGTCCGGTTTCGACTTCATCTAGCGCAAAATTAGGGCTCTCTTTTTCCAGTTCTTCTAAAGATTCTGTCACTTGATTGTCAGCGCCGGCATCGTCTCGGGTTTCTTGATTGTTTGGTTCCTGTTCTGAAAACGCTTCATTATTAAATTGGCTAAAGTCAAATTCTTCCTCTTCAAAGTTGGCTTCGTTTTGAGAAGATTGCCGATTTTGAGGAGAAGATAAGAAGGTTTTTGTTTCTGCAGCAGAAGCTTCTTCCTTAGAGTCGGCATTGGTTTGTTGCGAGGGATTGACCTGAGTTGCCTCCGGTTCCTCCTCTTCAAACTGATGATTAGAAAAAGAGGGTTCAGCCAAATCTGTCATTTCTTCGCCATCGTCTTCCAGTGCCGAAATGGCAGTAATTTCTTGTTCTGATAAATCCTCGAAAGGATTGATTGACGCTTCTGCCTGTTCACCAGCATCATCGCTTTCTGATTCAGCATCGGAATCTTGAGAAGGCTGATTGAACCCATTAGCGGTATCTTCTTCATCTGACCAAATGCCAGTTACTTCTTCTTCTGAATTGGCAACTAGTTCTGTTGGCTCTAATTCACTTTCTCCGGCTTCTGTTTGAGAAAAATCGCCAAATTCTTCACTTTCTTGCCATTGTCTGACTGTTTCTAAACCAGAGTTGGCAAATTCAATATAGTCTTCACTATCGGTATTTTCAATAACTAGATTATATTGTTCTTTAGCCCGCTCAAAATCTTGAAAATAACAATAAATATGGCCTCTTAATAGTAAAACTTCCGGTGCAGTGGGGGAATGTTTTACTAATTCCTCCAAAATGGCAGCTGCTTCCTCACAGTTACCCTTAATATAAGCATTTCTGGCTTTTTCATATTGGTTTTGATGTTGGATACCCGATGCCATTGCCCTTTTTGCCTCACAACTACCGACTTAATTTAAGTATTGAATAAAAATTAATATTTGTAATCTTTCTTAGGAAACTTTCTCTAGGTTAACTTTTTTCCCCAGTAATTGACTTGACCAATGGTGCTAAAATAAGTGTGCCCTTATTCGACAACTTTATTATACTTATTAAGCGATACCTTTTTTTAAGCAGCCCATCGTGCCGAGCGCAAAATCGCTGAGGGATTAAGCAACAATAAAGAAGCGTTTTCCCACTCCCATTCTCCCTCAATAAAGGGAGCCATTTCATCAGATAAATTGCTGGCTATTTCCAATTGTTCTGAATCGAGCCATTCCATGCCTGCAATTTGTTCCACTGCGAGTCCCATGATAGTTTCTTGGTCTTCAATGGCAACGATGGGAATTTCTGAACGCTCTGTCGTTAAAATGCCTGGTTCTCCCAAAAATTGCCCTAAATCTGCGACCCAAATTACCTGTCCTCGCAGATTCATAGTTCCCAATAATAACACTGAAGCATTGGGAATTGGGGTAATTAAATTCGGGGATTGAGAGACCACTTCTCGAATCCCCGTTGCCGGGATTGCTAATTGTCGTTTCGAAGACAGATAAAGCCGTAAATGCAATTCTCCTTCCGGCGGTTCGTAGGATTCAAGTTCTGAACTAACCTCCTATTCCGGGTTGAGATCCAGATTTTCCTCGATAATCTGATACTCATCGTTATTGTTGGCTTCCTCGCTAAATTCGGTTTGATTGACCATTTCAGTTAACACTATTTCCTTAGCAATTGCTTAATGGTACCAATGAGTTCTGTGGGCTCAAAAGGTTTGGCAATATAAGCATCAGCCCCTTGTTTCATTCCCCAGTATTTATCAAATTCTCCTCCTTTGGAAGAACACATAATAACTGGTACATTTTCGGTATTGGGATCGGTTTTAAGTTGCCGGCAAACTTCATACCCATTCATGCGAGGCATAACAATATCCAAAACCACAATATCGGGACATTGGTTTTTAATTTGCTCTAGTGCTTCTACCCCATCGCCAACACTGACAACAGAAGCGTTTAAACCGCTGTCTTTGAGAAGATCGGAAATCATTTGTCTTTGGGTAGCGCTATCTTCAACAACTAAAACAGTACTCATATATTTTTTTCCTTATTGCTTGTTCAAATTATGACTATGATCAATGGGCAGTTTCAATTTGATTTTAATTGAATTTGGAGACCAAGGATTCACCAATTTTTAGGGGCAATCATGCTGTGGCAAAGGTTTGATTGTTTCCCAAATACGTTTTTAAGACTTGTGATAGGTTAGATGAGTTTAGGGGCGGGGTTAGAAAGGCTGTTCCTCCTAAAAGCCGAGCTTTTGCTAAACGCAGCGGATCTGGATTATCCGGCGTTACAAAAATAATCGGAAGCTTTGCCAAACTTGGGAGATGCCGCAACAAGCTGCCCAGCTGCTCTCCTGCTAAAGCCGACATTTCCAAATCGCAAAAGACAAGATTGGGTTGTTCCTGCACGATGACACTCAGGGCTTCTATGGGCTCATTTAAGATAATGGGACGGTACCCTTGTTCCTTCAACATATATTCTATCTGATCACATATTTTACCCAGTTCATGAACACATATTACTTTTGATAAGAAAACAGTTGATGCCGTTCCTTTTTCGGCGGCAGTTTTTTCTGGCGGCTGTTGAGAATTCAGCAAGGTTAACCAGCCTTTTTGAAGATAAGGATACAGCGCCTGACTAAGGGTGACAATGTCTTTGTTCAGGTAACGGGCAAGGCGCCGCAGGGAAAGTTGACCTTGACACGCCACTGCTAAACTCCGATACGCTGAGGAGGTTAAGGCGTTTTGTACTTGTTCTGTTTCCCTCAGCAACGGACATTGTTCAGGAGAAGCAATATAGGGAGAAAGTTGCTTCCACTGTTGCAATTGTCGAATTACCTGCTTCACCAAAGGATATATCTCAATTTGAGTCAGTTCTGGTTGAAAAATCGTGTTGCTTTGAAAAACAAAATGTCCCTGAGTTAAACTCACTAAGTCAAAGAGAGTTTCATGAACCATACTGGAGAGAATCTGTCTTCCTTGGCTTGCTGTGAGAACCTTATGCTCTAACAGCAACCAGAGATAGTCGTATTCGGGTAGGATTCTTCCTGTTAAATGTAACTCAGTTGCTGAAAACTGAGACGTTTCTGTTTCTAGTAACGCTTCTAGTCTCGATTCCACTTGATAGCGGCGAAGGTAGTCTTGCAAGCGTTGTAAATGGAGGTGAGCATTGCTAACGGCATAAGTGATTTGTCCCTTGGTAAAAAACAGGAACCAAAATGGGTTGTCACAAGAGGGGGTTGATTCTTGCTGGGAAGATGGAATTTCTACGAGCAATTGTCCGGTTCGTTGACCGCGTTCAATCAACTCTAAGAGATTCGGGATATCAATTTCGCTGAGGGAACCATACATAAGATAAAAAACAACTCCAATTGGCGGAATACAAAATGAGAATAACGATGCTGATTAAGTCCGGAGACAAAAGTAGGAAGGGGCGGTTAATATAATGGTGGCAATAAGTTAAAATCAAACGCATCTTATGTTATCCCGTCGATCTCATCTCCCTCAAAAATCGATTTACCGTATGTAAAATTTAGCAGAAGCCAAACCGGGTTAGACACCAAAAATAGGATTAGGGTTGTGCTGTATATCGCAGAAGTTAAGAAGCAAACAACCAAACCGTTTATGGGTGGCACGAAAACGGTGCTTCGTTTACTCGCTTGTCAACAAAATGATAATCGTTGGACGACCATTCCTGGACAGGAAACCATAACCACTGAAGATGTGACGGGGCAGTTTGGCGAAGGCGCATTAATAACAGTAGATTTAGGCCCCAATCGGCAATTGCAAGGCAGTGTCGCGTTAGCTGGCGAAAAAATTGCCAACTTATTGCAAACTTTTTCCCGACAAGTGGAAAAAACAAAAGGTCAGCAAGATGAAATTGAACAATGGAAACAGTCTCTGAGTTATCAGGCAGAAGAATTGAACCGTCGTCAAGAAGCATTGCAGGAAGCGGAACAACAAATTGCTGAGAAAGAAGAAGAATTAAATCAATTAGAACAAGAACGAACCGAAATTCAACAATTGCGGGAACAATGGGAGCGCGATCGCGCTGAGTTGGAAGGGGCATGGGAACAGCTGCGGGGAGAACAACAACGTCTTGAAAATCTCCGGCAGGAAGTAGAAGGAGAACCCGGGCTTTCCGATGAGCAAGCTCAATCCCTGCGTCGTTTGGTGCAACAAGTAGAAGGCGCGATCGAAGCGGCAGAAACAACCCAAGATCCCCTGCAAGCGGCGCAAGCATTACTTAATGAAAAAAACACAGCAATTCGGGATCAATGGGAAACGTTGGATCAACAACGGCAACAGGCAGAAAACAAACAACAAGAGGCTCAACAATTAAGCCAACAATTGCAGCAACTTCGTCAACAATTGCGGGATAAAGAAGGCAATTTACTGGATACTCAAAAACATTTAGCAACGGTTCAAAGTCAACTGGATACAAAGCAGCAAATCGTTACTTTTTTGGGAGCCCAACTGCAAAAGCAAAGTGAAGCTCGAGATGTGTTATCTCGGTTAGTGATTAATTTTCCTCAGTTAAAAATTCAACAAGACGTGGATGTTCAATCCTTAGAAGAAATGCCCATTGAGGAGCTAGAACAAGAATTGGATCGGATGAAAAAATCCTTTGAAGATGCTGTTTCTTTTGTTAAAGATCAAGAAGAAGAATTGGATTATCAGTTACAAAGTGTTCGAGAGTTGGAAGAACAATTAAACCAAGCCAATTCCTCGGAAAAAGAAAATATTGAAAATGAGTTGTCAGAAGAACAAGATCGCTATCGCTTCCTAGAAAAAACCTTAGTAGGGCAACGGCGCAATTTAATGGCGCGAGAAGATATTTTACAACAGCATCAAGAAATATTAAACCGCCGTCAAGGCAACTCGGATGCAGAGGAAGGCAATGCAAAAGTTGATTTAAGTCCCATTTTTAATAAAATCGATAGTCAACGGGATTATAGTGAAGATGAATTTCATCAAGTGAATGATGAAATCGAAAATTTAAAGTCGCAAGTCGAAGAATTAGAAAGCACGATTCAACAACAACAGCAAGCGTGCCAGCAACTAAAGGAACAAATTTAACAAGCAGAAACCAATTGGCAAGAGACTCAAAAACAGGCTAATGAATTAGCAACCCGCGTGGAAGCAAACGGTGAAATTTTACAGCAAAGAGATCAAGAACTACAAGAAATTCGTCAACATTTAGAAGCGATTGCTAAGCAAGTGGAAAAAATGAATTCTCAAGAACAAAAACAACAATTATCAAAAGTAAAACAATTAATGAATAATCTGTAATTGATCATTCTACCTCAATAATTTTTCCACGGAAATAGCAAGACGAATTCTTAATGATTGTTTGATGATTTTAAAATAATCCAGTTGCCTTCAACTTGAGCATAAATGTTTCCAGGAAAAGAAGAGGTGCGACTTCGATTGCCAGCATGAATTAAATGAGTGAGTTCTTCAATTTGTTCAAACGTAACCCCTTGCGTAAAATTTGTTTCCCAAAATAGACGTATCACTCTTCGTTTTAGGGCTAAGGGGGCAGTTTGCAAGTGACTCCTATTGAGAGAATTTTTTGCGGTTTGATGCCAGGATTTGTGAAATAATTCAGTTGCCAGTTGGTGAAGATAGTTGGTTTCTGCTTGCAGCACTTCTGCAGTTTGGGAAAGGGCGATTTCTACCTGCGGGTTAAAATGCTCTTTGATTTGAGGTAAAATTTGGTTTCTGAGACGATTTCTAGCGTAGGCGAGATTTTCGTTGGCAACATCGTTCCAGATGGGGAGTTGAAATTGTTGGCAAATCTGTTTGGTTTCAGAACGAGAAAAATTAAGAAGAGGACGCACCAGATGAATCTGTTCTGTTAATGGTCTTTGCCAGGTAAGCGCTTGCAATCCATCGCTGCCGCTGCCTCGAATTAAATTATATAGAAAAGTTTCAGCGCGATCGCTGCGAGTATGTCCAGTGACCAAATAAGAATACTGATTCTCTTCACAGCAGTTTTGTAAAACCTGATAACGCCACGATCGCGCACTGGCTTCCGTTTGGGCAACAGGTGTTTTAGCCGTAAGTCGAAAAAAGGGAATTGGGAACGCCTGAACCGCCTCCTGTACATGATCTGCCATGCCAGCGTCATTTGACCAACGATGGTCGCAATGTGCTACGGCTAACTCCCATTGCCATTTCGGTTGCAAATCTGCCAATAATTTCAGCAGACAAAGAGAATCTTGTCCGCCGGAAACAGCAAGTAAGATACGGGCTTGCTTTGGCAGCAATTGTCGTTGACGCAGGGTTTTATGCACTCTCGCGTGAAAAACGCTCCAACTCATGTTGATTTATCCTGATTAGGGGAGAGAAGCGACTGCCAACGGCCAACTTGGATTTCTCTCCCTTTCCCGTTCTCAAGTTATTGGAAAAACCAACCGTAGGAATGCAGTCCTTTTCCTAGCAAGTTAACGCCTAAATAGCAAATCCAAACCACAATAAAGCCAGTACTCGCTAAAATAGCAGGTCGTCTGCCTTGCCATTCTTTCGTTAGTCTGGCATGGAGATAGGCGGCAAAGACTAACCAAGTAATCAAGGCCCAGGTTTCTTTGGGATCCCAACTCCAGTAGGAACCCCAGGCTTCATTTGCCCATACCGAACCGGCAATAATGCCAATGGTGAGTAACGGAAAACCTAACCCAATGACGCGATAGCTGAGATTATCCAACGTTTGCGCTAAATTCAAGCGTTGGGGAGATAACTGAGTTTCTGTTGCCGTTTCCGGTTTATCCAAAACTGCCGTTTGAGTGTTGCCAGTGCTGGCAGAAACCGTCGCCACAGGCGAGTCACCTTGATTTCTCATCTGACGAAGGCGTTCGTTCCCGGCACCATAAGAACTCCCTTGAAGAGGCACGGCGTTTCCTTTGGTAACAATTAAAAACGCGATCGCGAGCAGCGAGCCCACCATTAGCGTCGCATAACTCAGCATCATCACGCTAACATGCATCATGAGCCAATTCGACTTCAAAGCGGGCACTAATGGTTCCGATGATTGCATTTCCGGCGGGAGACTCAAGGCGGCAAAGGCAGTAATGCCCATTGCTAAAGGCGCACTGAAAACGCCTAACAACTGATTCTTGCTACTCCCTTCAATAACCAAATGAACTGCCGTTACGCCCCAAGCCAGAAAGAACAGCGACTCATACAAATTGCTAAGGGGGAAATACCCGGCTTCTATCCAACGGGCAGTGAGTAAGCCAGTGATGCAAAAATTCCCAATTGCCATGCCTGCCGTTCCCAAAGGGTGTAGAAACGTCAGATTCGAAAATGCTGTTGCCACCCAATAAATTAGCATGGTCACAAACAGCACTAAAAACGAAATATTATCCAGTTGATGTTGTAGCGCAATTAAATCCATTACGATGTTTATATTAAAACGTCTTTTAATAATCTCCAGTATTCCATTTTATCTTGGGTTCTGAGAAGACTCCCATCATAATTTTTGATTTGATGGGTAGATGAATCAGAACAGTTTGTGCTACAACTTAGAAAGTTGAATTGGGCGGTAACCTTACGGTTTGTCCAAATTAACCTCTGTACCGGTAGTCCATCGGAAATTGACGAGCAACCCTGAATTGACAGGGTGTCCAATTAAACTGGATGGAGATACGATGACTAGCCGTTAGGTGGTCAGCCTGCTAACCCTCGATTTGAGTGGAGGAGAACCTGAGTGATTAGGTTCTAGAATCTCCCACCATAATCTTTGATTTGGTGGTGAGAGTCTTCAACGATAGGATATTTAACCATGAGCGAACAGAAACTTCTCATCCAACAATGGTGGCGTAAAGTGGAACTTGCTGACCGCAACAATATTTTCTGTCACTGTCGAGACTGCGGCGAGGAATGGGTGGACTCCCAAAAAGATGTCGCCTGCGCTAACTGTGGAAGCAACAACTTAGAACAAATTCGGTGTTGGCAATTTCCCGATGGTTGATGTTGCAACAAAACACACTGGGGACCTAATTGTCCCCCTCCCGAATTCATTGGAGGGGGACAATTTATTAGACACTAATGATGGTGATGCTCGTTATGATCATGGCTATGACCATGATAATGATCTTGGGAATGGGCCAGTTTTTCCCTGGCTAATTGGGGATTGACCACGGTAGCGGTTTCAGAAAGCAATTGCTCCACTTGTTGACTTGCCCAATTGGCAGCCATTTTTAAGAACTCGGGATGATCGTTGACGCAAGCCATTTGGACGAATTTAACATCCTTGTTCTTGCGCTGGACATCATGAATAATATGGTCCACATCTAAAATGGTTTCATGGTTTTCTGTGGCAAATCCAATGGGCATCATGACTACCGCTTTAGCACCCTGTTGAATGAGATTTTCTGCTGCTAAATCGGCATTGGGCTGCGTCCATTCAATGAGCGGCGTATCATGGTTTAACCAGCCCACAGAAATCAAAGGATATTTATTAATCAATTTGTGCCGCACACTTTCATACAGGGCTTCACTTTCGGTGATGCCGGAGGTGAATCCTTTGGCTTTGTGGGGACAGCCATGATTCATTAAAACAATGCCAATTTCGGAAGGAAGATAAGCTTCTGCCAACTCATTTTGGATTTTTTCTTCCACCAACCGCGCCATTAAATCAATGTAGTCGGGTTGATTATAGAAGGAGGGAATATAACGCATGCCGCTTAACCATTGTTCCTCTCCTTCATTCAATTCGTGTAAGGCTTCGTTGACTTGTTCAACGGCAATACCGCTGGTGAAAATGGAGTCAACAACCAGCAAGGGATAGATTAATAATTTATTAAATCCCTGTTCTTTGACTTGGGCTAAAACTTGGTTGGGAAGATAAGGTTCACAGAAATTGAAGGCCTTAAAAACAGCCACTTGCTCGCCCCAAGTTTTTTGCAATTCTTGTTCAATGCCTTCCCGTTGCGCTTCAAAAATTTGATTATGAGGTGAAATAAAATTGTCATGTTGGTGGCCCCATTCATGAGAGTCAAATAGGGCCAACAATTTTGCAAGGGGAGGATACATCCAGGTGGGGACTGGGGCAAATTTAGCGGTTAGTAAATTCAGGGCTTGTTCGTTATAGTTGGCAAAGTCTTCATAACTTTCCACTTCGCCATAGCCCATTAATAATACCGCAACCTTATCGCTGTTGTTAGTAATTTGTTGGCTTGTTTGTTGAGTTGTTTCCGGTGTTGCAACCACGTCTTAATCCTCTTTAGCTTGGAACATTACAATAACGTTGCGTCAGAGACTGTGCCGGAAAGCATCAGTTTCTGAATCCTTAAAAATTGAGGCAGGATAGCTTGAAATTGCTTATTGGTTTAATATTAGCCTAACATCCCCTACCGGGGCATCCGTCTCAAGAGAAAAATTCCGCCTAGTAAAGCCAAACTTGCAGCGGTGTTGAAAACGGCAGTTAATCCTCCCCATTGCAAAACCGGACTCAGTAAAACCGGCGATAAAAACTGCCCCAGAAAACTGGTTCCAATGCCAATGGCAAGGATACTAGACCGGACTTGAACAGGGGCGAAATTGGATAAGCTGTTATAGAGGTTGGGTAACACTAAACCAAAGCCTATGCCGAACACCAACGCAGAAAACAGAATTAGCAAAAATTCCTGCAACCAAGGAATGGTGAAAAGACTGATTCCCATTAAGCCAAATCCTAGCGCGATCGCGCCCTGAGAGGACCATTGTTTAGCAATTTTTTTGGATCCCAAAGCGGAAATCAACGTCGCCCCCAATGCCCGTGTTGCCAGTAGAACCCCGTTTTCTACTGTTCCCAGCCCTAAGCTATCTTGCAGGTATAGGGGAGCATAAATTACGACCGCATACATAATGGCAGCGGTTAGCGCCACCAACAGCAACAATTCCACAACCGAGGGATGAAGCAACACCTTCCTGATTTCAGAAGACAATCCCCTCGTCTGGTTGCCGGAATGGTCTTTTGCCTCTGCAAATGCCCAACTGCTGACTAACGCTAAGGGAAACGCAATGGCATACGGGGCAAAGGCATATCGCCAATGAATCGAAGCAATGCCGCCCCCGATTAAGGGAAAAATAATCCCAGCAACTGTTAGAATAGCTGTTGCATAAGCAATGGCTTGAGCGCGGGTTTCTTGATCATAAAGTTTTCCTAATAACCCTAAACTGCCGGCGGCAATTCCGCCTGCTGCTGCCCCCAGCAAACCGCGAGCGGCTAAAAGCAGCCAAAACTCACTAATCAAGGCTCCTGCGGTTCCAAAAATTCCATAGAAGAGGAGAGAGGGAACAAGTACCCGCACCGGCCCAATTTTATCTGCTACGATCCCCAAAAGGGGACTAAACAGTGCCAAAGTTAAGGCATGAATACTCACCAAATGGGTTCCTAAAGTCCGCTCAAACGCCAAGGCGCTAATGATTTTGGGAAAAACCGGAGTCACCATCCCCCCTGCCATGGTAATTAAGGTTCCGGTTGCTAAAATAATCACCTGTCGCTGGGGTTCCCGTTGCACCAATTTCCAATCGCAATCCATGATCAATTTTGTTCTATGTTATTTGTGTTTTGACGTTCCAGGAACATCTTTGCCTTGGCAACTAGTAAACAATCGCGAATGACTAATAACAACTTATCAATAGATCGATTAATCTCTGATATCCTTGAGAGGAAATTCTTATAGGGGTGAGGACGTGGTACAAACCAAATTATGGCAAGAACTGATTGCCACTTCCGGAAAAGGATTATTTGCGGCGTTAACTGCCGCTGTTATTACTGGTTCAGTGATAATTGATTACGGGGTGAACCCTAGTGCTGGGATAACCCTTCCCTTGTTGATTTGTTTTTTAGGAAGTGCTGGGGCAGGGCTGATTGCCATTCCCATTTTGCAACGTCTCAAAGCCGGACAATTTATTCGGGAAGACGGTCCCCAAACCCACCTGAGAAAGGCGGGAACGCCCACTATGGGTGGTGTTTTTTTTGTTCCCATTGCGCTTTTAACAGCAACTCTCTGGTCTCAGTTTAATCCAGAAGTGATCGCGGTTTCATTGGTTACCTTGAGTTACGCTCTCATTGGGTTAGCCGATGATTGGCAAATTTTAGTGAAAAAGTCCAACAATGGGATTTCCCCTCGGGGAAAATTGGGATTGCAAATTCTTAGCGCGATCGCGTTTTGTGTCTGGTTAGCGCAAACTTCTGATTCCAACATCACCAATATTGGGCTTCCCTTTGGCATCATCTTGCCTCTGGGTCCCCTATTTTGGGGATTAGCCGTGTTTGTATTTGCCGCAGAAAGCAATGCCACTAACTTAACCGATGGCGTCGATGGTTTAGCCGCCGGCAGTTGCGCGATCGCGTTTTTGGGATTAGGGGCGGCAGTGCTACCGTCGCATCCGCAATTGATACTATTTTGTGCTTGTATGAGCGGGGCTTGTGTGGGCTTTGTGGTTCACAACCGCAATCCGGCGAAAGTATTTATGGGCGATACCGGTTCTTTGGCGTTAGGGGCTGCCCTGGCAGCAGTGGGGATTACCAGCCAGCAACTGTTCCCGCTATTAATTGTCACGGGGATTTTCTTTGCCGAATCCCTGTCTGTGATTGCCCAAGTTGCCTATTACAAAGCCACTAAAGATGACAATGGCGTGGGCAAGCGATTATTGAAAATGTCGCCCTTACATCATCATTTGGAACTAAGCGGTTGGTCAGAAACGCAAATTGTTGGCGCGTTTTACATCGTTGCGCTGATTCTCGCTTTAATTGCCTTTTTCGTTCTCCCCTCCTAACTAACTGCTTTTGCCCGATAAAATGATATCAACAGCAATGGTGAGGGAATTATGGATAAATTGCGCCTAAACACTCTCATTAGCCAAATCAACACCGAACTGCGTCCGCAGCTTAAGTTAGAAAGCGTTGATCCTCATAATCCAGTTGCGGTTCATTATTGTCCTTCTCCCTGGGAAAAAATCGGTGCCGGAAACTATGCGGCGGTTTTTTCCCATCCCGATTATCCCGAAGTCGTTATCAAACTATATGCCCCTGGACGTCCTGGGTTTGAGGAAGAAAGAGAAGTTTATCAACGTTTAGGCAAACATCCGGCTTATTCTCAATGTTTTTATGCTGAAGACAACTGTTTAATCCTGAAACGGCTACAAGGAGTCACCCTCTACGATAGTATCAATCGCGGCCTAAAAATTCCCAAACAAGTGATTCAAGATATTGATGCCGCCCTGGACTATGCTAGAGGACAAGGATTGCTTCCCCATGATGTTCATGGACGAAATGTCATGATGTATCAAGGACGGGGATATGTGGTGGATGTGTCTGATTTTCTCAAGTTAGAGTCTTGTTCAGCCTGGGAAAACTTGAAAACGGCTTATTATTGGCTCTATCGCCCGATTCTTGCCCCCCTAAATTTGCGCATTCCTTATTTGTTGTTAGATGGGGTACGCAGCAGTTATCGCATGTCCCGGAGTTTATTGGATCTGAAACGCGATCGCCAAACCTAAGTCATTGTCCTATGCCCGACTGGAAACAACTGGGGGAGGAAATTTTATCTTGGTTTTTGCACCCCAATTGTCCTCTGTGTGGACGCAGTGCCCAGAGCGTTCTTTGCGACAACTGTGATCGGCAACTGAACCAATATCAATGGTCCAATCCCAAGTTTCTGGATCGCAGATTACGCCTCCCTGAAGGGGAGGCGCCTGCTGCGACCGTTGGTCAAGGAAATCTCTCCGTGTTCACTTGGGGGCAATATAGCGGGCTTCTTAAACGCGCGATCGCGTCCCTAAAATATGAACATCAACCGCAACTGGCTCGCCCTTTGGGAGAACGTCTGGGACAAACCTGGCTAAAGGCATCGGCTTTTCCTGCTTCTGGCAAACCGTTGGTTGTTCCCATTCCTCTCCATCCCGAAAAACAAAAACAACGGGGGTATAATCAAGCTGAGTTGATTGCCCGCGCCTTTTGTGAGACAACGCGACTCCCTTTGCAACCCCAAGGCTTAAAACGGATTAAACCCACAGAAGCATTATTTGGCTTAAGCCCAAAACAGCGGGAAAACCAAGTTGCAGACGCCTTCGTTATTGGCAAGGGGTTCAATTCTCAAGGAAAAATCATGTTATTGGATGATATATACACCACTGGCGCTACGGTCAATGCCGCCAGAATTACTTTGCAAAAAGCCGGATTTCAAGTGATTGGCGTTTGCGCGATCGCAAAACCTAAAACGAGATAAAATTGGAGCGAGTCTTGGTTAGACACATCAATGCCAGAAAATCAGGATTACTACGAAATCCTTCGCGTCTCAGAAAACGCCACTCAGGAAGAGATTAAAAAATCTTTCCGTCGCCTAGCCCGTGATTGTCATCCCGATTTACATCCCAATGATGCGCGGGCTGCAGAGCGATTTCGCATTTTGCGGGAAGCCTACGAAGTACTGAGCAATACCGAGCAGCGAAAAAAATATGATCGCCGCCGCCAAAAACGTTCTTCCCGAAATCAGAAACAAAACACCTCTCAAGTCTATTACGTGCGAGGGGCTGAAAAACTGCTGATTAAAGATTACCGAGGCGCAATTAATGCCTTGACGGAAGCCATTCGCCTGAACGGCCGCTTTATTGAAGCTTACCTGAAACGCTGTGAAGCCTATCTTGCAGTTGGTAAAGATCGCGCCCTTTTAGAAGATTGTCAACGGATTCTCAGATATCAACCGGATAACGCGATCGCGTATTACTATCGGGGACGCGCCCGGCAACGCCTAGGTTATACTGACTCAGCAGTCAAAGCCTACAATAAAGCAATTCGTCTTCAAACCAATTTTGCCCCTCCCTATTATTATCGAGGAATTGCTTACTACGAGCTGCGATATCGCAATCAAGCCATTTATGACTGGCAAGTCTATGTAGAGCTTTGTCAGCAACAGGGAGATATGCAAGGCTATAGCCTGGGCATGGATCTCCTGCGCCGTTGCAGTTGGCTCTATATTAAACCGGGCAATCAAGCTCTACGATGGTGGCATTGGGGAAAAGCCAAAGTGGCAACCCATTTTGACAATCCTCGCAGTAGCCCGTTTCAAGCTTTAACAAGCCTTAAGCATCAGATGAGCCAACTTGTGACAAGACTAGGATTTATCATTCAAACCTGGCTCGGAACCTTACTGCAAGTGATGAGAGATCCAGTGGGAGGAATGCTGCCTGCTTATGGCCGTTTCGAACCCCTCATTCTCGCGATGGTATCTGTGGGCTTTATGGGGGTTGCTCAGGCAGGGTTGATGCTGTCCATGAGTTTCCTTGGTTGGAGCGGGGATGCTATCTGGCGTCTCTTCCCTGTGGGAATGATTCCGATTTTTTCTCTATTTTTGGCAAGCCTGATTACACGCGCTTTTTTAATGCATCATCGTCATTGGACGGGCGATTTATTTTTTGCCAGCAGTGCCGTTTTACCAATCGGGATTTTCTTATTGTTTGCTCCTTTGATGAACTTGCTGCCGAATTTTCTAAATCTTCTATTTCTAATTATTGGCAGCGTGTTTGCTCTATCCCATACCATTCTCTTACTTTATGGCGGCTGCACTCAACTCCTTAATGTTTCAGAATCTCAGGCTGCTTTCATTGTTCCCATCATGATTGTTCTTACCGCTTTTCTCACTGGCATCGTTTCCAACCAGTTTTTGTAAAGAAGGTTTCTCTAGGCTTGATATATAACAATAAAACTGCTATATTAGAAGTTTAAGGCAATAGAAAAAAATCGACAAAAAGGAGAAATGACTGGAAAACAAGCAATTTAGGGAACAATAAACCTGGTTAGAGATGAGATCTTCTTTAGGCCAACGGTTGTCGTAGGGGGCTTTCTGCGGCTTAATAAGACATAATCTGCAACTGTTGGTGAGAAAACCGTCCCCATTCCGTAAGCCCCAAGGGCGATGATACGCTATTATAAAATAAAGTCATAACAACTTCACATAATGAATGGGGTAACGGCGCCAAGCTTCCACGGTTCTTGTAAAAATTAATACAAAGATAATCGGAATATCTTCTGAAGCAACTCATCGCTTAATCTGTCAAGAGCAAGATGTAATGTTCGATTAATAACAGATATTCTATAAGTAGGGGATAAGATTTCCCCACAGTGAGAGCAACCCAATACCCAAAACAACTGCTTATCAACGGAGTCACTGACGATTACAGATGCCCACTGCAAAACTAGACCAAAACAACGATAAACCCATCTTCTCTGCAGATATGGTGCGTACCTATCTCCACGAGATAGGCCGTGTTCCCCTGCTAACCCATGAGCAAGAGATTATTCTGGGCAAACAAGTGCAGAAGATGATGGGACTCCTAGAACAGAAAGAAGAATTAGAAAAAGAACTGGGACGGGAAGCCACTGACGAAGAATGGGCAGAACGCGCCGGCATGAGCGTCTCAGAAATTGAGAAAGCGATGAAAGCCGGCAACCGTGCCAAACGCAAAATGATTGAAGCCAACTTGCGTTTGGTAGTGGCGATCGCGAAAAAATACCAAAAGCGCAACATGGAATTCTTGGACTTGATCCAAGAAGGAACATTAGGGCTAGAGCGAGGTGTGGAAAAATTTGACCCAACCCGCGGGTATAAATTCTCCACCTATGCTTACTGGTGGATTCGCCAAGCGATTACTCGCGCGATCGCGCAACAAGCTCGCGCCATTCGCTTGCCCATTCATATTACAGAAAAACTCAACAAAATTAAGAAGGTACAACGGGAACTCGCGCAAAAACTTGGACGCAATGCCACGCCCACCGAAATTGCTGAAGAATTGGGACTAGAACCGTCACAAATTCGAGAGTATTTAAGCATTGCCCGTCAGCCCATTTCCCTGGATGTGCGTGTTGGCGACAATCAGGACACTGAATTGTCCGAGCTGTTAGAAGACGACGAAAACTCTCCCGAAACCTATCTAACGCAAGAGTCAATGCGCCAAGACATTGATTCCATGCTCTCGGAATTAACCCCCCAACAGCGTGAAGTTCTCTCATTGCGTTTTGGGTTAGAAGATGGCAACGAACTGTCTTTGGCCAAAGTTGGGAAAAAGCTCAATTTAAGCCGAGAGCGGGTTCGTCAATTGGAACACCAAGCTTTAGCAAAGCTCCGCAGACGGCGAGCAGGGGTGCAAGAGTACATTGCCGCGAGTTAACGCTGGCGCCGGAAACAGGTTAGAGATTATCCTTTCCCAACGGGAAGGCACTGCCTCCAACTCCAGGGAAAGCCCGCTAATTATCGGAGGCAAGGGGATTTCCCCTTGTTTTCTTTCTATTTGATTGCGGTTCTTTGACACTCTGATGACACCTTTTTAACTTAACCCTGGAAAAACGCTCTCCTCTAACAAGGGGGAGAGGCGAAAGTCACTCTTGAGAGTGAACCTGCCACAAAAGATATTTGCCAAAATAAAGGGGGATGAGCCTATTTTATGAATATGGTGTTTGTATTGCAATGGTTACAGTATTCGCAAATGATGATTGCCGTGTTAATGATGCTGGCGTTAGTAGCACTGCCCATGGCTCCCTTGTGGGGACAAAATAATCATGCCAAGGGAAACCCTGGGGAAGCAAAAAGTGAAGGGGCTATGGCTAATGGTACTTATTTATATGGCCAATCGCCACAAGCTGATCAACTCGGTAAAGAGTATATTGTCTTTGAAGTCAGTGGAGATAAGGTGGTGGGGGCATTATATATGCCGCGTTCCGAGTTTAGTTGTTTTCAGGGAGAAATTACCGCCAATGAACTTGAAATGACGGTCGAGGATCCCTATAATGAGAGTACCCACTCCTACGCGATCGCGCTGGAACCCCAGTCTCCTATGGCTGATCGCAATGGAGCGCCTGAAACACCAATTACGTTGGAAGGCTACCATCCTTTAGAAGAAATCAGTCCCAACGATAAACGAATGCTAGCAACTTGCCAAAAGGAATTTCAGTAATCCGCAACAACATGGGAAAATAGCTTTAAACTCTAAGCTGATAATCCAAGAAAAGAATGTTGAGAGCAACCCTTTCCCTAATTGTTTTTGTATTAAGTATTGCGCTATTTAGTTGTAGTAATCCTACTGGCGGCCTGCAAGCTTACAGCAATGGCGCTCAAGGATACGAATTTTTATATCCCAATGGCTGGCAAGAGGTCAAAGTTGATAATGAGGATGATGCTGGAGTTGATGTAGTATTTCGGGATTTAGTGGAACAAAGCGAAAATGTCAGTGTAGTCATTAATGAGGTGGGTCAACAGAGGCAACTCACTGATTTGGGAACCCCTTCCGAAGTGGGTCAACGCTTGAAAAACACCATTGCCCCGCCCAATTCCGAGCGCCAAGGAGAACTTATCCGTGCCGAAAAACAAGAGAAGAACGGAAAAATTTACTATCTCCTGGAATACCAAGTTACCTTTCCCGATAATCAAAAACGCCATAGTATGGCCAGTGTAGCGGTTAGTCGCGGCAAACTCTTTACCCTGAATGTTTCTACCCCCCAAAGCCGTTGGGAAAGCCTCTCTAAACGGTTTAATACCATTGCCAATTCCTTTGAAGTGTATTAGATATGATGCAATTGGTGCTGGCGTCCGCTTCTCCGGCCCGTTTACGACTGCTTCGCCGTGCCGGTCTGGATCCGGTCGTGTGTCAAAGCGGCTTTGATGAATCTCAAGTGCAGACCCGCAACCCGAGTGCCTTGGTGACAGAACTCGCATCTTGCAAAGCCCAAGCCGTTGCTCAACACTATCAAGACAGTTTAATTGTGGGCTGTGATTCAGTGCTGGTGGTCGATGGCGAAATTCATGGCAAACCTAAAAATGAAACGATCGCGATCGCGCGGTGGCAACAAATGCGAGGCAAAGCTGGCCAACTCTACACCGGACACGCTTTGATTGACCAAAGGCAGGATCGCTGTTTAGTGCGCTATGGGCTCACTACTGTTTATTTCAGTCAAGTCAGCGATCGCGCGATCGCCGATTATGTGGCGACAGGAGAACCGCTCAAGTGTGCTGGCGGATTTGCCTTGGAAGGGAGTGGCGGGTTATTTGTGGAAAAAATCGAAGGCTGTCATAGCAATGTTATCGGTTTGAGTCTCCCCTTATTCCGACAAATGCTGACAGAATTGGGATATACCGTGACTGACTTTTGGCAAAATCAGCAAGTTCAATAATTGGCAATCAGCTGCGTCGCATCAGCAGCCTTTAACGGTTTCGCAAACCAATAGCCTTGCCCTTTTTCACAATTTAGGGCTTTTAACTGTTGTTGTTGGTACTCCGTTTCTATCCCTTCGCCAATGACTTCCAATCCTAAGGCATGGGCTAGAGAAATGATCCCTTGGACAATTTTTAAATTATTATTGTCTGGGCTCATCGTATAAACAAAAGAGCGGTCAATTTTCAACACATCCACTGGAAACTGTTGAAGATAACTTAGGGAGGAATATCCTGTGCCAAAATCATCAATACTCAATTGAATCTGATGAGCCTTTAATTGTTGCAGTTGTTGCGTGGCTAACTCCACATTGTCAATTAAGGCGGTTTCCGTTAACTCTAGCTTGAGTTGATTCCCTGCCAAGCCAGTCTTTTGCAAAATTTCTCGTACTGTCTCGACTAAATTGAAATCTTTGATTTGCAATGCTGAGAGATTCACACTCATGGTCAAATCTTGATATTTCGGGAAGCGTTGTTGCCATTCTTGAAGTTGCTGGCAAGCTTGGGATAACACCCAATACCCAAGGGGAACAATTAATCCGGTTTCTTCTGCCAAGGGAATAAACTCGCCAGGGGAAACCAAACCCATATCGGGATGTTGCCAACGCACTAATGCCTCAAACCCAGTTAAGTTTCCGGTGGTAAGATGAAAAATGGGCTGATATTCCAGATACAGTTCTTGCTGAGAAAGCGCTTGTTTCAGTTCGGTTTCCAAGCGAGATTGGCGCAACACCGTTTGCCGCAGGGTATGATCAAATACTTCAATGGCGGCTTTTCCTCGCTTTTTGGCACGCGCCACGGCAATTTCAGCATCTTGTAACAGCCGGCTGCCTTTTTCCCCATTCTCTCCCGCTAGGGCAAGCCCCACTGAGACGGTAATAAAGTTGCGACTGGTAGTCGTATCTCCCTCAGGCATATGAATCGTAAAGGGAGCGGTTAATTGGTGCTGAAGTGTTTCAGCCGCCTGCCTTGCCTCTGCTAGGGTAGTAATGCCTTCCACAAAAATGACAAATTCATCGCCGCCGCCGGATCGCGCCATAAAATCCTTTTCTTGCAATGCCTTTTGCAAGCGGGAACTAATGGCAATCAGCAATTGATCTCCCACCTCATGTTCTAAACTTTTATTAATGACTTGGAAACGATCTAAATCTAGAAATAAAACAACCCCTTGTTGCTTCTGTTGCAAAGCCTGCTCTAAAAATTGTTCAAATAATCCCCGATTCGGCAGCCCAGTTAACCCGTCGTAATAAATATGATTGGGAAACGATAGTGGCTCAGACAGGGATGGCTTTTGCGGTTGAGTCTCTGGTTTCGGTTGGGGTGTTAAACGGGAACTTAACTCCCAAATTTGCACAATATAGTGAAGCGGTGCGCTGTTTTCATCGCGAACCAAGGCGGCTGTCACGAAAGCATCAACAGTACTGTTATCTTTTCGCAAATACCGTTTTTCCAGTTGGAAATGAGTGATATTTCCCTGTAAACATTGATGATAGCGTTGTTTTTCTTCGGCTAAATCCTCAGGATGGCTGATTGCAAACAGCGATCGCGCCATTAATTCCTGTTTCGAATATCCCAAGGTTTCACATAAAGCCGCATTCACCTGTAAAAACTTGCCATTAATCCCCACCAAAGCCATTCCCACTGGGGCTAATTCAAAGGTCGAGCGAAACTGTTTCTCACTTTCTTGCAATGCCTCTTCTGCCTTTTTACGCTCTGTTATATCCGTTTGTACGCCAATGAAGTTCGTCACTTCACCTTGAGCATTTTTAACAGGAGCAATGTGCAATTCATTCCAAAATTCGGAACCATCTTTACAATAATTGTTCAAAACAACATGACACTCTTTTCCTTGCCGCAAGGCATTTCTCAGTTCAGTTACCCCCGGTTGCCGATTATTATTCCCTTGCAAGAAACGACAATTGTAACCGGCAATTTCATTAAAGGTATAACCGGTAATTCGTTCAAATGTTTCATTAACGTAAATAATGGGATTATCTTTTTGTTGGGCATCGGTGATCATAATACCATTGCTGCTGGCATTAATGGCTGGCTCCAACAGATTTAATTGCACGTCTATCTGGAGCGTTTCTAGATGCTTGAGTTTCATGTGAATTGACCTTGGTTTCACGAGAGTCTCCTCAACCCATGGCGTGAAAATGATTTAAGTCAGGAATTTAATAAATTTCATCTTATTAACTAGATGATCTCAAATCACCATCTTTCTTCATTATGTAAAACAAATTACGATTTTTGTAAAAAATTAATAAATGTATCGTTAAGTTTCTTTAAGCAGTTCCTAACTTGTTGCACAACGGAAACCGGCAAAAAGTTGACGGAGATGGGGATAATACCAGTTGCGCCAACTGCTTTCCAATGCCCAAGGGCGAGTTGCCCAACTACCGCCGCGCAAAACCCGATGCTGGTTGTCGAAATAAACTTGAGAATAACCGCGATAGGGATAATATTCAAAATTGGGATAGGGAGAAAACCAAGAGGCGGTCCATTCCCAAACATTTCCCAATAAGTCATGGCAGCCGTAATGGCTTTTCCCTGCCGGATAAGCGTTTACGGGGGCGGTTTGTCCGATTCGGGTGTCGTAATTGCCGTGACAGGATTGGGGGGGATCTTCTCCCCAAGGATAGGTCGTTGAGGTTTCGGTGAAGGGATTCCAACGGGCGGCTTTTTCCCATTCCGCTTCCGTGGGGAGGCGTTTCCCGACAAAATTGGCGTAGGCTTCTGCTTCGTACCAACTAACCCCATAGACAGGGTGATCGTCCCATTCTTTGCCTTCTGACCAGTATAGCGGCTTGGCCACGGGATTATTTTGCAGCCATTGCCATCCTGCTTGCGACCACCATTGAGGGGTTTGGTAGCCTCCAGCTTCGATAAACTCGCGATATTGGCCGCACGTCACGGGATAGCGGTCAAGCCAATAGCGGTCTAAATATACCCAATGCGCCGCACGAGCATTATCTTGAGGGTTGGTATCGCTGCCCATAATAAATTCTCCGGCCGGAATTTCTACCATTTCTGAAACGACCTCTCCGGTTGCCGTGGAGGGAGTAGCCGGATAAAGAGGCAGGCTTTGCTGTTGCAGTTGTAAAATTAGGCTAATGGTTTCGCTATGCTGGCATTCGTGTTGAATCAGCCATTGCCAGAGACGAGTTTGTTCTTCAACTGGAGCAGTTTCTAAATACGCCAGAACTGAGGAACGAATATCGTGAAGATAATCGAGAATTGTATCGATGTGGGGAAGATTTTGCCGTTGCTCTTTCGGGAGGATATCGGCGGCGAACAGTTTACGGTATTGGGGATATAACGGCGGGGTTCCTTTGAGATGTTCGAGAATCCACATGCCTTCTGTAAAAGCGATATGACCTAAATGCCAACCCACAGGACTAAAATCGGGATGGGCTTGCGTGCAAAAGGTATTAAAATCGAGATTATCGAATAATTCGAGGGTGCGATCGCGGCATTGTTCTAAGGCTTTATAAATAGCATCGCGGTGCGACTTGGTTGATGTTAACTGTTCCATCCTCTCCGACACGAATAATACTTTGTTCTGGACACTTTTTCCAGTCTCCCTCAAATAAAGGTTCTGACGCAATGATTGTTCCGGCGGGATAGTTGACATCATGGTCTAACCAATAAAGGCTAGGGGCAGGAGAACGGCTGGCAAAGCGAGTTGCGACCAACTGCTGGCCATCGCTGATGACAATATTGGCGCAAAAATAGATATTCCCTTGGGCTTGGGCAATATCGGCCAGTTGGTTAAGGGCAGTTTCCACAGCTTGGGCTAGGGAGAGTTTGGGTTGGGTATATAACTGATTAAGAATCAAGCCAAAAATATGTTCCGAGTCAGTGGTGCCATGGATATGTAAATACACCTCATCGCTTAAACTGAGACGAAGCGGTCGATATAAGGTTTGCCGAAACTTTTCGATATAGCCGTTATGGGTAAATAATAAGGGGTGAGGCAGGGATAATCCCTCGCTGCTAAAGGGCTGACAGTTGCTGAAGTCAACCGCTAACCCCGGCGTTGCGCTGCGAACATACCCCAATAGACAACCCGATTCCACATAGCGGGTAATTTGGGGTAAGTTAACATCGCTCCAAATGGGCGTTGTCTGTCTATAAAGATAGGGAAAGGCATTTTTTTGGGGATGGTACCAACCAATCCCAAACCCATCCGCATTCATCAACGCCGACTCCATTTCTTGGGGTTGATAGGCTTGGACCACTAGGGAATGGGGAGGTTCACATAACAGTTGGTCTACTTGTACAGGAGAACCGAGATAACCTAGGAGACGGCACATAGATCGGGTGTTGAATTGTTAATAGGGAAAGCGTTTCTAATTTTAACGTTTTTATTCGACCCCTTGAGTTTAATTTTTGATACGGCGTATGGGTAGATTCGCAGTTAGGGCAGTCATCCCTTCTTCACTTTCTAAATTAAACTCGGTACTCTCAAGATCCACTTCCACATACCGTGCGACTACTTGCAAAATTTCCTGGCGCATGGTTTCTAGGGTTTCTTCACTTAATCCCGAGCGATCATGAGCGATAATGAGTTTTAGCCGTTGTTTGGCTTCTTGCCCACTGGGTTGGGAAGCGTTTGGGTTGAAAATGCGTTCGAGAAGTCCCATCATTTTGATTGCTAATTGGTTGATCTATGTTATTGAGAAGGTTCAGTAAACCAGCGGCGGATACGATTGAGCAGCGTGTCTTGATTGGCCATTAAATCCACAAACCGTACCTCATCGCCGGTAATCCGCCGGGCAAGATTGTTAAAGGTCAGCCCTGGCGTCGATAGTTTTTCATCTAATACTAACGGTTCGCCGCGATTGCTGGAAACAATGACCCGCTCATCATCAGGAATGATTCCAATGAGGGGAATAGCGAGGATTTCTAAAATATCTTCCACACTCATCATGTCGTTGGCTTGAATCATATCAGGCTTCACTCGGTTTACTACTAGTTTAATGTTACTGACGCTGTTGGCTTCCAATAATCCGATCACCCGGTCGGCATCTCGCACTGCCGCCACTTCCGGGGTAGTGACAATGAGAGCTTCCGTGGCAGGCGCGATCGCGTTTTGAAAGCCCATTTCAATGCCTGCGGGACAATCAATTACTACATAATCGTAATTTGGGGCAAGGCGCGTGACAATATCTTTCATCTGTTCGCGAGTGATGGCTTCTTTGCCCCGACTTTGCGCTGCGGGCAGCAAGACTAAGCCGTTGCGGCGTTTATCTTTAACGAGGGCTTGCTCTAAACGGCAATCCCCGTTAATCACATCAATGGCCGTATAAACCACCCGGTTTTCCAATCCTAATAGTAGATCTAAATTGCGTAGTCCAAAATCAGCATCAACTAGGGCTACTTTATTGCCCAATCGTGCTAAGGCGCTACCAATATTGGCGGTGGCAGTGGTTTTCCCCACACCGCCTTTTCCCGATGTAATTACAATAATTCGCGTCATAATTCCCTAGAGAGACTGCTTCGTTGTTAATTGTCCATGATATTCATTAAATCGGAAATGCTTCCCAAATTTCTTGTTCTTTGACAAAGCGATGGGTTTTGAGAAAATCCAAGCCGCGGGTGATGCGAATGCCTGCGGCTGCGACATAAGCAATTTCTGCCTGTTGATCCTGAGGAGGGCTGTTGGGGGCGCGGGCAACCACATCGGCAATGCGCAGTTGCGTGGGCTGCATTTGCAAGCACATAATCCGAGCGCCGCGATCGCCTTTAACCCCGGCATGAGCAATGCCCCGCAATCGTCCCCAAATGATAATATCTCCGTGGGCAATCACTGAGCCGCCGGGATTCACATCTCCACATAGGAGGGCTGTGCCGTCATGACGGATTTCCATGCCGGACCGGACGGTTGTTTTTAAGTATAAAGGCTCTCGGTGCTTAAATTGATGAGCGGCAACGGGTTGATTGAGGGGGGAAAGAGGAGAGGGTTGGATGACCGAGTAGCCGGCAGTGGCAGCGGCGACTGCGGTTTGGCGGCGGCTGGTTTCCACTGAGGATAAACGCAAGTCAACTTCTGAGAGAGCTTGCGCGATCGCGCTGAGTTGCGGCATATCCAGAAGGCGATCCTGAGCTTTGAGAGCAACCAAGGTTTGGGATTCCCAAAAACGCTCACTGGCATGGAGATGATGTTTCAAATTCTGCCATAATTCGCGCCAATCATTAATGGCATCTACCGTTGGCGACGGCGGCAAATACAGCAACACCTGTTTTCGGTCGCGTTCCAAACGAACCGGAGATTCTTCAGCGGTATGAGCATTCTGGTTCATAAAAGATCACTCAAACTTGTTAGGCGGGTAGCAAAATTGGGCAGGTTCAACAGGACAATCACCGCTATGCTATCACTCTACACCACTGGGACGAATAAAAATTACGGTTCCGGGAAAGCGATTGGCAATCATTGCCGGGAAATTTTTGTCGAAGGTAGGTTCCCGGGATCCCTTCTTAAATGAGATCCATAAAACAATTACATCGCAGGCTTTTTCCTGAGCTAGTTGCAAAACCCCATTTTCTCGAGAAGTTGCTGTTAGGGAAATCGTTTCCGCGGGGGCTTGCAGTTGTTCCGTTATTCGTTTTGCCATTTCTTGAAGAGAAATTGCGGGATTAGCTTGAGGGGACTGAGTCTGGAAGGAACATAAAATATAATCAGGCGTTGTTTCCCCAGAAACAAGCTGTGGGAGCAATTCTATTAGCTTGCTGGCTTGCGCCTCATCCATGGCAACTGGAATCAGCCACCGCCCGGTTAGCGATAATGCCTTAGGTTGGACGTTTCTTCCCGGTTTAATCAAAATGACATCGCAGGGGGCGCGTCTGACAAGAGTTTCTGCAACGGTGCCAAATAAGCCGGCCATCAAAACATTCTTGTTGCCTTGCCATCCCATGATTAACAAGGAAATTTGCCGTTGCTGGATAACTTCTAAGATCGCATCGCGCCGATTATGGGCGGTTCTCAATTCTGTATGAACAGGAATCTGTTGTTGCCGTGCCAAGGCTTCGGTGTGTTGCAGCAATTCTCTGCCGAAGGCGGGGTTTACCCAAACTTGATGGGGAGAAACATTGCGGGGCACTTTGATCAGGTGTAACAATTCCAGTTCCGCTTCCCGAAATTGTGCGATCGCGCTGGCAAATTCCGTTAAACCGATGGCAGTATCGGAATTGGCAATGGGCGCTAAAATTCGGCTTTTTCCTACTGCCGGAGAACGGGTTTGATAAATCGCATAAGACGGTTCCCCAATCACGCGCTGTTGCAAGGGGGAATCCAAACTGCGGCTTTCATGCAGCTCTTCGACTTCGGCGCGAATAATATCGCTGCGGGTAATAATTCCGACTAAGCGCTCTCCCTTGGTCACGGGAAGATGAGATAATTGATGGCGATTTAGAAGATAGAGAACTTCTTGTAACGGAGCAGCCGGATTGACACGAATGGGTCGCGAGGTCATCATCTGTTGGAGTTTTAGAGAGGGGGAGCGGCCTAAAAACTTCCCTAAATCCGTTTGCGTGATTATTCCCACCAACTTTCCCTTTTCCACAACGGGAAAGCCATGATGGGCGGAATTGGAAAATGCCTTATAAGTTTCATCAAGGGTTAAATTAGGGGAGAGGGTGTCTACGGGGGATTGCATTACTTCGGCTGCTGTGAAACGTGCCAGCAGGGGATCCACCTGGTTTTCTTCGCGAAGATTAATCCCTTGCGCCGCTAATAACTGTTGATAGAGCGACCCGCGAGAGACGCTTTCTGCAACAACATAAGCAGTGGCACAACTAATCATTAACGGCAATACCAACTCAAAACTGGCTGTTAATTCAAAGACAATCACAATTGCCGTCACAGGCACTCGTACTACGGCGGTAAACACCGCGCCCATTCCTGCCAAGGCATAGGTGTTTTCGCTTCCGATGCCCATTAAAGAGACTTCCGCCACGCCAATGAGATACCCTAATGCCGATCCTAAAACCAGTGCCGGGGAAAATAAGCCCCCTGGAGCGCCGGAACCGTAAGCAACGAGGATCAGAAAAAAATAGGCAATGAGCGCGATCGCGGTTATTTCCCAACCCCCTTGCCCGGTAATTAAAATATCTCGCAAACCGGCATTGTCTCGGAAGAACGGGGGGAACGCCGCAACAATCGATCCCGAAATCAATCCGGCAATGGCAATACGCAGGGGAAGAGACCATTGCAAGGATTGATAAAAATGCAGGCTAAACAGAATTCCCCGATTAAAAATGCCTCCCAGAATGCCAGCACTAATCCCCAGTAAGAGAAAAAAGGGAATCTCTGGCGAGGTAAAACTCACTTCCCAGGCATTTTGCGAGACTAAGCCGGAAAGATTGATATTAGAAGCTCCTAATAATCGGGAGACAACAGCCCCCGTAAAGGAGGCAAGAATTGCGGTTTCCAGGGTCAATCCGGAAATATCCCGCATTAACTCTTCCACAACAAAGAAAATCCCAGCAATGGGTGTATTAAAGCCCGCTGCCAACCCCGCCGCCGCCCCAGCAGCAATCATTTGACGACGGTGTTGGGGAGAGGTGGGAAGCCAAACACTTAACTGCGCCGCCAACGCCGCCCCAATATGAACAGTTGGCCCTCGTCTTCCGAGAGTAAATCCTGCCCCCAACACCAAAATCGTTCCCAACATTTTCACCAATGCCCCCCGCACCGAAAGCGACATAGGGAGTTGCGCTAAAACGGCTTTCACTTGGGGAACCCCGCCCCCTCCTGCTTCTGGGGCAAACCATTGCAGACAAGCCCCGGTTAAGCCGCCAAATAAAAAACCGATTAAGGGGAGAACCAACCAACCATGTTCGTTAGCAACATTTACCCGATAGCTGCCGACCCAAGCAATTCCTTCTTTTAGGGTGAGCGCGGCCAGGGCAGAGATCACTCCAATGACACAAGCTTCTAACAGCGCATAACGTTGATCAATGGGACGTAAGCGTAAAAATTTCAACCAAGAAGAAAACATCAATTATGAATTATTAATGATTAATCATTGATCATTGGATGATATCTGTTCTAACAAAAAAATTGCCGACCTTCGGGACACCGGAGCAAAGAAGGACGGGGCTGTCGCCTATAACTCCCCTTGCCTAATGGGTAACTGATAACCCATCCACTGCAAGGGAAGGCGTTTCGTAAGAGCCGTTGATTTGGGAATCTCCGCCTAGGGCAATTAGGTGATTGAGAGCCGTGTAAATGTTCCCTGCGACCATGGTATCTTTCACACGGCCTGTAATTGCTCCGTTTTCCACCCGATATCCCAGTTCGATGTTGGCGGAAAAGTCGCCGGAAAGATCAGCATCTCCCCCTAACAGTTGATCAATGACTAAGCCTTGATCCAGTTGCGCGATTAAATCGTCTAATTTTTCTTCGCCGGGGGTGACAATTAAATTCACTAAACCGGGAGTGGGATAACCGCCTAAACTGGGACGAAATCCGTTGCCGGTGCTGCCGTTTCCGAATAAGCGTCCCATGGCGCGATCGCGATAGAATTGTTCGATATGTCCTTGATTGATTAAGGTGAAGCGCTGGGTGGGCATTCCTTCATCGTCAAAGGGACAACGTTCTGGGTTCCGGGTGGGATCTTGAAACAGCGTAATCTGTTCCGACAGCACGTTTTCTCCCAGAGAGCCACTCCAAGGGGAAGAGCCTTCCCAGACTCGTTTGCTATTGAGGGCGGCAATAACGGTATCCCAAAATAATGGGGCCGATTTCGGCGTAAAAATCACGGGGACGTGCCCTTTTGGCGGCGAGACGGTTTCTCTGGCCCAATTCAATCCTTGACAAATTCGCTGTTTTGTGGTCTGCAAGTTAAGAGAATCGGCGCTTTCTACCCCATCGCCAATTTCTAAAAAATCTTCCCCGCGAATCCATTCCACTTCAAAAAATGCACTGAGACTGATATCGGTATATTGACAGTCGGTTCCTTGGCTATTGAGCACTCTAGTGGTGTGTTTTTCACAGTCCAGTTCCCCGCGGCATAAGATATCAGGATAGTTTTCTTTCAGTTGCGCGATCGCGCTGTTGCCTGTTTCAATTAGACTGTCTCGGGAAACAGAATTCCCCTGAGTGGGATAAACCTGTTGGTGGTTGGCCATCAATTCAATGGTTTCTGGGGGATTGAATTGACATAGGGAAAGGGCGCGTTTCACAAAAGCTTCCGGTTCCACTTCCCCATGGGCAACGGTGACACCAGGGGCGCGATTTTGCCATACCCGCAAAGCAATTCCTTCCGATTCGGTTGTTTCTAGCTGTTTCAGGCGATTGGCCTCAAAAAACACCGGGCGCGATCGCGAGATGACTTGATAAACTTCGGCTTCGTCGGCCCCGGCTTGCTTTGCTTTGTCGAGAATTTCTTCCGGATTCATCATGCTAGTAACCAAAAGCCGGCAAATGACTGGGAATTAGGGTCCTGTTGAATGGCTAAAAAGTGAACCCCTTCTGCCTTTTCCTTCGCCTGTTGAAACCCTTTTGCTTCTTCTAGGGTATCAGGATTGGTAATATCGGCCAAAATCCAACATTCACTGGTTCCGGTTTGCAAAATCAAACGAGGCATACTTCCCTGTTGCAGTTGAATTTGCGACAGTTCCATCCCCGACATCCAACCGGCAAAGGGCATGGCACGGGGAGAAAAAATAATCAACCCGGGAATTTTTGTCTCTGGCGTCAACTCAAACAAGGATAAGGGAAACCCTTCCCCAAAACTAATATCCCATTGTTCCATCTCTTGAAATTCTTTTGCTTCTAGGGTGACAAATGCCCATTTATCATCCTTATCCCCGCGAATCGCATCAGGAAGAATAGCGGCATTTTCTGCCGGATATTGCACGGAAACATTGCTCACTGCCGTTTCATCATATCCCTCCTGTTGGGGATAGACTTCCTCTAAGCGCTGTTGAATCCACTTTTGCAGGGCATAAGTACGACGGCTTGCAAGCGCCGTAATCCCCATTTCATCGCAGGCTTTGGAGATCATATTATTCATTTGCCGACGAAAAAAGCGAATTTTCTTGGGAGAGGTTCCCGCTTTCTCAATTGCGTCATTGAGCACTTCTTTCAGGAAAATCGAATTGACATTTTGCGCCGAACAAAACTTGTTATAGCGAAATAGTTGATCTTGTGTCGTTTGCACATCTTGGGGGCTTTCGCAAATTAAGACTTCCCAAAGCTTTTTATTATTTTCATCTCGAATTGGACGAGAGTAAAAATCAAGTTCCCAAATTGTTTCCATAAGTTCTATCAGCTATTATCATTAACCCCTGTTAGCTACAGTAGCAATTTTTCGCGGAGTTTAAAACGATAGCTTTTTGTTTGCGTGATCTAAAACTTTTTTTGAAACCCAAAAACCGAAAAATGAAAAAAAGAATTTTCAATTTTGCTATCTAATAAAAAATAAAATCGACTCTTAGCCTTGCTATTGATACCAATTCAAGATAAAAGTAGAAAGGCTGTTTTTCTCAATTAGCAACAATATATTGAAAATCCTTCAAGTAATGAACCATTTAGTACAAATCTTAAAACCTGTTCTAGTGAGCGCGATCGCGATTCTTTGGTTTGATGCGCCGGCAATGGCAGCAACCTTCCCCACTCATGATCAGCTTCAGTCTGCTTTGAAAGAAGTCGTTGCCGAAGATAATGGCGGCTTTGGCTTTAACATGTGGGCAACAGTGGTTGATCGCGATGGGGTAGTTCAAACAGTTGTCTTTTCTGGAGACGAGCGAGGGGATCAATGGCCTGGCAGTCGGGCGATTGCCGCTCAAAAAGCGAATACAGCGAATGCTTTCAGTCTGCCTGAACTTGCCCTATCTACTGCCAACCTCTTTTCAGCCGTTCAACCGGGCAACAGCTTGTATGGGCTGCAAGCAAGCAACCCTGTTAACCCGACGGTCATTTATCAAGGTCCTGATGAAAAAATTGGTACCGAACAGGATCCAATGGTCGGTCAAAAACCCGGGGGTGTCAATATTTTCGGCGGCGGCTTGCCGCTCTACGATAATGAGGGCAATTTGTTAGGTGCCCTTGGTGTCAGCGGCGATAGTTCCTGTGCCGATCACAATATCGCTTGGAAATTGCGGGACAAACTCAAATTGGATAATGTTCCCAAAGGCGTAAGCGCCACCGGAGATGACAATATTGTGTACGACATTAATAACGGCAGCAGCGAAAGCGGCTGGGGACATCCCGAATGTGACGCTGGTACGACAGAAGTCGCTCAATCCCTGCCGGATAATTATCCGATTGGATCCCAACATTGACACTCTCTTCCCTAGAAGGAAAGAGATTCTCGCTTCCACGGGAAAAACTAGGCGACACGGAACCGAATCCTGACATCACCCCCGCTTCTTTACCCTCAGCGAGCCTTGTTCGGGACTGCCCGTCCCTACATGCTCCTATTATATCACGGAATCCCTAAAGGGATGGGCTTTAACCCGTGATTTTCGGTAAATTAGTCCCAACAAGCCATTGCAGGTTCCAACGGATAGTCCTAGCCGATAATACCTCCTAAAGCTTGCAACCCCCTTCCAGTTCAGGGAGGGGGATTAATGTGGCAACTCCCATGAAGCCTCAGCTCCTCTTACTCGGGAGAGCCATTGTTATCAAATGAACTACGCACAAGCCAAAGCAAGTTCAGCTTGTGGTTTCTGACGCTTCATCGCTCCCTCTTAATTAGTCCTTCTGAACTAACCATAGGAGGATAGCTCTACGTCTAAAGAGGCCGCACCCCTATAGAATTCGATACAGAATTCTATTTGATTTTTGATCAGAATCAGTCCTCTCATGCACCCCCTCGCTTGATGCAAATCGTCACCCCCGCGAATCACCTTCCCTAATCCGCTTCGCGCTCGATTAGGGACTGTCGCGCTTAATGTTCAACCAAGCAAAGCAAGGGCACGTTTGACAAAGTTTTCTGCCGTTAACCCATTAATGGCCATTACCGCATTGGCACTGGCTGCGGTTTCCCCACGTTTCCAACTGAAGGTATCCCGAGGACAGTTGCTGCGCAGCATAATGGGCTCTAACATGCCGCTGGCAGCACCGCTAATGCCAATTAAGGCATCGCCATGGAATCGGTTATGAAATTCCACATCATCAATAAAGCCGCCATCTGCTTCAGCGCAAGTTTCCCAAGCAGTATCATGGGGGCGATAAAGCCGACGCGGGCTAATCACGGAAACCACTTTGGAACCAATGCCTTGCTCTTTGAATTGCTGTGCTGCTTCTAAGGCCGGGATTAAAGTCATATCCCCAATTACAGCAAGCACCACGGTTTTATCGCCTGGGGTTTCTTGTAAGACAAAGGCGCCTTTTTCTAGAGCTTCCTCCGTCTGTTGAAAGGTACTGCGAACCGGTAAGCCCGACTTGGAAGCGGTAATGGTAATGCCTTTATTCTTGGTACCTAAAGCCCACTCGTAACACACTTGAATGCTATTGGCATCGCAGGGGAATAGCGGAAAGACATTGCCGTTGCGCATCATGGCGGCGAAATAGTTTTCCACTTCCGGACGTTGGTGCGTCCAGCCATTGCGCCCTTGTTCCAGCGCCCCAGCAGTAAACAGGGTAATGGTAGAAGGGGTAGGACGACGCAGTTCCGCCATCGCTTGGGTCACCGTCTGCCAAATGGGAAGGCCGTTAATGGCAAACGACTCATAAGAACACCAAACCGATCGCGCCCCCATTAGGGAACTAGCCCCGGCTAAACCGGCACACGCATCTTCACTGAGGGGTTCATACACTTGGCCTTTTGGTTGTTGGGAATAAGTATCATCCGCTGTGGGATGAATAATTTTCAAGGCTTGGTTCACATTATTGATTCCCGAAGCCGCATTCCCGTCAGAGTTGGAGATAATGAAGTTGGGATTTTGTTGCCCCACATGGGCAATTAATTCTCCCATAGCAGTGGTGGCTACTTTTTTCTCTTCGCCCACGGAGTATTCTTGTTTGGGTAAGGTTCCAATTTCAGGTAAGGGCAACGCTTTTTCGGTAACAACGGTTTTTGAAGCAGGGCCGCCGCCAGCCCGATGGAAATTGGTACGCACAACTTCCCAGGCTTGAGCCGGTAATGCCCGTTCTTTGAGGGCAGTGACAATATAGTCTTTTTCCACCGTATCGCCAGGATATAGGTTATGGGATTTTGCCCCGCGTTTATGCACCCCGGTGCCTTTAAGCTGTTTGATAATCAGAACTGTCAGTTTGCCATTGAGGGCGGACTGGGCAGCTTTTTCCGTCTTTTCTAAAACCGCTTGGGTAAAAGCGAGACGTTGTTGCCAGGAGAAAAGACTGCTATCGACATAGTTGCCAGCTTGATTGGCATCATCATAATCTTTGGCATCCACTAAGAAGACTTCTTGGAAGTCATTGCCGGTAAAGTAGCGAATCATTTCCTCGTTGGTTTTGGTGGAAATCATGCTGTGATGTTCCTGGGAGTGACCATTCCAGACGAGTATGGGCAGGAAATTGGTGATATGGGGAAAAGCGGTGTGGAAGTGGCTAATGCTGGAGGTGACATAGGGTTCGCCAATCCCCCCATCGCCAATGGTTACTGGGAAAAGTGTCCCCGGATTGAGTTTCGCGGCGGCCATGGCGAAATGCTGTCCTTGTCCCAAAGGACCTGCCGGATTTAGGAGTCCTGGAATTTGCCCGGAGAGGTGTCCTAATAAGCCATCCGTTTCCCGGAAGCGATCGCGCAATTGTTGCACGGTTTCGATTCCCATATCCTCTAAAGAGCGATCTAAAAAGACATTGCTATAAAACCCCGGGGCATGGTGGCCCACTTCCGTTACGATATTCTTATAGCCCAGCATCATTAGGGCGGCAATTTCTTCGGCAATGCTGGCAAACCCGCCTGGGTGTCCGGAAGATTTCGAGGCGGTAATCTGTAAGGTTAGATAACGCAGCGCCTCTGCTGCCACTAGGGTTTGATAAACGGCCTTGGAATCGCTGGGAGATGCAATCCGGGTTTCTCCTTGCGCGATCGCGGCATCTCTGCCATAGGTTTCAAAATCAGGGAGTTCGTCTGCAAAATATTGAATGCCTTGACAAAATGCTGGAGTTGTGCTAGCAACTGTCATTATAATTAAATCCTTTCTCGTCTCGTCGGCACGATGGTTTAAGTCGATCTTACAGTCTTGCGCCTCCAAACTAAGTGATCATTTAGCAACGAAATCTTGTATTGATTAGATAGAGTTTTTTCTATTAATTTAGCATATTGACTGCAAATAAATTGATGTTTTCCCAAGGAAATTTGTGCGATAATCAAAGTAATAATCGCTTCAGCTGTGGTACTGTCTAAGTACCTGACCGCAAACATCTAGCCTGCCTCAAAATAGATATGAAACTTGTCACCTTATATGAAACTGACTATCAACGCTGGATAGAAAAAACCTTAAATCAGTTGGGGTCTCATAATTTTAATAACATTGACCTTGAAAACTTAATTGAGGAACTTGACAGTTTGGGCAGAAGCGAGAAACGCGCGATCGCGAGTTATCTGATGCGACTTTGTGAACATCTGCTCAAGATCAAGTATTGGGACTCACAACGAAATGCTTGTATAAGAGGGTGGAATGTGGAAATTGCCAATTTCCGGATTCAAATCCAGGAATATTTAGAGGCTAGCCCTAGCTTAAAACAATTTCTTGAGGAGAATTTTGTTAAACAGTATTGTAATGGGAGAAAACTGTTTCTCAAAGCAAGTGAAATCGATCCTGGATTGATTCCAGAAACGCCCGAGTTTACCCTAGAACAAGCCCTTGATGAAGATTGGTTGCCCGAACACGATTAACCCTGTTTTGCCTTCCGTAGCGATTCAATGGTACGAATGGTATGTTCAATCGCCTGATCCATCTCTTCACTGGTTGTAAACCGTCCTATCCCGAAGCGAATGGAAGCCTTAGCCAGAGATTTGCCTCTTCCTAGGGCCGTAATTACATGAGACGGTTCTGTGGATTGGGAAGAACAAGCGGAACCGGAAGAAACTGCGATGACAGGCTGTAAGCCTAAAATTAATGCTGTTCCATCTACCCCTGCCACGCTAACGTTCAAGTTCCCGGGAAGCCGTTGCGTGGGATGCCCATTCCAATAAACGCCTTCCAGTTGCGACAATGCCTCCCAAGCGCGATCGCGCAGTTTGGCCAATCGTTCTCCTTCTTGTTCCATTTCGGCTAAGCCCAATTCCACCGCTTTACCAAAACCGACAATTTGCGGCGGATATAGCGTTCCCGAACGAAACTCCCGTTCTTGGCCGCCGCCTTGAATTTGTGACGCTAGCCGAACTCTGGGGTTGCGACGACGGACATATAACGCCCCTATGCCCTTTGGTCCATAAACTTTGTGGGCAGTCAACGACATTAAATCAATGTTCATTGCTTCCACATCCAGGGGAATTTTGCCAATCGCTTGGGCGGCATCGGTATGAAAGAACACGTTGTTTTCTCGGCAAATGTGGCCGATTTCCGCTAATGGCTGCAACACCCCAATTTCACTATTGGCAGCCATCACCGAAACTAAAATGGTATCGGAACGAATGCTGTCGGCTAAACGGTCTAAATCGACTCGCCCATCTTCTTCCACCGGCAACCAGGTAATTTCAAACCCCAAACTTTCTAGATACTGACAGGGATCAATAACCGCCCGATGTTCGGTGGCAACGGTAATGATATGTTGTCCATGAGTGAAATAAGCCTCAGCAACCCCTTTAATCGCTAAATTATTGGCTTCGGTTGCCCCACTGGTAAAAACGATTTCTTCAGCAGAGGCATTAATTGCTTGTGCAATCGTTTCTCTGGCTTGTTTGACGCCGGCTTCCGCTTCCCAACCATAAGCATGAGACGTACTGGAAGGGTTGCCAAAATGTTCCGTAAAATAGGGCAACATGGCATCCAAAACCCGTTGATCCATGGGGGTGGTGGAGTGACAGTCTAGATAAATGGGGCGTTGCATGGCGAATTTTGTTGTGTTGCTTGCTCCCACATTATTGCTTACCCGCTGTGAGAAAGTCATCCCAGTTTCGGCAGAAATACTTTCTCCCTATTACAACTTAGGGCACTGCATGGTCTGGAGTGAACTGCAAAATGGAAATTTCAAAGGGTTGCAGCAATTGCGGTAAGGGAATGATATCGCCCACTGATAAATTAGTAGAAAGCAACACTTGCCAATACTGCTTGGGAATCGCGCGATCCAGGTCGAAATTCTTTTCGTAAGAAAAATTAATCGCCACTAACACCGTTTCCTGTTCCGTTTCTCGTAAATATGCTAAATGTTCATAGGGATAGTAAATCAACGGTTTCCAAGTTCCCTTTTGCAAAGCTTTACTGTTTTTGCGGAGTTGAATTAATTCCCGATAGAAATTGAGGATAGAATCTTGTTCCGATAATTCTGTTTCTACATTGACATATTGATAATTATCGTGAACAGGCAGCCAAGGCGTGACATCTTTGCCGAAACTAAACCCGGCTTGCGGGGAATCATCCCATTGCATAGGCGTGCGGGTGCCATCTCGCGACGGCAAACATTCCTCATCTAAACAACTCATTGCCACTTGATCTCGGAGTTGTTCTAAAGGAATATTTTCATGATTGACCATTCCCAATTCTTCCCCGTAATATAAAATGGGTGTTCCGCGAACGGTTAATAAAATGGTTGCTGAGGCTTTCGCGATCGCGAAGGTATCGAAACAAATGCTGCATTCCGACCAACGAGACAGATGTCGAGGCAAATCGTGATTATTGAGAAAATAAACTTGCCAACTGCCCTCGGGCGTTAATAATTCTTTTTTCTCAATTTCTCGCTGCAGGTAACCCGGATACCAAGGACTTAAGGGAAATTCGAAAGTAAACGGCAGATGCAATTCATCATTATTCACTCCATAAAAAATCAGAGAATCATAAAGCCGATTGTCAATGAAGGTTTCCCCTGATAAAACGCGGTTGTCATACTCATCAATAATGCTTCGAATTTCGCGGATAATTTCATGATTTTCCGGCAAATTTTGATCATAAATATGATACTGATCTTTATATTTGTCCTCGCGACCTTCAAATTTAACCGGATTATTTCGAAAGTATTTATCCTGGCTATAAACACTGGAGGCATCAAGGCGAAATCCATCGACGCCTAAATCTAACCAGTAGCGAATCACATCATAAATCGCCGCTCTTACTTCTGGATTGTGCCAGTTTAAATCCGGTTGATGGGAATTAAAAGCATGATAATAGTATTGTTGCCGTTTGTCATCATACGTCCAACCGGTTCCCCCGAAATAGGAAAGCCAATTATTGGGAACGCCTCCATCAGGGGCTGGATCATGCCATAAATACCAATCGCTTTTAGGATTATAACGGCTCGATCGCGATTCCAAAAACCAAGGATGTTCACTGGAGGTATGATTGATAACTAGATCGAGAATCACTTTAATGTTTCGCCTGTGAGCTTGTTCCAATAACCGTTGAAAGTCGTCCAAGGTTCCAAATGTATTGCAAATATCGTAATAATCGCTTACATCGTAACCATTATCAAGCATCGGCGATTGATTAATAGGCGATAGCCAAATGGCATCAATCCCTAAAGAGGAATCGCTATTATCTTTGCCGTCATTGAGATAATCAAGCCGTTGAATAATGCCTTGTAAATCGCCGATTCCATCTCCATTCCCATCGGCAAAGGTTAGGGGATAAATCTGATAAATAATGCTATATTTCCACCACTCAGTTTCTCTAACAAACATTTTTTAATTGATATTGCTGCAACAAAGTATCATAAAATTATGAAAAAGATTACAAAAACGAATTTTAAGTTTGTAATTGCTTTCCCAATTATTATTTCTACATCTATTTATTATTCTACAGGTTTTTAAATTAAATAACGGAACTGAATGAGAGTTAATCGTTTCCTGAAAATTTACTCAGTTTTGGTCTGTTGAAATGGTTCTTGAAAAAATCGAAAATTTGTTGTGAATTTAAGCTTTTGCCATCTATCATTATAAATAATCTTGTTTTTGAATCGTTAACTCAACAGGCGTACAGGCGTCACGTAGGGTAATCTCCATATTGTCACCAACAGACACTCGTTTCGCTGTGATCTTGCCTCGCGATCGCGCAATTCTTACATTCGCCTTCAATGGCTTCTGAAACAAATGCCAGCGCGATTAAGCCTCCCAACGAACTCTTCGAGTGTGGATGGGGAGTTATTCTCATTGAAAAGCACTTATTAAAAAAAAATTGATAACGCTATACTGCAAATAAATAACTAATAACTAATCATTAATTATGGCAGTTTTTGAAGGTACATTTGCAGACACCTCTTCCTTACGCTTTGCGATTGTTATTGGACGGTTTAATGATCTGGTTACGGAAAAGTTATTAGCAGGATGTCAAGATTGTTTGAAACGTCACGGTGTTGATGTCGATTGGCATGGGACGCAAGTTGATTATATTTGGGTGCCTGGCAGTTTTGAACTGCCGATGATGTCGCGGCAAATGGCGTTAACGCGGCGATATGATGCGATTATTTGTTTAGGAGCTGTCATTCGCGGCCAAACGGCCCATTTTGACTATGTTGCCAGTGAAGCGGCGAAAGGAATTGCCGCCACAAGCTTCCAAACAGGAATTCCTGTGGTATTTGGAGTCGTCACTGCTGAAAACATGCAACAAGCCCTAGAACGCGCGGGCATTAAAAGCAATTTGGGATGGAACTATGCCATGAATGCCCTAGAAATGGCCAGTTTAATGCAACAAGTACCAGTATCGTCTCCATCTGCTTCTTCTTCCCAGGAACAAACCCAGGCTTTGCCTCATTCCCAGGAACATCAACTTTATCAGTCGCCCTCCCAGGAACAAACTTATTCTTAAGGGAGGATTGCTGCTTCAACGCTTCTTGCCAATGTAGCAGAGGCCTCTCTTGATTAGTATTAAATAAAGTTCGATAAGATGATGAATAAAGACGCTCAACCGGATTACTCCCCATTACACTATGGCTCGATATACTTGTACCTTTTCTGTTGCGATTCCTTTAGAACGCCTGCAAGAGTCTCTTGTGGAGATTTTAGAGTCTTGCTATCTAGAAATTATTTACGATACAGGCGAATATATGATGGCGCGGGAGTTTCCTGATCGCGCTCCTTTCCCCAAACTGGTAACTGTCGAGGTATTAATCGATCGCACCACAGCCAGTGACGATCAAGTGCGTATGAATTTAGTAATGAAAAATGAAGAACTTCCCTTGCACACAAACAATCACTGTCGGCAAATGTTTGATTTGTTGGAAAAGGCGCTAGTGGAATATTCGCAATGGGAACTGTTAGATAAAGTTGCTGGGTAAGCTCAATTGCGATTGACCAGAGAAGCCCAAGCAAATAAAGGCAACACCATCATCCGCCGCCAACGGGATGGTTCTTGATATAAGCGGTACAACCATTCCAAATTATGTTCGCAAAACCAGGAAGGAGCCCGCGATTTAGCACCGCCCCAAATATCAAAAGCGCCGCCGATCCCCATCCAAATTGATTGGGGGCAAAGATGCCGATGTTGAGCAATCCAAACTTCCTGTCGGGGCACTCCCAAGGCGACTAAAATCAATTGCGGTTGTCGCTGGCTTAACTCCTGACACAGTTCCGATTCTTGAGATGGGGAGAGATAACCGTGTTGCGTGCGAATGGAAAGATTGGGAAATTGGTTTCGCCACCGTTGAGCCGCTGCTTCGGCTCGCCCAGGTACCCCGCCGTAAAAGAAAATTTCTCCTGGAGCCGTTCCGGCGGCGGTGGTTTTTAATAACGCAGCCGCCAGGTCAATCCCAGGATAGCGAGCTTGTTTTTTTCCTTGTAAGCGTAAGGAAAGGACGACTCCTGCCCCATCGGGAATGACTAATTCTGCTTGCGCGATCGCGCTGGCTAATTGAGGATTTTTCCGAGCCAGCATCACCATTTCCGCATTGAGAGTCACCACATGAGTGCCCTGCTTCTGGCGCCAGCGATCCTGTAACCAACTGAGATAGTCCGACAGCAGGTGAACTGGGTTCCCCAGGACCGTTGCCCGTTCTGGAACCGTTGATAAAAGATTGCTCTGAAAAGAGGAAGTCATGTTTGTTCCTGTTGGTTGGAAGAAGCAGTTTTTCGACGTCGAATCGCCTGCTGAAATCCTAATGCCACTAGAATATTCGAGAGAGTGAGAAAGGATTCTGCACTGCCATGCAACCAGTCCACATTTGCTAAAGATTCTCCATATTCCTGTTGGGCATAAATTCCGGCAGGGATAGTCACCAACACAAATATTAACAAGACATAAAAACCAATGACTGCTAGCCGGGGAAATTGGCGCGATCGCGCCACAAACCAGAGAAAACCCAAATAGGGAAAGAGGGAAGCAGCAAAAAGGGTTTGTTTATCTAACATAGGCCGAATAACTGACAATCGATCACATACAAAAAAGCAATCGTCTGCAAGGAATAGACGTATTGCTTTTTTGACAATTTTTAGTTACATTTATTTACAGAGTTAGCCGCACTAATATCGATTTGTAAAGAGGTTATTATGACTGAAGAAAATCGCAATGACTTTAAATTTGGTTGGAATACATCTGCAGAAAATTGGAATGGCCGCTTAGCAATGATTGGCTTTGTGGCTGCGCTGCTCACCGAACTCCTAACTGGACAAGGGGTTCTCCATTTCTGGGGGCTTCTGTAAAGTTGATTGCGACCTAAGTTTGAGAACAAGGGTGATTTTAGCTCACCCTCAATGCCTTCTTAAATCATTTGTCTCAACATTATAACAATCGCTGGGTAAAATCGTCTTACCCAGCTTTTAAAATTCATCCAAATTGCTAATCCTTTTTAGGTGCGAATATACTCCTTTAAAATACTGTTGCGATTAGGATGACGCAATTTTCTTAGAGCTTTCGCTTCAATTTGTCGAATGCGCTCGCGAGTAACATTAAAAATTTGTCCAATTTCTTCTAAGGTTTTCATCCGTCCATCTTCTAAACCGTAGCGGAGACGGAGAACATCCCTTTCTCGCGGGCTCAAGGTATCGAGAACATCTTCTAAATCTTCTCGCAGTAAACTCTTGGAAACTTCATCTTCAGGGGTTTCCCCGTCAGCTTCAATAAAATCGCCTAAGCGAGAGTCTTCTTCTTTGCCAATGGGGGTTTCTAACGAGATGGGAAGCTGAGCCGACTTCGCAATAAATCTTAATTTTTCGATGGTCATTTCCATGCGTTCGGCAATTTCTTCTTCGGTCGGCTTGCGTCCCAATTCTTGGGAGAGGACTTTCGTAGTTTTCTTGATGCGAGAAATTGTTTCGTAGAGGTGAACTGGGAGACGGATAGTTCGCGATTGATCCGCGATCGCGCGGGTAATTGCTTGTCGAATCCACCACGTTGCGTAGGTGGAAAACTTATAGCCTTTTTCATGATCAAACTTTTCCGCTGCCCGAATCAAGCCCAATGATCCTTCTTGAATTAAATCCTGAAACGATAAACCGCGATTCATGTATTTCTTCGCAATGGAAACCACGAGACGCAAGTTGGACTGCACCATTTTCTCTTTCGCTCTGCGCCCCAGCATCAAGCGCCGGCGAAATTTCTGTAAAGGCATATCCACCTCTTGCGCCCACTCTTCGATAGTAGGCTCATAACCAATCGTGGCTTGCAATTCGGTGCGAGTGCGTTCCAGCTCTAATAAATCAGCAATTTTTCGAGCCAATTCAATTTCTTCATCAGCCCGTAACAGCCGAATCCGACCGATTTCTTGCAGGTAAAGACGGATGGAGTCTTCGGTGTAAGACTTTTTTTGGGTTTCATCTTGAGAGGCATTTTCCGCAGAGGCATTTTCCGCCGGTTTTTGCAACGTTCCTTCCGGCAGTTCTGTCGTCTCTAACATCGCCTCCTTTTCTAACTCGGCCTCCTTTTCCAAGTCAGAATCTGCCGGTTCCACTTCAACTTCAATGGAATTGCCTTGAGCCACTTCTTGACTTTGCTCTTCAATTAAGCGTTCGAGTTCGTTTTTATCTTGTTGGCTGGTTACTGCGTTTACCTGCATCATGCCGTTTTCCTTTTACTTGTTGCTGTTTTCATCAGAAAATGATGATTGATCATTGATTAAGATGCCATTAACGTTTTTCCTGTCCATTCCCTTAAAGGCCCAGCAATCTCATTCCGGGTTGCTAACAGGAGGGGGTAACAGGAAAGACCTAGCCATGATTGTAGCCTTTCTTACAAAAATGGCAACTTGACGGTCAGTTACATTGATCACTTATCGAATTAGAAGCAATTTTTGCCATCAAATGAGAGTTCTCCCATCTTTCTATTTATCGTCATTGCTTCATTTTTTTTAATCACCGAATAAATTGCCACTGTTTAACTCTTTTAGCACATTCCTAATAAATTCGCACTGAAAAAGCACTAGCGATCCCACACTAAAAACTCCTTGATAACCAGATCCCATGGGGATTTCCCTAACAGAGAGGCTCCCCTTTCCAACGGAAAAACCTAGCAAAATTGTAATAATTTCCCTTGCCAGCGACAAGGGAACCCCGCGATTTATGCTCTCTTTTTGTTAAGTTGCCTGAATCCAGCAATCGGAAGAATTACCTGCTTTATTCGATATTAATGGCTTGGGGCGGCCGATTGCTTGGAGACGACGTTGTCTGGCCCCCGCCTTGCTGAGCTAGCCAACTTTTGAGAGGCTCTTGGTTCGGGTTGAGGCGCAAGCTCCCAGAAACTAATCCTCCTAGAAAGCTCATGGGTTGTTGGGTAAATTCTTGAAAGATTGGTGTTAGTTCGCTTAAGAACATAGAATAGAAACACGAAAAATAAATTCACAAAAAAATTGATCTTAGTCTAATTTTAACGTTTTAAACAGATTGCGGGGTTTTGGTTTCCTTTTGGGAAGTTTCCTCTTCCTGTTTGAGAGCACGATTTTATACTGATTAATTAAGCGTTCTAATTCATCAAGGGCTTATTGCGTTTGTTGAGACCGTTCAACCAGCGATCGCGCTGCATCTTCACTTTCTTGGACCGCCTTGGTTAATTGTTGAATTTGATTGCAAAAGCGATACGCAATCCGGTTAACTTCGTTTGTTGCTTGGGAGGTTCGATTGCCCAAATAAAAAGTTTGTGGATTAGATTATCATGATTGTGTTAAAAACGCGTTTCATACTCAATAATGAAACTGTTATTATCGGTTAAATCAGTTGCTCCTCGGAGTAAAATGTCATCGCTTAAACGATAGCGAATACTATATTGAAAACGTTGATTTGCATTAAAAATTGTCAGAACAGAGAAGGATAAATTTTCACTAATGTTAATCCCTGCTTCCGCACCAAATCCTAAACTCGAGTTGGAACCACTATCTTCTCCCTCTTCTGTTTCTGTGGGAATTAGCGTGGGAAAAATCCGAAAATCGCTTAATCCCAAAGCATCGCCAATGGTGTTTTGAAAGCTTCCTAGAAAGGTGGAACTAGCTAAATTGGCTATTCCGAATGCCGTATTGCCCTGACCAAACCCACTGGTTAAGCCGCCGCCGAGCAGGGCAATAATTTCGGTTTCACTACGATTGGGATCGCTGCTTAGGGTCAACACCTCATTATTGGGCGTTAACTGTCCAGGTTGCAGTTCACTAGCCCGTCCTCGAACCAAAGCTTCCACCCGCACTGACTGTAAAGTGCCAATATTAGCGTTAATGCCGTCACTAGGTTCGCTGAGGCGGCTTTCATTCCGAAAACTGCCGCTGGTTTCAGCGACAGAGGTTACTAAACGCCCATTTAAAGTGGGGTCTAGGCCTTGGGACGGGGTAAATCTTGCGGTCTGTTCATACCCTTTGGCTAAGCGAAACTGACTTGTCCCTAAATTGACTTGACCTCGCTGCAAGGAAATGGTTCCTTTGGGGCGTAGATCAGCAAGGGTTCCATTCACGTTTAAACTGCCATCGGCCACAAAATTCATAATCGGTTCTCGGGTGACCTTCACATTCTTCCCTAGGTTCAGGGTCAAATTATTAAAGCCAACATTGGACAAATTATTGTTGCCTTGGCCATTTTCAGTACCTTGGCCATTTTCACGGCCTTGGCCATTTTCTGCGGGGGCGGTTTCACCCTGGGCTAACATAATTTCTCCTTCCGAGAGAGTAATTTCCCCGCCAATAAGGGGTTCAATAGCTGTTCGGCCCAAATTGATATTGCCAGCGACATTTCCTTGGTAAAGGTCAGGGATATCCACAGCAAGGTTCTGTAAGTCAATATTAAGGAGTTGCGAGGCGGCATCAGGGTTAAATAGAGCGATTTCTCCTGTTGCAGTTACTTTCCCGCCCCCAAAGTCAGCGTTGAATTGTTCCACACTGGCTTGATTAAAGTTGAATTCCACCCGACTATTGATATTGGTTAAGGGGTCAGGCAAAAATGCAGTTCCCACGCTGGCATCAGAAAGAGTAATTACCCCAGAGGTATTGAGTTGCTCCAATTGAAAGTTTTCTGGGTTGAAGGGTCCATTAATGGCAAGATTGACTTGTCCTTCTCCTCCTTTCCAGGTTAATTGGTTCTTGCTAATCACATCGAGTAAAGCAAAGCCCTCATCTTGGAGACTAATCTCGATGTTTAAATTGTCAGAAGCAGGGGGAACTTTGGCAAAGGGCAGTTGATAGGGCAATTTGCCGCTCAGGATTAGGGGATCGCTATCGGGGGAGAGTAAGCCCTTGGCAAAGAAATTGAGTTGCGAATTGCTATAACTGAAACTCCCCTGAATGGTATCAATGGGAGTTTCATTGAGAGTCGCTTCGTTGACTTGGAGTTCTCCTCTTGCGGTGGGGTTTTCCGGTGTTCCAGCGACGGTAGCGGTGCCGTTGACAAAGCCGCTGACGCCAATAAATTCTGGAACCTCAACTACATTTTGCAACGTTGCCACCGGAATTTGATTGACTTGCAATTGCGCGGACTGGTTTTGGCCGCCAAAGGTGCCTGAGAGGTTAATATAACTTTCCCCTGAGGCGAAACGAACTGGCAGCAGGGTCACAATCCCGTTATCAATTTTGCCTTCGGCAAGTACGCTTTGGGCTTGGTAGGGACCCCATTGCCACTGGTTCCCATCGAGACGAAACTCACCTTGGATGTCTTGCGGTTGAAATGACGTTCCCGTGAGAGAAATACTTCCGGTAAAGTTGCCTTGGGCTGAGGCGAGGGAAGGAATGGCGGTTGCTGTGTCTTGCTTATCCCGCATTTGGGCAAGGAGGGATTGAATTTCGGAAAAACGGCGCAGTTGGGTTTCTAGGGGGTCGTTTTTGATATTGATGGAGGCGACATCGAGATCTTGGGCGTTCCCGTATTCAGGGGTGGCAAAGTCTTGTTGGATTTCAGACAAATCAAAGAGTTGTAAGGCACTAAGAATGTCTTGGATTCGCCCTTGTTTGATATCGAGGTTGGCTTCAAAGTCGGGACTGGTTTTGCTGAGGTTCAGGCGGCCGCTGGCGCGATATTCGCTTTCTTGTTGCAAGAGGGCGGCTTGTTTGAGGTTGAAGATTTGGTTGGCGTAACGAAACTCGGCGGTGACGCGATCGCTGTTAAATCTGCCTAGAGAGGGGTTCTCTAAAGCCAGTTCTCCGGAAACCCCTAACTGCTTCCAATCAACGGCCAGATCGCCGTTTAATTTGCCGGAAGCTGGTTGATTGGCAAATTCTTTGGGAAGTGGGGCAAAGTCTTTCAGGAGATCCAAGGGCAGTTCTTGTAAATTGACCTGTAAGGTTTGGCCTTGGCGTTTTCCTTGCGCGATCGCGCTATCCCGTTTAATGACAAATGAGGCGGGTTCTAAGGGCAGCAACTGCTTCTGTTGCGGCGAAGACAAGGCCAACTGAATGCGATCGGGGGTTTGGCTATTGCCTACTAAATTCAGTTGAATCCCTTGTTGGGAATTGACCTGAATTCCCCCTGTCATTTTGGAATCAAAAGTAAACCGTTCCACGGCAAAATTTTGTAAGCCAATGGTTCCTTGGACTTGGGGTTGATTCAGCGTCCCGGTCAGATTTCCGGAAAAGTCGGCTAATCCTTTAACATCAATTTTCCCCACGGGTTGGGCAGTGGGAAGGGGCAGTTGGGACAAGTCCAACTGCTGGGCATCGACGGTTAAATCAAATTGTTCAATAATTTCTTGTCCTTGTTGGTTGAGATTAACGGCAACGGTTCCCTCAGCTTGAAAGTTCTTGGCTTGGGCTTGTTCTAAAATGACTTTTTCCCCATCCCAACGCAGGCGAGTGGTAAGGGGATTGGCAATTAAAGCCAGTCCTTGACTAAAGTCTAAGTTGGCTTGGGCGTTAATGCCTGCGGGAGTGAGATTGTTTAAATTGCCTCCAACGGTAACTTGGCCGCCAACCTTGCCCTGAAGCTGGTTTGAAAGCCGGGCAAGTTCAAAATTGGCGGGAGAGGCAACAATTTGAAAGTTCCCCTTTTCCAGGCGCAAGACATCTGCTGTAATTTTTCCGCCCAACAATTGATTAATTTCTCCAGTTCCTCGGACAGTGATGCCTTTTGGGGTAAGATTGTCTAAGGTTCCTTGAGCCTTCAGCTGCGTATTGAAACGGGAATTTTGGAATTGCTGCGGGAGTTGGGGAACCAACCGGTAAAGATTCAAATTGCTTGCTTGAATGTTCCCTTGCCAGTTGCCTTGGTTGAGACGGAGATTGTTTAGGTTGACTTGAGCGCGATCGCCATTAGTCAAGGTAAGTGATCCAGAACTGGTTCCTTGAATTTGATTCAGATCAAAGGCTTCGACATCAGCATTGACATTTAATTGCGCCGACAGCAATTCATTGAACTCGGGAGGGGTTTGCGGGGCAAGTAACGCTAACGGAATTTTCGTGAGAGTGAAATTGGCATTCAACTGACCCTCATTAAACGTTACGGCAGTTGCTGCGATTTCTCCTTGCGGAACCTTTAATTCCCCTTCTCCTGTCAGACGAATTTTTTCCGGAGAAAAGTCCGCTAAATTGGCATTGAGGCGAAATTGTCCCGAAACTGGGTTTTGAAACTGAGGCGGTACTTGCGGCGCCAGTTGTTGCGGTTTCAGTTGGTTAACCTGAATTTTGGCTTGGACACGACCCTCTGACAGTTGCAGCTGCGGTAACGTAACAGTTCCCTCAGCAATGGCAAGGGTCGCTTTTCCCTCTGCTTGGAGACTTTGCCACTTGCTTAAAGCCCCGGTTATTTTGCCCGAGGCATTGAGGGTTCCTAAATTAGAAGGCAGGTTCGGTTGGTAAGGACGAATGAGTTCGCCGGAAACATTTTGAAGCCGCACATCCAGGGCAATTTTTTGTTCTGGGGTTAAGCCGATTTTGCCTTGGGCGGCAATTTGGCCACCTGTATTCGAAGTTGCTTGGAAATTTTCGACAACCAGTTCTGTTCCCTGAAGCGATAATGCGGTTTGAAACTGCTGAAACTGAACTTGATCAATCTGGATAGGTTGGGTACTACTGGCAGCAATATCGATTTGGGGCTTATCTAAGGCGCCGGTAATGTCAATCTTGGCTTGAATCGTTCCACTTACCGGAACATCCGGTTGAATCTCAACGGCGGACAAGAGGCTGGAAATGGGCGTCGGTTTCACATTAGCCGTTAAATCATATCCCTGGGCAAGATTGATTTTTCCGCCGGCAGTGGCCTCAATGCCGCCGAATTGCGTTGTAAAGTTTTCGACAACAATATCTTGTTCCGCAAGACGTAGTTGGGCATTGGTATCGGTAATGGAAGTGCTGAATTGATCCACCTTGGCGTTAACTTCATTGAATTCGGCAGTTCCTTGGAAACTGGGAAGATTTCCATCTAGGGATAGGTTCAACTCGGTATCAGCATCTAGATTTCCTTCTATCTTTTCAAAGGGAGACGGAACTAATCGGGCTAAGCTGCCAATGGCTAATTTATTGCTGGTGACGGCTAAATCTACTTCGCCGCTTTCGAGACGGGCTTCTCCTTGTAAATTCAAATTGCCTGGAGTATTGGCAACGGATAAGCGATCCAGTTCAAACTGAATGCGCTGATTATTATCTCGAAATTGACTATTGAGTTGACCAAGGGTCAGGTTCACGGGGGCTTTTAATTTCCCTTCCCGATTGCGGGAAGAAACAGCAATATCAGCATTTTCAACATTGAGCGTTTCCAGTTTAAATTCAATGAATCCTGGGGATTGTACTGTCAAGTTAGTGGTTAACCACTCCCCTTGCTTGGTTTGCTCAATTGTTGCATCTGGGCTAACTAGCGTGACATCAAGTTCTAGGGTTTGCTGAGTGAGAAGTTTGAGGGGGGTAAAATCAACTTCAACGCTGGGAATCGTGACTTGTTCCGAATGGTCTGGGCTAGGCGGCAATACGGTTTCTCCAAATTCAAGAGAAGTTAAAGAAAAAGATTCCACTTCTCCCACTTCCACAGGACGAGACAGAATTTCACTGAGACTTTTTGCAACAGTTGGAGATAATTGATAATAAATAAAATACCAGGTATAAGCAACGCCGCCGCCTAGCCCCAATAGAATTAAAATCAACAGAACTCGCCACCAGGGGGGGGTTGGTTTAGGAGGCGGAGACTGCTCAGATTGAACCTCTTCAGGATTGGAGGAGGACTCCAGTTGCATATTGTGGTTAGACGTCATTGCTAAGTAGCAGAATAGTTAAAAATCGATTTACGAGGAAGTTAACTGGGAGATCGGTTAAGCCATTTCGCTGCCATAATACCAACAATCGCCGATAGTATGGGGTGGCTTAAAAACTGGACAATATTAGGCTGGGTGAGAACGGTTTGAAAAATATCAGGATAGTGCTGATAGGCATAAGTTGCTAATTTAGTGATTTCTTCCAGCTTCATTTGTTCCGCATCAGTCGTGGCCAGGGAAAGTTTTTTCTGGAGGGTTGTTTTTTCTATCCCTTTGTTTCCCAGATACTTAAGAAACTGTTGGGCAACACTTTGGCGCTGTTCGGGATTAATTTTAGGAAGAATGCGCCTCAGTTCTCGTTCAATAACGGGTGTTGATTTTCCCATTGCTTTAGAGACGGGTTGATGAGTGGCGTATAATGAATCAGCTTGGAAATTAACTGTTAATTTTGGTTCAATGATTTCTTTTTTTGATGGCATGGGCAAACTCCTTTTTCATTTATCTCAATGAGAGATTGCTGGGCAAGATAAAAAATTAATTATTCTTTGTAAGTTCTTTATAATTGTTTCTTATAGAAAAATTGAGCCGGCAGACGATTTTCTAAATCGAAATAATTTCCGGCGTTTCGCCCAACCAACTGCTTCGGAATGATTAAGTTGGCTTGGGGGTTTCTAGTTAATATAGCAAAGGCGCGATCGCGCTGCTTCCCTCGCAAGAGATAAGGATCAAAAAAACTCCCCTGCCACAAAGACAAGGGAGAATGAACTCATTTTAAGCGAGAATTTTTGCTCAAAAACTTAGTCAATATAGCCCATCAACATAGTGGGATCATCAATTTGATTGGAGGCAATGGGACGATTTCCAAAGTTGGAATAGTTTTCGCTAATTTTGAGTTTACTGGCGCCAATGGGGCGACTTCCTGAAGAATAGAAATTGCCAACTGTGGGGAGTTCGGCGGCAAAAATCGGACGTTCTCCTCCCATGGTGCGGAAGGTTTCCACAACATCCAAGTGGCTAGCGAGAATGGGGCGATCTCCCCCCATGGTGCGGAATGTTCCAAAAATTTGAAGTTTTCCGCCGCTTACCGGACGATTGCCGACGGTTTTGAGGGCAAGGGCTTGTTGATTGCCAGTAGCCGCCTTAGTTTCTTGTTTTTCTTTTTGTGTTGTTTGCGAGGCAGTTTCGGCGGCGGTTTCCTCTTGTTCCGCTTCTAGCGTAGCAAATTCTTGGGCTTCTTGTTCGGTCATGGTAATTTCCTTAATAGCAGTTTTAGTAACTTAAGTGTTTTTTCAACACAATCAACACGTTCCGTTACCGATTTTAAACTTGATATTTTTTTTGGGATTTACTTCCATTATAGGAACTGGAAACCATTTCGCACAAAATTATGCCTTGTGCCAAGACGAGACCGCTACTCAGGTTGGACAAGTCCAGTCTGAGCAAGTCACGTCGCAGAACCAAGAATCCCCTTTCTTCTAGGAAGGGGAGTGTCAACAGATGAATTAGAAAAATTAATACCTTACCGAAAGTCGCCGCACGCGCCTCTCTCCTTCAGGAAGAAGATATAAGGCCCGGAGCGGAGGTGAGGATGAGTTAAGGGCTTCAATAGCCCGACAACGAACAAACTTTTGTGTTATAATCAAGCTATGCCAATAAGGTAGCGTATGTTTGTAATTGAGTATATATTGTAATTGAGTATATATAAGGTTAAAGCAAGTAAAACTCAATACTCTGCCATTGATGAAGCAATTCGTACTGTTCAGTTTGTGCGGAATAAATGCGTTCGTTATTGGATGGATCATCAAGGCGTAAACAAGTACGACTTGAGTAAACTGTGTAAGCAGTTAGGGGATGAGTTTGGCTTTGCCAAAAAACTCAACGCGCAAGCAAGACAAGCTTCCTCCGAACGTGCTTGGTCTGCTATTCATCGCTTTTATCAGAATTGTAAAGCGGGAATTAAAGGGAAGAAAGGATATCCTCAGTTTCAAAAGAATAATCGCTCCGTTGAATACAAGGTAACGGGGTGGAAACTTGATCCTAATACCAAAAAACATATTACTTTCACCGATAAAAACCATATTGGGAGAGTTAAGTTAATTGGTAGTCGAGATATCTACTTTTATTCCCCAGACCAAATCAAACGGGTTCGCTTGGTTAGACGTGCTGACGGCTACTATTGTCAGTTTTGCATTAATGTTGATGCCTCTGAAAAAGTAGAGCCAACCAAGCAAATTATTGGTTTAGATGTTGGCTTAACTGATTTCTATACTGATAGTAACGGACATAAAGAACCGAATCCTCGTTTTTTCCGTCAAGGAGAAGAGGAATTAAAACGGAGCCATCGCCGTCTATCTCGCAAACAAAAAGGCTCATCTAATCGCAAGAAAGCAAGACAACGATTAGCTAAGAAACACCTGAGAATAAGTAGACAACACAACGCAACACGCTAAGAGAATAGCGCGTTGCGTTGTGTTGTCTAACGACTTCATCGCCTATGAAGACTTACAGGTCAAAAACTTAGTGAAAAATCATAATCTTGCTAAATCAATCTCAGATGTAGGTTGGTATCAATTCCGAATATGGTTGGAATACTTTGCCTATAAGTTTGGTAAAGCAACAGTAGCCGTACCGCCTCAATATACGAGCGAAGAATGCTCTAATTGTGGACGAATTGTTAAAAAAGCACTGTCCACGAGAACTCATGCTTGTGCTTGTGAAACTATCTTAGACCGTGATCATAACGCAGCCATCAACATTCTGAGAGAAGGACTTCGTACCACGGGGCACGTGGGAACGGCAGGGCTAGACCCTGAAAACGCTTCAGGAGATGAGATCACTACTCAGGTAGGACAAGTCCTGTCTGAGCAAGTCACGTCGTTGAATGAAGAATCCCCTCGCCTTTAGGTAGGGGAGTGTCAATCAAAAAGGTGTTAGGCAAATTGGGCTTCCCAGGCTTTTACCTGTTCTTCGGCAGCAACAGTTCCCTCTTCCGGGAAATCGGAGAGAAACGCTTTGTCATTGCGATCAAGGTAGGGCCCCTCTTTCAATTCAAATATCACCGTGTTGGGGGCTAAGGCAACCAGCGTGTGAAACGTCCCTTCGGCAATTTCGATACCATAATTGTTTTGCTGAGGGCTTAACTGCTCTTGATGGATGAGATCGCCTCGGTCGTTAAAGAGCAATACGCCAATTTTACCTTGAAGGGCCAGAAAAAACTCAAACCCATTTATGTCCTCCGGACGAGAGTGGCGGTGTGGACGAACATAAGTTCCCGGTTGCATAATGTTGATGAAGCGTTGGACTTTCTCAGACAACTGATGAAAGTTATAGTTTTTTTGCAATCGCTCGCTGGTTTGGGCTTGTTTCGCTACAGTATCAATTAATTGTTGGTTAATGAGTTTAATTGGTAAATCGTTCATCATTGCTGATTCTTAAAAATTTTCCGTTTTTAAGGATGCTTAAGTATCAATCCTATAACAGCTTTGATGGGGGAAGTTGCAAGTTTTTACAGCTGAATTTCTGAATAACAAATCGCGAAATTGAATCAATATGTCTGAGTTTCAATTACAATCTTCTTATGAACCCACTGGCGATCAACCGACCGCGATCGCGCAGTTAACGGAATTTTTACGCCATCAAAACCGTTTTCAAACTTTACTGGGGGCAACGGGAACCGGGAAAACCTATAGCATTGCCCATGTCATTGAAAAAATTGGAAAACCCACATTAGTTTTAGCCCATAATAAAACGTTGGCGGCGCAATTATGCAACGAATTGCGGGAGTTTTTTCCTAACAATGCGGTGGAGTATTTTATTAGTTATTACGACTATTATCAACCGGAAGCCTATATTCCCGTTTCCGATACCTATATTGAAAAATCCGCTTCCATTAATGAAGAAATTGATATGCTGCGGCATTCCGCCACGCGATCGCTGTTTGAACGCCGCGATGTCATTGTGGTTGCTTCCATCAGCTGCATTTATGGCTTAGGCATGCCCAGCGAATATTTAAACGCAGCGATTCCGTTGCGCGTCGGGGAAGAACTTGATCAGCGCCAATTGCTGCGAGATTTGGTTTCGGTTCAATATTTCCGCAATGATACCGAGTTGCAGCGAGGCAGATTCCGTTTAAAAGGAGATGTGTTAGAAATTGTTCCCGCTTACGAAGATCGCATTGTTCGCGTGGAATTTTTTGGGGATGAAGTGAATGCCTTACGCTACGTTGATCCCACAACCGGCGAAGTTTTACAAAGTTTGAAAGGCATTAATATTTATCCGGCGCGTCACTTTGTTACCCCCGATGATCAGTTAGAAATTGCTTGTCAAAATATTGAAGCGGAATTAAAACAACGCTTAGAAGAATTGGAAAGCGAAGGAAAATTATTGGAAGCCCAACGGTTAGAACAACGCACCAAATATGATTTAGAACTATTAAGAGAAGTGGGATATTGTAATGGGGTGGAAAATTATTCCCGTCATTTAGCTGGGCGAAAAGCCGGAGATCCCCCGGAATGTTTAGTGGATTATTTTCCCGAGGATTGGTTATTAGTGGTGGATGAATCCCACGTAACAGTTCCGCAATTAAGAGGGATGTATAATGGCGATCAATCTCGGAAAAAAGTCTTAGTGGAACATGGCTTTCGCCTTCCCAGCGCTACCGACAATCGTCCCTTAAAAGCAGAAGAATTTTGGCAAAAAGTGAATCAATGTATCTTTGTTTCTGCAACCCCTGGGAATTGGGAATTGGAACAATCACAAGGAAATGTTGCCGAACAAATTATTCGTCCCACAGGCGTTTTAGATCCGAAAATTTATGTGCGCCCTACTGAAGGACAAATTGATGATCTCTTAGGAGAAATTAAAGAACGAGCGGCGAAAAATGAGCGCGTTTTAGTGACGACTTTAACCAAACGCATGGCCGAAGATTTAACCGAATATTGCGAACAACGGGACATCCGAGTTCGCTATTTGCATTCTGAAATTCACTCCATTGAACGCATTGAAATTTTGCAAGATTTAAGACAAGGCAAGTTTGATGTGTTAGTCGGTGTCAATTTATTGCGGGAAGGATTGGATTTACCGGAAGTTTCGTTAGTGGCAATTTTAGATGCCGATAAAGAAGGATTTTTGCGTTCAGAACGCTCATTAATTCAAACCATTGGGCGAACGGCACGTCATATAGAGGGGCAAGCCATTTTGTATGCGGATACGTTAACCGATAGCATGGACAATGCCATCCAAGAAACAGAAAGACGGCGGAAAATTCAGTCGGAATATAATCAAAAACATGGCATCACGCCGCAACCCATTGCCAAACAACAAAATAATTCTATTCTTGCGTTTCTCGATATTTCCCGACGTTTAAATGCACAACAATTAGAACAAGTTTATGAACAAGCCGATGATTTGCCGTTGGATAAAATTCCGCCATTAGTGGAACAATTAGAAACGGAAATGAAAGAAGCGGCAGAAAATTTAGAATTTGAAAAAGCTGCCAATCTGCGCGATCGCGTGAAGAAATTGAGAGAAAAATTATTGCGGAATTAATCGGAAAAAAGTGCTAACATTAAGCGGCAGCAATCGTAACTCAGCGCAATGATTACCGGGAAAACAAAATTATTAGGCGTCATTGGGGATCCTGTGGAACATTCCTTATCGCCGGTCATGCACAATGCGGTGCTGAATTATTTAGAAAAAGATTATGTCTATGTGCCGCTGCCTGTGAAAAAAGGCGATTTAGAACGAGCCTTAGCCGGATTTTCCGCGATTAATCTGGTGGGATTTAATGCAACGATTCCCCACAAGCAAACGATTATTCCTTACCTGGATCGCGTGGCCCCCGAAGCCCAACAAGTGGGGGCCGTCAATACCGTATGGCGCACGGAAAAGGGCTGGGAAGGCACCAATACCGATGTGGATGGGTTTATTGCCCCTTTGGCTGCCCTCAATCGCGATTGGTCAGCAATTACCCCGGTTATTCTGGGAAATGGAGGCGCTGCCAGAGCTATCATTGCCGGTTGCGCCAAATTAGGCTGTTCCCAAATTGCTGTAGTGGGGCGTAATACAGAAAAATTGGAACAATTTAAGCAAAGTTGGAACCATACCGGGCTTACTGCCGAGATTAACATCTATGTCTGGGACAACCTGCCGGAACTGGTTTCCCAAACCCAGTTATTGGTGAATACCACCCCCATTGGTATGTCGCCCCAAACCGAGGATTCCCCTGTGGCAGAAGCCGCGTTGAAACATTTCCCGCAGGGGGCAATTGCTTACGATTTAATTTATACCCCTCGTCCCACTCGCTTTTTGCAACTCGCCCAAGATACTGGGGGCGCGATCGCGTTTGATGGTCTAGAAATGTTGATTCAACAGGGGGCAAAAGCCTTAGAACTGTGGCTGCAGCAATCCGTGCCCGTAGAAGTGATGCGGCAAGCGGTGCGCGATCGTTGATCCTATCTAGTCAGGACACGAATTGGTTGTTTTCGCTAGTAGTTTTCCAAAATTGTAAAAAAAATTTGTAAAACTTTACGAAAATTGTTATGCTAAGATTAGTTAAACCAAATTGTCCCATCTCCTGAACTGAGTTTAACAGCAGCGTCAGGCGGTTTTGGTGCAACTTAGGTTTTCTCCTCCCAACGCAGCAAGCTAGACAAACCAGCCCAAGGGCTGGTCTTTCTTTTGTTTGATTGGGCAAATTTTCACGATTTTTCTAATTTAAAATCGAAACAGATCATTGTTGAGTGTTTCCCCCCTAATTATGAAATGTTCTTGGAATGCTCTGCTTATTGCGCTGAGTTTAATCCTAGTTCCCAGCGCTGCTTGGAGCGAGTCTTTAAAAAAGAATTCTCCTGTGAATTGTTCTTCTCAGGTTGAGAGTAACAATGGGCAAACCAGCCGCCAAGACGAAGATGCCTCTGAAAACCCAGAACTGCCTGAGCAATCGGTTGCCAAAGACAAAAAGGCGCCAGAAACACTTCAACAACGCATTAACAAACTGCTTCCGGCGCTTAGTCAACAAGAGTGCAACGCTCTGACAACCCTCATTAAAGCCGATAAACTCTACCAAGCCGGAAAAAAACAACAAGCCAGACAGCTTTACCAACAAGCAAAAGGTTTTTTCCAACCCGATAAGCAACAAACATCCAGAAAGCCTTACACAGAAACAGCAACGCTTCCCCCAGGGGGAAAAGTCTATTGGGAATATGGGCAAGGAGAATTTGATTCCAAACTTCAAAGTAAAACCCTCTCTCCTCTTAAACTTTTAGTCAAGAAACATCCCGACTTCATTCCCGGGCATATTCGCTATGCTGAAGCTTTAATCTATTTCGGCCAAACGGAACAAGCCATTACCCATCTTGAAACTGCCGTTTCCCGCTATCCGGAACAAGCGGCGTTAATCGAAACCCTGTTGCCTCTCTATGAAGAAAGGGAACAATGGTTGGATGCTTCTTTAACCGCCCGTCGATTTGCCTTGCTCAATCCTGAACATTCGAAAGCGGATCACTATCAAGCCCTTGCTGATAAGCATTTAGAAAGCTACCAAAGCAAACTTCGAGCTAAGCTGCGAAAAAATACCTTTGCCAGTGTCATTACAGGCGCCTTAAGCTACGCTGTCACCGGAAGTTTAGCGGGTCCGTTTTCAGCGATTGAATCTGCTTCTCTGCTCTTGCAAGGTGAATCAAAAGTCGGAGAAAGAATTTCTAACAATTTAGAAGAAAAACTTCCCTTATTAAAAGATGAGGAAGCGAATCAATACGTGGCAGAGATGGGGAAAACTTTGACGCAATATACAGGCAGAGATAGCTTTGACTATGAATTTTATATTGTCATGGATGAGAATTTAAATGCCTTTGCCCTTCCTGGGGGGAAAGTTTTTATTAATGCCGGTGCTATTTTAAAAACAAATTCAGAAGCTGAGTTAGCCGGATTGGTTGCCCACGAAATCTCCCATGCCGTTCTATCCCACGGCTTTCAATTAGTAACTGAAGGCAATTTTTTAGCCAATGTTGGTCAGTTTGTTCCCTTGGGCGGTACTGCGGCTAGTTTAATTGTTTTGGATTATAGTCGCGACATGGAACGACAAGCCGATGAGTTGGGAACCCAAATTTTAGCAAGCAGTGAGTATGCGGCCGATGGCATGTATCATCTCATGAAAACGCTGGCAGAAGAAAGGAAAAACAACGATCAATCCAGTCCTCCGGCTTGGCTATCCACTCACCCTGATGTTGAAGAACGAATCAATAATATTAAAACCCAAATTGTTGACAATGGCTACGACCGTTATACCTACGAAGGCGTGAGTCAGCATCAACAGATTAAAGAAAAAGTAGCGAAATTATTAGCCCAACATCAACTAGAAGAAGAAAAAGACAGCGATGAAGACGAAACCGATTAATGTTTTTGGGCAGCAGCGACAAGAAGCGGTGACCGCTTGGCTATTTCTCGCCCCTGCTTTAATTGGGCTGGGGATTTTTGTCTTTTATCCCATTGGCTATCTGCTTTATCTGAGTTTGACAACTGGCAGTTTTACCCCGCAAGGGGGGCAATGGGTGGGATTGCGCAACTATTTGCGTTTATTGATGAACCCAGACTTTTGGCAGGTAATGGGGAATACGGTTTATTTTACCGTTGCCACCGTCATTCCCAGTTTAATTTTGCCATTAATTATTGCTGTTTTGCTGAATCAATCAGTGCCATTGCGGGGGCTGTTACGCACCGTTTATTTTATTCCCTCGATTACCTCTTTAGTGGCTGTGGGATTAGGGTTTCGTTGGCTATTTCAAAATCAAGGGCCAGTTAATGACTTATTAACGACGCTAGGATTGGATCCGATTCCTTGGCTCAATAGTACCGTCTGGGCAATGCCGGTGTTGATTTTGCTTAGCAGTTGGCAACAACTTGGATTCAATATGGTGGTATTTTTAGCGGGATTGCAAGCTATTCCCCAAATCCGATATGAAGCAGCGGAATTAGACGGTGCGGATGGATTTGCTAAGTTTTGGCATATTACGTTACCGGGATTGCGTCCCACGTTAGTGTTTACCGCGATTACCACGCTGATTTTCACCCTGCGCAGTTTTGAACAAGTTTATGTTGTTACAGGCGGCGGTCCCCTTAATTCCACCAATTTGTTGGTTTATTATATTTATCAGGAAGCCTTTGCCAGATTTGATTTTGGTTATGCCGCGGCGGCAGCGGCTGTATTGTTAATGGCGACGTTTGTGTTAGTTTATTTCCAACTTCGGAGTTGGCAGGAATAATTGTCGATCGCGCGCGTTGATTAGTTGATTAAGACAGCGGTAATGACGGAAGAGTTGGAATTAATTGAAATTGGCACTATTGTTGCGCCTCATGGCATTAAAGGAGAAGTGAAAGTTTATACCAATTCCGATTTTCCAGAACGGTTTAAAAAGCCGGGAAAACGGTTACTCAAACGTCCCAACCAAGATAGTTATGAATGGGTAACCTTAAAACGGGGATATTATCAACCTGGAAAAGGATTATATGTGGTGGCGTTTCAAGAAGTAACAAATCGCAATGAAGCTGAGGCATTGCGAAAAAGCAAGTTATTTGTGGAAAAGCGCGATCGGCCAATCTTAGAAAACAATGAATACCATTTTGATGATTTAATTAATCTTGCTGTTTTTGATCAAGAAACTGGGGAGAGAATCGGCCATGTTGTTGATATTTATGTCGCTGGCAATGAATTATTAGTGGTGAAATTAGAACAAGCATTTTTAGACAAACATTTTTCGGAAAAATCCCCATCTAATATTTTGATTCCATTTGTGGAAGAAATTGTTCCCGTTGTGGATTTAGAAAACGGACAATTGGAACTAGAACTGCCCCCTGGTTTATTGGACTTAAATCTAGCTTAGAGAGAACGGATTGCAACATAAAAACATCGGATTAATTAAACCCCTTGTTCCAATTCCCCTGCTTCGTCTGATTGAATGTGTTGCTGATTTGAGTCTTGGGGCAAGCGTTTAATATCTTGATTAGATCCAACGACAATCATTTGAGAACCTTTGACCAGTCGATAATCAGGGGTGGGATTAATATCAAATTTTTCGCCATATTTCACGGCAATGACGTTTAATCCGTAGCGGGTTCTGAGTTCTAATTCTTCTAACGTATGCCCATCAAAGGCTTCCGGGATTTGAATATCCACAATACTATGTTCGGGATCCAGGTCAAATTTATCTAAAATTGCCGGTTGGGCAAGAGCCTGGGCTAATTCATACCCGGCATCCCGTTCGGGAAAGACCACGCGATCGGCGCCGACTCGTTTTAATAGCTTACCATGGATATGCGAAGAGGCTTTGGCAACTACGTATTTGACGCCGTTTTCTTTAACATTTAGGGTCGTAATAATACTTTCTTGAACATAGTCTCCGATCGCGATAATAACAACTTCAAATTCAAAAATTCCCGCTTCTTTTAAGGCTGCCGGTTTGGTAGCGTCCATTTCAATGGCATGAGACACTAGCTTATCCGTTAACACTTGATTCACTAAGGTTTCATCGCAATCAGTTCCTAAAACTTCACAGCCTAATTTTCGCAATTCGCCGCAGACTGCCTGGCCAAATCGCCCTAAACCAATAACTGCAAATTCTTGAGGTTGATGACGAAATTGATCGAAAATTTTAAGAGAAGCTCTAATATCCACAGCGCTAACTTAAAGGAGTAATAATAGTCAATGATCAGTAATTGCTTAACGATTAACAATTAGTCGAAAAGATCAATTCCATTTTATCCGACTAATAGGTTTTCTTCAGGATAGTGAATAGCACTAGGAGAAGAAGCCTGAACCAGCGTATTAATAACAATTAAAACCCCGACTCTGCCGATATACATAGTAATAGCGATAATCAGTTTTCCCAGTGCCGATAAACTGCCGGTAATCCCTGTTGAAAGTCCCACTGTGGCAAAGGCGGAACAAACTTCAAAGAAAATTTGAATAAAGCTTAATTGGGGATCTGTAATTGCAATTAAAGCGGTAGCAACTGTGACTAAAGCAACTGAAGTACACAGAACTCCTAATGCTTTCAAAATTAAATTGACAGGGACTCGTCTTTTATAAATGATAACGTCGGTTTTTCCTTGCAACGTTGAAATTGTCGAATTAATTAAAATTCGTAAGGTTGTTGTTTTTAAACCGCCGCCAGTGCCGCTGGGACTGGCACCAATTACCATAAAAGCAATAGTAATAAATAATCCTGCATCGGTCATCGCACTAATGTCAACCGTGTTAAATCCAGCAGTGCGAGTGGTAACTGATTGAAACCAAGCCCCTAAGACACGCTGTTTTAGCGGCAAATCACCAAAAATACTGGCATTGCTAAAGTCTGTAAAGAAAAAAGCAACTGTCCCGACAATTAAAAGAATTAAAGTGGTTTCAGTCACAATTTTTGAGTTGAGTGAAAAAACAAAAATCTCTGTATTTTTAGCAAGGATTTTTTTATAAAATTGCTGTCTCAGCCAAATAAACATTTCAAAAATCGCTTGATATCCTAATCCGCCAAAAATAATTAGTATGGGAATAACAAGATTAGCTAGCAGAGAAGATTGATAGTCCATTAAGCTGTTGCTAAATAAGCTGAATCCCGCATTATTCCAAGCACTAATACTATGAAACAAGGCTAGCCAAATGGCGTAATTTTCCTCGGAAAATAAAGGAAGTAACAAAAAAAAACCTGTTAGCTCAAAGATTATTGTTGTTGCAATAATGGAAACTAAAAGATTTTTACTTCCCTGTAAAAAAGGACGATCAAACGATTCTTGAATTGCAACTTTTTGCCGAAAATCAAATTTTTTACGGATTAAAAATAGCAAAAACGTGTTTGTGGTCACATAACCTAATCCGCCAATTTGGATTAGTAATAAAATGATCAGCTGTCCCCAAAAGGAGAAATAAGTACCGGTATCTACAACTGCTAAGCCAGTAACACAAACAGCAGATGTGGCAGTAAAAAGAGCAGTAATGGGATCATTCCAATTGCCATCGGCAGTGGTGAAAGGGAAAATTAATAACAGCGTCCCCACTGAAATAACCGCTAAAAAACCAAGACAAATGGTTCGGGCAATACTCATTATCTTTCTTAGTTATTATTGATGATTCGTGATTGATAATCGCTGGCAAACAGTTAGAACTTTGATAGTAAAATAGTGATTGATTGTTATTTTAAAGCTTCTATGGACACTATCAAAATTAATAAAATTCATTGCTATGGTTATACTGGTTTTTTACCAGAAGAACAAGTCTTAGGACAGTGGTTTGAAGTTAACCTCACGCTCTGGGTTGATTTAGCGCCGGCAGGAAAAAGCGATGATATCGCCGATACCCTTGATTACCGAAACGCGATCGCGCAAGTCAAACATCTCATCAAGACGAAAAAATTCACGCTAGTGGAAAAACTAGCCCACGCGATCGCGCAATCCGTATTAGACTTAAACTTAGTACAAAAAGTCAAGGTGGAGCTGGCAAAACCATCCCCTCCCATCCCGAATTTTAGCGGGAACATTGCCATCGAAATTACTCGCGAAAAGCCTTATTAACCTCGCGGCTGCCACTGAAGCTAGGAAGCTGCTCACTTGTTGGTTCGTCGTGTTCTTCATAGTCGGTTACAATGGCGGGTTTACAGCGTTTAACCGCCAGAGAAACAATTTCTGCCCCTTCTCCTTCCAAATCTTCTACATAGCCTGGCTTCCACTTCTCAGCTTCCCGTTTTCTCAAAAAAGGACCAAAATAATAAGTACATCTGGGGGATTCGGTTTTAACTTCTACCCACCAGGCTTGGCCGAAAAATTCCAGGATTGATAGGATAAACTCTTCCATGTTTTTTGAAGATGACGTAATTCAAACGCGATGTCAAACAATGCTACTGTCTTTAATGTTGTGAACTTTTTCGATTTTTTTCAAACCCCTTGCGATAGATTCAGGGGTTTTTTCCGCCGACAGGAGAGTTCATAAAGCGCGATCGCGCAGGCAACATGAGCATTCAAACTCTCCGTTTTGCCGGTTAAGGGAATCGAGACTAACTCATCGCAATGGCGCTGAGTCAACAAATTTAACCCTTGTTGTTCGCCCCCAACGACCAAAACTGCCGATTCATCAAAATCAACCTCGGGCAAACCTTTTCCGCCTTCGGCAACGGTGCCGTAAATCCAAAATCCTGATTGTTTTAGCGTTTCCAAAGCACGTGCAAAATTAACCACCCTTGCCGTTGGCAGATATTCTAACGCGCCGGCCGCAACTTTCATGACGGTAGAAGTGATTCCCACTGCCCGTCGTTGCGGAATGACCAATCCCTGTGCACCCAACGCTTCGGCGCTGCGAATAATCGCTCCTAAATTTTGCGGATCCGTAATGCCTTCAGCGGCAATAATAGGGGGTTTCTTGCTAGTTTTAACTTTTTCAATTAACTCGTTCAATTCTAAATAATGGTAGGGCGCCATTTGCGCCGCCACCCCTTGATGATTTGCCCCGCGAGTCATTTTATTCAGGCGCTCGATACTAACCTCATCAATGACAGTACCCTGCTTTTTGGCCGTTTGCAGTAACGAATTAAACGTACTATTGTAGCGGAGTTTTGGAGTGATCCAGATCCGATTGAGTTGGCGTTGATTTTCTAAAGCGGCTAAGACAGTATGGCGGCCGTAAATAAAGTCATCATCCTCACCCGGAGAGGCTTGTTGATTTGGCGATTCCGATTTTTTCGGTTTTGGGCGGCTAGAACCGGGAAAAGGTTTGCCTTTTCTGTTTTTGGGATTTCCCTTATGGGGCGTTTCACTCATAACTAATGGCGTTGACAATTGCTCACTGACAATTGCGGGTTAATGATAAACTAGCTGTTATTAGTAGGGGTTTGATTTTCTTGTAACGACAACAATAGTGATTGTAAACGATTTTTATCACTTAAAAACAGGTAACCTACTAACGTTTCCAAACTCGTTGCTTGCTGATAAACTTGGGCAGACAGGCGACGAGGCGGTTTAGCCGCTGCGTTGCGTCCCCGTTTAACAATTTCCTGTTCCGATTCTGTCAAATAGGGAATTAGGGCTTGCAATTGCTGGGCTTGGTTTTCTGCCCGTACTTCCGCCACAACTAATTGATGATAATCAGCAATATGCTTGGGGGGCAATAAATAGTATAAACGGACATAAAGTTCATAAACGGCATCGCCAATATAAGCTAAGCCTGCTGGAGAAATTTGTTCTAAGGGGGGCAAGTTTTCCAATCCCCCCAAAGTTGAAAAGAATCCGACTTCGGAATCACAATTATTGGGTTGATGGGGTTGCGGTGCCAAATTTTTTCCAGTTTATCGGTTTATTTTAAGCAAAGCAGCATTTTTGACAATGTTGATAGCGGTTCCCAGCAGGAATTAATTTAAGGATTCCAAAGCCTCTTCTAAACTAGGCTGTAAAGAAAGGAAATTTTCCAAACGAACAAGTTTGACCGTTTGTGTCACCCTAGCATTGGTAACAATTTGAAGTGTTCCCCCTTCACTTTGGGCCTTTTTAACGAGTTGGACCAACGCCCCTAAGCCCGAACTATCCACAAAATCAATTTGAGATAGAACCAAAATAATATTTTTTGGCCCTCCCTCAATACATTTGCCCATGACTTTCGCGAAAGTGGGTTCGGAAAAGGCATCGAGCAAGCCAGTTAACCGAAAAATTTGGCAATTTTCTTTAGTTTCCCGTGTTCCCCGCAAACTGACGGTTAAGTTGAGTTGTTCAGGAATAAGACCCTCCTTTCAATTGGTAAATCTGAGTGAGTTGGAGATTATGCCTTCGCAAAAATAACCTGTGATAGATAGTGTATACTAGCATATTTTCTTGCTTGGATCGTCTCACTAACGTCTCAGTTGTGTTGGTTACCGATATTCCCGCATGGAGGCGACAAATTGGGCAAATAAATAGTCGGCGTCATGGGGACCGGGGCTTGCTTCCGGGTGATATTGTACAGAAAATACCGGTAAGGTTTTATGACGTAAACCGGCAACTGTACGGTCGTTCAAGTTGAGATGAGTAATTTCAACATCAGCTTGCAAGGAATCTTCTGTTACCGCAAAGCCATGATTTTGACTGGTAATCTCCACACTTTGTTGTAACCCTGCAGGTTGATTCAGTCCACGATGCCCAAATTTTAATTTAAAGGTTTCTGCCCCTAGAGACAGTCCTAGAATTTGGTGTCCCATACAAATCCCAAACATGGGTTTTCCTTGCTGCAGAAGGGCTTTTGTGGTTTCAATGCCTTCTTTGACCACTGCCGGATCACCAGGGCCATTAGACAGAAAAATCCCATCAGGATCATATTGATAAATTTGTTCCGGGGGGCAATCTGCGGGAACGACAATTACCCGACAGCCGTAACTGGCTAGACGGCGCAGGATATTGCGTTTAATGCCGAAGTCGATGGCCACCACAGTTAAGGGAACGGGATCATTTTCGCCGACAACAGGACGGAACTCCCAACGGGTATCAGTGGGATCCGACCATTCATAAATTTGTTTGGTGGTCACTTCTTTGACTAAGTTTAACCCCAACATTGCCGGGGCATTTTGCACCTGTTTCAGCAGTTCTTTTTCATCAAGAATTTCTGTGGAAATGGCACCGTTCATGGCCCCAGAAGAGCGTAAAATGCGAGTTAGGGCACGAGTATCTACCCCATAGATGCCAGGGATATGATGCTGGGCTAAATAGTCCGGGAGAGACCCGCGCGATCGCCAATTGCTGGGAAAATAGCAGACATTGCGCGCGATCGCGCCTCGCACATGGGGCTGATCCGATTCTTCATCCTCGGGATTAACGCCGGTGTTGCCCAATTCAGGATAAGTAAAGGCAATAATTTGGCCGCGATAGCTGGGATCGGTTAATACTTCCTGATAGCCAGTCATTCCGGTGTTAAAGACCACTTCTCCCACGGCTGTTCCTTTAGCGCCAAAGGATTTGCCTCGAAAGACGCTTCCGTCTTCTAATACCAGTAATGCGGGTTCTACCTGATGATTGATCATTTGTATATGGTTTTGTTACTGTCACTTAATTCCCCAACGCTCAGTGAAGCTTCTGTGAGCAGGATAAGGCAGAATACTTGTCTCTCTAATTATCTATTATCTATTCTCCCTGATCAATTCTGAAAGAATGCCACAATAGATGAAGTCTGTTGGCAACACAGAGGAAACTGGCATGAGTGTCACTACAGCAAAATGGACCCTAGAAGACTATCATCGGATGATTCAGGTAGGGCTTCTCGACGATCGTCAGGTGGAACTTCTGAATGGAGAAATTGTCGAAATGTCTCCCGAAGCTGAACCCCATGCTTATTTTCGCATGGAAACCAAGGAGTATTTAATCCAACTGCTAGGAAATCGCGTTGCTATTCGGGAAGTTGCGCCAATTACTCTTTCCAACAGCAATTCGGAACCGGAACCGGATCTTGCTATTGTTCAGCGCCTAGGTCGAGAATATCTGCAACATCATCCCTATCCTGAAAACATTTTCTGGTTGATTGAATTCTCGAGTACAAGCTTGACAAAAGATTTAGAAGTGAAACGTCAAACCTATGCGCAAGCCAATATTCTTGAATACTGGGTGCGAGATTTAAACCATGAACAATTGATTGTTTTTCGGGAACCTGTTCAAGGAGATTATACCTCACAATTTTCCCTAACCGCAGGAGAGATTTCGCCATTGGCATTTCCGGAAGTAGCAGTTTCTGTCGAAAAGTTATTAAACGGTTGAGAGACAACGTTTCTTTTCCAGGAGTTACGCCTGCCAATTCCTTACTGATAAAAAAGAATAGAAATTCATCCTATAGCAATTCTCAGACCAATAAGGTACACTGAGAAGGAAAGACAGTAGATTAAAATAAGCGTGTCCATGCAACCTTATTCAATTGATTTTCGGAAAAA
>PXPI01000098.1 GCA_003021905.1 Cyanobacteria bacterium SW_9_44_58 | reverse complement strand
GTCATTTTAATAGCGAATCGTTGCATCTATTTCAAGTTTGACCCTTGTTATCAACGATCGCGCCTCTTCTTTATATTTTCTTTAGGAACAGTCTCTAATACATTGAGTCTCCAGTCAAGTAGAGAAATTACAATAGTTATCAACTCTGAGCTCCAATAAAAATGATGAAACTCACAAAATCCGCTCAACATACTTTAATTAGTGCTGGAACAGCTTTGCTTAGTGCACCAGTGCTGGCTCACTCAGGACACTTTGAAAACAAAGAAGAAACAGAGGGTAAAAATACGGATTCTTCAGCCAATCAAGCCGAATCTAATTCCTCTGAGCAATTTCAAACCGATCATCAATCACAATCCAATACTTCTTCTACTAAAAAAAAGCAATCTTCTTCCCCTAATCAGTCTCAAAAATCTAGCTCTGAAATCAACAATCAAACAGCAACTAAAGCAGTAGAAGAACAATCGACAACACAAGCCCAAGTTGTAACAATTAGTAAAATTCCGCCCTTAGGAGAAACAATACTGGGTCTAATTATTACAACTCCCTTTTTTCTGTACGCTCTAAGAAAACGAATCCACCAATAAATTATGGCATTTAATAAGCCTCGTTTACGACAAATTCATCGCTGGTTTGCCCCAATTATGGTACTTCCTTTATTGCTTACTTTAATTACGGGGTCTTTGTTTCAAATTGCCAATCTGACAGGAGAAACGCAACAGTTTCTTTGGTTATTGAATTTACATAAAGGGAAATTTGGGGCTGTAGATTTGACATTTATTTATCCATTCTTAAACGCTTTTGGTGTTCTAATTTTAGTTGTCACTGGTATTGCGATGTGGTTGCAAATGCGTCCACCGAAAAAACGTCAGCGCTAATTTATACATATAATGATCAATGATTAGGGCAATTTAAATATGTCAACAACCGTTTCTAATTTAATTAAAATTGGTGAACTAAGTAAAAGCAGTGGTTTATCCATTAAAACCATCCGCTACTATGAAGATTTAGGTTTAATTCATGCAGTGAAACGATCGCGCGGCGGGTTTCGTTTATTTGAGGAAAAAATGACCCTAATTCGCTTGCAATTTATCAAACAGGCACAAAGTTTAGGGATGAGTTTAAGTGAAATTAAAGAGTTTTTAGCGGTGCGCGATCGCGGTGAGTTGCCTTGTCAAGATGTGAAACAAAAGCTAGAAGATAAAGTTGCTCAAATTAATGATCAAATTCAAGCTTTACAACATCTGCAAAATCAAATTCAATCATTGCTTGCCGGGGCAGATCCGATTTTAGAAATTCCTCCCGATGATCGCATTTGTCCGATTATTCAAAACAATCGTGATTCTTAATCGCTTTGTTTGCTTAAATTCAAAGTGTTTTTTTGGGGCGTCAAAACCGCTATAGCCCATGGTTTTAGGATTAAAACAATCTGATAATTAACCCATTTCAAATAAATGACTGCTTATCCTCCTAGACTCTCCTCCTAACTGGAGAGTTTATGCTAGAGATGTCAACTGCTAGAACGAGAATATGCAACGCAGACAGTTTTTATTTCTAAGCGCCAGTAGTTTGGGAGGTGTTTTACTTGCCCAGTGCGGCATGAATCAAGGATCAAACTCCAGCTCTTCTTCTAATGCCGCACCAGTTTTAAAAAGTGAAAATAGGCTGTTAGAAGCGGATCTCAATATTGGTTCGGGCACATTTTCTTTTAATGGGCACAGTGGGAATTTACTCAGTTATAATCAACAAATTCCCGGCCCTCGTTTAGAAGCCTCGCCAGGGGATACGGTTCGCATACGCGCAACAAATCGTTTATCACAACCTACCAATATCCATTACCATGGATTGCATATTTCTCCTCAAGAACCGGCAGATCATATCTTTTTACAACTTTCTCCCGGAGAAACCTACACCTACGAATTTACTATTCCCGAAAATCATCATAGCACTACTGCTTTTTATCATCCTCACTTGCACGGTTATGTTGCTGATCAATGTTTCGGCGGATTAGGAGGAACTTTTGCGGTGCGCGGCAAATTGGATGAAATTCCCGAAATTAAACAAGCCCAAGAAGAATTTGTTTTCCTTAAAGATTTCGATCTGAATTGGCAAAAAACGAAAAAAGGGATGATGCTGGGAAGAGAAGGATCATTGGCAACAGTCAATGGACAAATGGATCCCTCCTTTTCGATCTCGAAGGGAGGCTTATTAAGACTGCGCATGGTTAATGCTTCTATTTCCCGTTTCTATCGGTTACAGTTAGAAAATCATCCTTTCTATCTTATTGCTACTGATGGCGGGGCAACTTCTGTTCCAATCGAGCAATCTGAATTATTATTATCCCCAGGAGAAAGAGCAGAAGTTTTAATTCAAGGGAATCAATCCTCAGGAAGCTATCGTCTTTTAAACCTGCCTTATGAGCGTGTCGGGATGGGAATGATGGGAAATGGCATGATGGGAGAAAGAAAAAATCAAGGCAACGAAACAGAAACCCTCGCCACCTTAACCTATTCCGGAGAAGAAATTGAACCGCTATCTTTACCGAAACAATTAATTCCCCTGGAAGAATTGCCTGAACCAAAAACTGTACGGCAATTTAAGTTAAATCATGGCATGGTTCCCGGACAAGGAATGACATTTTTAATTAATGGACAAGCTTATGATTCCCAACGAACGGATACGCGAGTTTTCCTGGATACAGTAGAAGATTGGGAAATCATTAATACAGGAATGATGGATCATCCCTTTCATTTACATACCAATCGCTTTCAGGTAGTTAGCCGCAATGGTCAAGCAGTAGAAAACCGAACTTGGAAAGATACAGTTTTAGTCCCAAGAGGAGAAAGCGTTCGCATTCGCATTCCCTTTCGAGATTTTGTCGGAAAAACCGTTTATCATTGCCATATCTTAGATCATGAAGAATTAGGAATGATGGGAATAATCGCAATGCAATCTTAATTGAACTGAGTTATTAGACCAACAACGTGAAATAACGAATTTGGCAATGGAGTATAGCAATGACAAAACGTGATTCTGTTATCGATACCACTACCCTGAAATTGGAAGGGATGAGTTGCGCCGGTTGTGCCAATGCCATTGAAAAGGCTATTAGCAGCGTTTCCGGTGTTGAACAATGTGAAGTTAATTTTGCGGCGGAACAAGCAACGGTTCAGTTTAATCCGGAACAAACAACTGTCGAAACCATTCAAGGGGCAGTAGAGGATGCCGGCTATGGGGCTTCCGTGTATTCTCAAGACGAGATGATGGCTGGCAGGGGAGATGCGGAAGTTGTTGCCAGAGAAGCCGAATCCAAAAATTTAAAACGAAAAATTGGTGTCGGCGGCATCATTTCCATCATTCTGATTGTGGGGTCTCTTCCCGTGATGACGGGCTTGGATATTCCCATGATTCCCGCTTGGTTGCATAATCCTTGGTTGCAGTTTTTACTGACAACACCGGTACAGTTTTGGTGCGGCTATCCCTTTTATCGCAACGCCTGGAAAGCCTTTAAGCATCGGGCGGCTACCATGGATACTTTAATTGTATTGGGAACAAGCGCCGCTTACTTCTATTCCCTGTTTGCCACTTTATTTGCTGATTTTTTATGGCGTCAAGGACTGGAACCGCAAGTGTATTATGAAAGCGCGGCGGTGATTATTACGCTGATTTTAGTGGGACGTTTTCTGGAAAATCGGGCAAGAGGACAAACGTCGGAAGCCATACGGAAATTGATTGGATTGCAAGCTCGTTCAGCGCGTGTTATCCGTGATGGCCAAGCAAAAGATATTCCCATTCAACAAGTGCAAATCGGCGATATGATTCAAGTGCGTCCTGGGGAAAAAATTCCTGTGGATGGGGAAGTCGTGGAAGGAAGTTCTACCATTGATGAAAGTATGGTAACCGGGGAAAGCATTCCCGTGCAAAAATCGGCTGGCGATGAGGTAGTTGGCGCAACGATCAATAAAACGGGCAGTTTCAAGTTTCGGGCAACTCGTGTGGGAAAAGATACGGTACTCTCGCAGATTGTGCAGTTGGTGCAGCAAGCGCAAGGATCGAAAGCCCCCATTCAAAATTTAGCGGATCAAGTCACGGGTTGGTTTGTGCCAGCAGTGATCGCGATCGCGATCGTCACTTTCCTACTGTGGTTTAACCTCATGGGAAATCCCACCCTCGCCTTAATTAATATGGTGGCAGTACTGATTATTGCTTGTCCTTGCGCTTTAGGCTTAGCAACGCCTACTTCAGTGATGGTAGGAACGGGAAAAGGCGCGGAAAACGGCATTCTCATCAAAAGTGCCGAAAGCCTGGAAGCTGCCTATAAACTCAACACGATTGTCTTGGATAAAACCGGAACCTTAACCGAAGGAAAACCGAAAGTTACTGATTTTGTCACGACGTTTGGCAGTCAACATAAAAATGAGTTAAAGTTGCTGCGATTAATGGCATTAGTGGAACAACAATCGGAACATCCCTTAGCCCAAGCGGCGGTTGACTATGCCAAATCCCAACAGGTGTCTTTACAAGGAACGGTCGAAGATTTTCAAGCTGTTGCCGGAAGCGGCGTGGAAGCCACAGTCTCCGATTGGAACATCAAAATCGGTACAGCACGCTGGTTTGAAGAACTGGGAATTGATACGCAACCCTTTGCTGAGAAAGCAAAACAATGGGAAGCAGATGGCAAAACTGTCATTTGGATTGCTGTAGAAGAAGAGTTAGAAGGAATTATGGCCTTTGCGGATACGCTAAACCCCTCTTCTGCCGATGCAGTGAAATCACTGCGGAAGTTAGGCTTGGAAGTGGCAATGATTACTGGGGATAATGAAAAAACGGCCAACGCGATCGCGCAACAAGTGGGAATTCCCCGAGTCATGTCCCAAGTTCGTCCCGATCAAAAAGCCCAACAAATCGTTGCCCTGCAACAGGAAGGCAAACAAGTGGCCATGGTAGGCGATGGCATTAATGATGCCCCAGCCTTAGCTCAAGCCGATATTGGGATCGCGATCGGCACCGGCACTGATATTGCCATTACGACTTCTGATATTACGCTAATTTCGGGGGATTTACAAGGCATTGCCGCAGCGATTCAACTTAGTCGCGCCACCATGAACAATATCCGACAAAATCTCTTTTTTGCCTTTATTTACAATGTGGCCGGGATTCCGATTGCAGCGGGCATTTTATATCCCATTTTCGGCTGGTTGCTGAATCCGATTATTGCTGGGGCAGCCATGGCATTCAGTTCGGTTTCCGTGTTAACCAATGCCTTACGGTTGCGGAAGTTCCAGCTTCATTAACTGCAAAGAGATAAAGGACACAAAGGGATAGAAAACATAAGACGATGTTGTCATTGCCAATCAAGCGTTTCTTATTATCAAGCATGACAGGAATTACTTTGATATTGTTATCAGTAGTTCCCACTCACGCAGCCCAAGCCAATACGAATCAAGAGTCTCCCTTTCAAAAAATCCAACAGCCGCTTCCCGTTAAAATCGGTGTTACTGCCGGCGGCATTGGTTTAATCGGTTTAGAATTATGGTGGTTTTTATTTAGCGAAAAAACAGCCAAGAAAGCGGAAGAAAAAGACGATACCCAACAGGTGACAATTACAGTAGATGGGGGATGCGATCCCACAGAAGTCATTGTGACGGCAGGGAAACCGGTGCGAATGAACTTTCATCGGCGCGATCCCAGCAGTTGTTTACAACAAGTATTAATTCCCGATTTTAATCGGTCTGCGGATTTAGCATTAAATGAAATTACAAGTGTGGAATTTACGCCTCAAGAAACGGGAGAATATGAATTTACTTGCGGTATGAAAATGTATCGCGGGAAAATTATTGTGAATGATCAACAAACATGAGTTTTACCGATAAATTAGAACACGCGATCGCGCAGAATAATACCTTACTAATTCTCGGCCTTGACCCCAATCCTGAAATGATTCCCCCAGGAACAGATCCCTGGGAATGGTTGCAATTAATTATTGAAAAAACCCAAGATAAAATTTGCGCCTACAAGCCAACATTCGGATTTTACCAAGCAATGGGCGCTTCCGGAATGGAACTGTTGGAAAACATTTTATCTCTAATTCCTTCTTCTCTTCCCATTATTTTAGATGCCAAACATAGCGACTTAAATACAAATACACTTTTTGCAGCAACCGCATTTGAAAAATGGAACGTTGATGCAATTACCATTAATCCATTTTCCGGACAAGATCAAGTTGCGCCGTTTCTCTTATATCCCGATAAAACCGTTTTTATTACTTGTCGCACCTCTAACCCCACAGCTTCGGTTATCCAAGATTATCCCAATGCCAATTCCCCCCTTTATTTAGAATTGGTGAAAGAAGTGCAAAAATGGGGAACCCCAGAACAGATCGCCCTGGAAGTGGGAACAAATGATGCCAATGTTCTCAGGCAAGTCCGCCAAAATGCCCCAGAACATCTCATCCTTGCCCGCAGTTTATGGACATCCACAGAAATTGCCCCAATTGTCGCCTCTGGTTTTAATCAGACCGGAGAAGGATTATTAATTCCCATTCCGCAAGATTTCTTAAAACAAGAAACCCTAGAAGAAGATTTGATGGAATTAAATCATAGTATTAATAATGTACGTCAAGATGTCATGCAAGGAAATGAGGGATTCTGTCAAATTTGGACAAGCGATGTTTGTTTGCTGAAGGGACATTCCCATCAATCTTTAATTTTACAACTCTACGATCTCGACTGTATTTTATTTGGAGATTATATCCAAGCCTCTGGGGAGAAGTTTCCCTATTATATTGATTTAAGAAAAATTATTTCCCAACCACAGATTTTCCAACAAGTTTTGAATGCTTATGTAGCAATTTTAGAAACTTTACAATTTGATCGCATTGCCGGCATTCCTTATGGAGCGCTTCCCACAGCTACCGGATTATCCTTGCGCTTGCATCGTCCCATGATTTATCCCCGAAAAGAAGTCAAAGCCCACGGCACCAGGCGAGTCATTGAAGGCAATTTTGAACCTGGAGAAACCGTTGTTGTCATTGATGATATTTTAATTAGCGGCAAAAGCGCGATCGAAGGGGCAGAAAAACTTGAATCTCAGGGATTAAAGGTAGAAGATATTGTTGTCTTTATTGATCATGAAAAGGGCGTTAAAAATAATTTGCAATCTCAAGGCTATCGTGCTCATTCTGTTCTAACAATTTCCGAAATTAATGAAACATTATATGAAGCGGGAAGAATCAGTCACGAACAATATCAGCGATTAAAACAAGAGTAATTTGCAACTTTTAAAGATTAATTATTTTGTCTTTTATTAGGCATTTGAGTGGGTGAATACGCTTCTCGACTGGCTGGAGATGAAAAGAGATCATAAAAGGCTTGTTCTCGTTGCAATGCCGATTTTTCTCCCCATTTCCAAAGACTTTCATAGAAGAAGAAAGACACGCCATTAAAGCCGCGATCGCGCACTTCTTTCACTTGTTTTTCAATGAGTTCTATGGGAGTGGGACGATTCTTTAAACCGCTTAAAATGCCAATGGCAACGGGAATATTTGAATTTGCCAATTGTACTTCTGTGCGTTTTAATTCATCGGAAAATCGCGCCATATCAGTGCGATAAACTTGCAAAACCAATTCGTCAATATACCCTCTTTCTTCCCAAGTTAACCAATCTTGTAGATGGGCTGGCAAGGCAAAATGTAACGGATTCGGTGAAACGGAAACTAAGCAATCGGGATTAGCAGCTTTAATGGTATGATAGACTCTCCCCATAAAGTCATTTAACTGATCCGCGCGCCAACGCACCCAAAACGTCTCTCGCGGATCTTGCGGGGGGGTAACATTCATTTGTTGTTGATAAAGTTTCCTTGTGTAGTCATCATAGCCAAAGGCAACTGGTAAACCAAAATGGTCATCAAATTGAATGCCATCCACATCATATTTGCTAATAATTTCTGTTACTAAATCTAGAATAAATCCTTGGACTTCTGGATGAAATGGATTCAACCAAACAACTTTATCTTCTCCTTTAATTTCAACTTGGCTTCCATCTCGACGTTCCGTTAACCATTCCGGATGTTGTTTAACCAGGGGTGAATCAACCGGTTGCATAAACCCAAATTCAAACCAAGGAATAACTGTCAGATCCAATTGATGTCCTTTATTAATAATGTCTTCTAACATATCCCGATCTTGAAAATGGGGATCAGGATCGATACTTTTTCCATAAATACTTTCTGTTATATCACTGGGATAAAGCGTATATCCTCCTTGCCAAACCGTGGGATAAACCGTATTAAAATTGATCTCATCTAAACGGTCTAAAGCGTTTTCAATGCTTTTCTTTGAAAATAAAACGTCACTATCAATATTGGTTAACCAAGTTCCCCGAATTTCTTGATCGCGAGATAAGGAATAGCTATTGGCAACCGTTTGCACAGTCAAAACAACACTAACAATAATTCCTAAAAAGATAACAAGTTTATGTTTGGTTCTCAAAGCCTTTCTTTCCAACGAACATTAATCTCAATTGTTCATTGTTAAGTATCACTTGTCAATTGAATGAGAGAGCAGTTCCGGTTTGACTCGTTGGAAAAAGGACACTAAGAGCGTGGTGAAAGTCCCTTCAATAAGTGCTTGCACACTATAACCCGCTAACCCCAGATAAATCGCATTGCGTTCTAATGTCGCATTCATGTCTGCCGGAATTGTTGTAACAACCAATACGGTGAAAATAATCGCTGAAAGTCCTAGCGCCCCGGCGCCGGCAAGGAACGCAAAAACACTCGTCCACCGTTGCGATTTGGGAAAAGATTGATGAAGTTGAAACAAATGATATCCCAAAATAGCAGGGATTCCCATCATTGCCGCATTGACTCCCAAAGAAGAAAGGCCGCCATGTTGGAACATTACAGCTTGAAAAAACAAACCGATGAGAATGGCGGGAAAAGCAAAATACCCTAATACAACGCCCACTAAACCATTCAAAATTAAATGAATGCTAAAAGGGGGAATGGGAATATGAATTAAGGAAGCGACAAAAAAGCCCGCTGTGAGTAAAGATGCTCTGGGAACTTGTTCGCTAGGGTCGCCATACTGATTAATTTTTCGCAAAGAATACCAAATCATCCCGCCAGTTATGGCATAACCGCCAATGGCAACTGTCGGTGGAAGAATACCGTCTGGAATATGCATTATGAATTGTTAGACTTATTACGGGCAAAGAATAAACCAGTGCCAATAAATCCCCAAACGCCTAAGGCAGCCATTATTGCTTTTTGCAACGGCGTATAGTTGCCCCCTTGCCAACGGTTACCGGCTTGTGTCTGCTGAGAAGAAGCGGTTTCTGCATTTTCTACAGGAATACTAATTAAATCGCCATGCCCCGACTGACGAACTTTTACATCCCAAGCTCCCTGCATTTTGCGATCCGGAACAAAGGCAAAAGTTCCCTTTTCTGTTGTGGTTCCTTTTAACCAAGGTTCGGCAGGATTATTCGGCGCATAAACAACAACTTGGGCATTAGACATGGGGTCGCCGTTATCGTAGGTGGCGCGAATTTCAATGGCACTGGTTTGACGATGCGCGATCGCGACACCGTGTGCCAAAGCAGGGGGAGTACTCAACAGAGAAACCGCTAAAGAAAGAAACAATTGCCAGCGCATATCGCATTAATTCCGATTAAGTTGTCGTTTCTGCACAATGTCCTTCGCCAACATGACCTAACCCTTTAATGGCCTTTTCCAGGGTTTGATAATTTTCAGAAGACAGTTGTTGTTGTAACGTTTGTAAATTTGCTTTAAGTGTTCCGTTATCCGCGAGTTTTGCCATCGGTTCAAATCCAACGGCACCGGTATTAATGGCATCATCAGCAGGGGCTTGGGCATCTCCAAAAATATGGTCAAAGTGAAAAGTGGTTTCTAATTCGGTTTTGCTATCTGCTTCTAAAAATCCTTTTCTCGCATCGCCCACATATTCACCGCATTTATAAGCAATGGACTTATCTAAATTGAGAACAAAATCAATGGTACGTCCGTTTTTTTGGGCGGTTCCGTCTAACACAATGGCGCTATTTTGCTCTCCTTGTTCAGGTGTTGCTAATTTCCAACTAATGGCGTTATAAAATCCTGCTTTTCCTTTCTCTTGGGTTACCATAATCGGATCGGCATTTTCTCCGCCTTTCGCCAAATCTACGGTCGTGGGATCACTGACTAAAGTAACTTCATTTTGGGCTTGGATTTCTTCATCTTGATCAGGGTCAAACGCAGGGTCACTTTGATAGGCTTTGACATCGTCTAGGGTGACATAAACATGATCAAAATCAATTTGCCAACCATCTTTCGTAACAAACCCTTGTCGAACAAAGGCTTCCCCATTGGCAACCAGATTAATCCTTCCTGTTCCATTTGCGGAAGCGGTTTCATTGCTGCCGCTGGTTTCACCCTCGCCAGTGGTATTGGAAGCACATCCGAAAGCGAATAGAGGCAATCCGAGAGATAAAGAAGTCAATAACGCTCGTTTTTGCAAAATAATACTCCCTTAATTGGTTCGTTTCTATAGTTTGCTAACTTTTCCTACAACATGCAATACCCCCCTAGGGGATGCTAACTCAAGCCTCCGGCATCAGCTTACAAACAGAAATGAATTCCTTATCTTGCGTTAAAATCAGGACTTGTAGGCTTGGCAAGACTTGAGTAAACAATAATGGCAACCAGCGACCTCAATGTTTCTTCACCGGAACAACCGATATCGTCTCCCCAAGTGAAATTGCTCACTATGTTTCGCTTGGGGTTATTTCAAATGGGGTTAGGTTTAATGTCAATTCTAACCCTCGGGGTTCTTAACCGAGTGATGATTAGCGAGTTGGGGATTCCCGCCACAGTTGCTGCCGGAACGCTAGCGTTGCACCAATTTGTCGCACCGGCACGAGTCTGGTTTGGTCAAATGTCTGATGCGAAGCCGATATTTGGGCTGCATCGCAGCGGCTACGTCTGGATTGGAACAGCATTATTTAGCGTTGCTGTCTTTTTAGCAGTCCAACTAATGTGGCAGTTGGGAAAAGCAGTGCGCGAAGCAGGCAGTTGGATTTGGACCCCTGAAACAGTCATTCTAACTGGTTTATTAGGATTAATTTTTATCCTTTATGGCTTAGCCTTAAGTTCCAGTTCAACGCTTTTTGCCGCCCTATTAGTTGATGTCTCAGAAGAAGAAAATCGTTCTAAGCTGGTGGGAACCACTTGGTCAATGTTAATGGTGGGAATTGTTATTGGCGGTGTTAGCGGCGGCATTCTCCTGGAAAGTTTACAGCAAGATGGCGTGATTTGGAGTGCCAATGTTGGGAGTTTGTTACTCAGCAATGAAAAAGTTATCCCAACGCCGATTGAGGCACTGCAAGGAGGGATTAACCGTTTATTTTTACTAATTCCGTTAGTGGTTTTAGGATTAGCCTTTTTAGCGACTTGGGGCATTGAGAAAAAGTATTCCCGTTATAAAAGCCGCTCTCGGGTTGCCGAGCGAGAAGATAAGGTAACCTTAAAGGGGGCAATTCAGGTTTTAACCGCCAGTCGGCAAACAGGGCTGTTTTTTAGTTTCCTGATGATGATGACCGTTAGTTTGTTCATGCAGGAAGCTGTTTTAGAACCCTACGGCGGAGAAGTGTTTGATTTGCCGATTTCGCAAACAGCCCAATTGAATGCCTTTTGGGGCTTAGGAACTCTGATTGGCGTGAGTAGTACGGGCTTTTTAGTCGTTCCGCGTTTAGGGAAACAAAATACTGCCCGCTTAGGATGTTTGTTGGTGGCAGCAACGTTTATTTTAATTATTCTAGCTGGGTTTACCCAACAAGCGATGATACTCAAGTCGGCTGTATTTCTGTTTGGTTTAGCCGCGGGTTTGACAACCACTGGGGCCATTAGTTTAATGTTGGGTTTGACTGCCGCAGAAACAGCAGGAACCTTTATTGGCGCTTGGGGGTTAGCTCAGGCATTATCCCGCGCGTTTGCTACAATTGCTGGCGGTGTTGTCTTAGATGTTGGCAAAGCCTTATTTACAGCACCGGTATTGGCTTATGGATTAGTCTTTGGATTGCAGGCTTTGGGAATGATTGGCGCGATCGCGCTTTTAAATCGGGTAAATGTCTCAGAGTTTCGCACTTCTACCAATCAAGCAGTTTCGACAGTTATGGAAGGGGATTTAGACGGATAATGGAACAAGTTTTACAGGATGCTTTAGAATTTAGCCAAACCCTAACCCAACAAATAGGGGAAACCCTGGCAACCCAATTTGGCAAGGTACAAGCTCAAGAAAAACCCGATGGTTCGTTAGTTACGAATTCGGATCAGTGGGCGGATGAGCAAATTCGAAGCGCGATCGCGTCTCGTTTTCGGGATCATGGCGTTCTGACGGAAGAAACCGTTCATGTCTTTCCCGATAAAGAATGGTGTTGGGTGATTGATCCCATTGATGGCACCACCAACTTTACCCGCGGCATTCCCGTTTGGGGAATTTCCTTAGGGTTGCTGTATCGGGGCATGCCAGTGTTTGGCTATGTTCATTTTCCCATTCTGCAACAATCGTTCCACGGCTTTTGGCTAACCGGTTCTGGCTTAGCGGGAGAAAATGGCGCCTATCGCAACGGAGAACCCATTGCCAGTAGTCCCGATGATCCCAGTCAAAGTCATTTATTTAGCTTATGTGCCCGCAGCACCTCGATTTTAGAGCAATCCTTGCCCTGTAAAACGCGAATTGTTGGCGTATGTACCTATAGTTTTTTACTGGTGGCGAGCGGCGCAGCGTTAGGCGCGATCGAAGCAATCCCCAAAGTTTGGGATTTGGCTGCTGTATGGGTAATTGTACAAGGAGCCGGCGGTCAATTTGTTTTCCTCACACCAGAAAGCGTTTTTCCCCTGCAACCGGGAGAAAATTACGGTAAAAAACCGTTGCCGACATTAGTGGTTAGTCGCGGTGACTTGATTCCCATTTTTCATCCCTTAGTGCAATCCATTGGAAAACAAGCAATGACTCCCCAAAACTGAGGAAAGTACGTTATAATGCTCCTCCGGTGCTATAGGTAGCAGTGTGCCAGCATAGCTCAGTGGTAGAGCAACCCACTCGTAATGGGTAGGTCAGGAGTTCAAATCTCCTTGCTGGCTTTCTCAGATTAAACTACTCCTTTAAAAACCATTTGGGAGGGGTCAATAAAAATAACTTGCTTGTTCCCAATGGCGAGTAATTGTCAGGACAATTTAAGCCAATAATGCCTGCTTTTTTAATAATCAATTTTTCCTGAATACTTCCCCAAACCAGCAATTCCGCCCAATTGCCCAAATCGGGTTCATGCCCCACTAAGGCAACGCTTCCTTGGTGGGGACTCGTTTCTTGTTGCCAATTGTTCCACCAGTCTAGCCACGCTTGTATATCACCGCCTGGGGCTAATGGGGAAAAGGATTCCAGAGTTTTGCTTAGTCCCGCCTCTTGCAAAATTGCTGCTGTCTGTGTCGCTCTCACAAAAGGGCTGGTTAAAATAATATCAAAGGTGATACCAACTTCATCAATTTGCTTGGCAACCTTAGTCGTTTTCTTCTGCCCTTTCTCGGTTAACGGGCGATCTTCATCTTTTTCGTAAAGACCGCGATCCACAGCGATTCCGTGACGAATCAAATAAAGTTGTTGGGACATTATTTAATCAGTATTAATGACACTATCATCCGGATTTACTAAACGTAGCAATTTTTGTTTAATTTGCGTATCAAAGACTTCCCATTTCAACTTGGCATATTCAGAATGCTCATTAAAACCGTATAAGAATCCTAAAGGAACTTCAAATCCGCCAGCCATGTAGCGTCCGCCGCCAAAATAGCGTCCTTGGGTATCTTGACCAAAGGCTTCTTTGATAAATTCATCCGGATCAAGGGTTAGTTTTGTCGTGCGCAGGGAACCAATAACGACTTCCAATTCCTCATGTTCATTGTGAACAATCCCATAAACCACTGCTGTATGAACATTTTCTTCTGTCACTAAAAAATCTGCTGCTTGGGGAATTGCATCTCGGTCATCGTAGCGTAAGTAACCCACCCCAGCAATAGAAAAATTATTCTTGACAATGCGGTTTCGCAAAGACCGTTCAATGACATCCATGACTCGCTTCGAGCGGGCCATTTGAAGAACGGCATTTAAGAGTTGTACGTCATAAAACCGACTGAGATAGGCAGCAGCGAGGAAGTCTTCTTCTTGGGCTTGCATTAAGCGATTTGTATCGGATCGCAAGCCGTGCATCAGTGCCGTGGCACACTTAACATGCTTGTTATTGCTGGTATTGAAGTTTAATAATCCCGATTGAATGTACTGTGTAAGAATTGTTGCTGTTGATCGGGTTTGTGCCCGTAAATCAACAAATTCAGCCTCAACTTCTCCTTGGTCGGTATGATGATCGATAATGACCGTAATCGGGAGTTTTTGTTCCCGTACCAGCGGCATTAACTGGCTAGTGGTGCCTTGAGTGTCAATAAGCACACATCCTTGATAAACGGATAAATCCCTTTCTTTTAGGGTTTGAATTCCCCATCGTTTAGCGGGTAAGCCAGTTAATTTGACTAAAGCAATATTTTCCTGATGAGAAAGAATTCCAGCATAAACAATCTCGCACTGAATCTCATATTGTTGAGCAATGAGTTGATAAGCCCAAGCACTAGACAAGGCATCAGGATCTGGGAAGTCTTGGATAATAACAAGTTGCCTTTCCCCGCGATGACGCTCTAACGTTTTTTTGAAGCTTTCAATAATTGCTTCTAAAGAAGCATCAGTATTGGCATAGGAGTGACTCCATTGTGAGTTTTCAGAAAACGAGGAAGAGGTGTCTTCCGGTGTTTTTTCTGCTTCAATGGCATTGCCATTAGCATCTCGGTAAGAAGAGTTGGAAGATTGAATTAATTTCGATGACATTTCTAAACCAGAACTTTATATACAGTCAGTCGTCATGTTATCAACAGAATCGAATTGTGATTGCCTTTTCCTAAAAAGACAAGCCCAATTGCCTTGATTTGTTCTGGTAACTGTGCTATTATAATTTAACATTTTCTCGTTGAACAAGTTATGGAATCCCAATAACATACTTGCGCCATTCTTGATTGCGATTATCTTGAATATGCCGGGCAAGTTCAAAGTGAAGACTACTGTAAGGACGACGAGGTTGACGGGATAAAGGCATTTCTGCTTCTTTTGGCGTACGGTTCCCTTTGCTAACATTACACCGTACACAGGCTGCAACAATATTGTCCCAACTGTCCCCACCGCCGCGAGAACGGGGAATAACATGATCTAAGGTGAGTTGCTCTCCTTTATAACCACAGTATTGGCAACGATGACTATCTCGTTCTAAAATGTTCCGACGGGTTAAGGGAATTTCTTTATAAGGAACTCGGACGTAGTATCGTAAACGAATAACTGTGGGCAAGGGAAAGCCTGTATACACTAGTTTCCCGTTGTATTCCAGTTGTTCGGCTTTCCCTTTGAGCAGCAAAACAACCGCTCGTCGCCAACTGGTGAGGTTGAGCGGTTCGTAAGAGGCGTTTAGCACCAAAACCTTGCTCATGGGTTCAAAAGAAACAAGTGAAATTAATGTTACTCAAGATGGTAGCACAGGCTAGTTTTGTTAACGCTATTTTAGCTTAAGCGATATTGAATCGTTGCCTAGTTTGGCATTAATTTTTTAGCGATTCTCAGCTTAGCAGAGCGAGCGCGAGAGTTTTCCTGCTTCTGTTGGGCAGTCGCTGTAATGGGTTTTTTGGTTATAACTTCCAGTTGAGAATGTTCCCGGAAACTGTGTTTAACCAACCGATCTTCTAGGCTATGAAAGCTAATAATAACCAGTCTTCCGTCTAGTTTTAACCAGTTGGGAGACAATTGAAGAAACGTTTTTAAGTTGTCTAATTCGTTGTTAACAGCAATGCGGAGGGCTTGAAAGATGCGAGTTGCCGGATGAATGCGGCCATAGCGCTGTTTAGGGGGAAAACAAAGCGCGATCGCGCTAGCTAATTCGGTTGTGCTATAAAAAGGACGCTGTTGGATAATTTTCCTAGCAATTTTCCGAGAATATCTTTCTTCCCCATACTGATAAAAAATATCGGTCAAACGCTTTTCTTCCCAATAATTAATAATCTCACTTGCGGTTAAGGATTGATCCGGATTCATTCGCATATCGAGACTGGCTTCTTTTTGAAAACTAAACCCTCTCTCAGTCGTATCGAGTTGCGTCGAACTGACGCCTAAGTCAGCCAGAATGCCATCAAATTTTTGACCATTGGGATCATAATTGGCAAAATTAATATGATAAAATTCAACTTGATTTCGATTGGCAAAGGTTAGTTTTTCTTTCGTTGCCGCGATCGCGCTTTTATCTTGGTCTAAGGCGGTAATTTTGACATTTTTTGCTGTTTTTAAAATTAAATTGCTATGGCCGCCACCGCCAACAGTTGCATCTAAATAATGCCCATTCTCTTTAATATCTAATCCCTCAATAACAGCGTCAATTAAAACGGGAATATGGAAAAAAGATTGATAATTATAATTAACTTGATTCATTGCTTCATCGGAAAATAACGACAGTTTTGGTTTGGTATGGCTTATCAAAAACGCTTGATTTTATTTAGTTTTTTTTTATTGGGGGGAGTTTTAAGGTTTACCAATTTAGCCGAAAAATCGCTATGGTTAGATGAAATTATTACTGGTTTATTTACTTTGGGACAAGGGTATCAAGTGATTCCCCGCGAAACCGTTTTTTCCATTCAAGAAATTCCCAATTTCTTTACTTATCAATCGCAAAATTGCTCAGTAATTGCGGAAGCTTTAGCAAAGCAATCAACCCATCCCCCATTATTTTTTTGTTTAATGCACCAATGGTTAGGCATTACTCAAAGTTTCAACATTTTCGATAGTTCTTTAGCGATTCAGTTGCGTAGTTTACCGGCAATTTTTGGGATTTTATCTATTTTATTATTATATCATCTCAATCGGACGGCTTTTTCAGAAAACGCCGGTTTAGTTGCTGCTGGCCTTATGGCAGTTTCACCATTTGCTGTTTATTTATCCCAAGAAGCACGACAATATACGTTACTTTTCATTTTAATTGCGATTGCTCTTTTTGCCTTAATCCAACTTATAAAACCGGCTCACAATTCCATTTTATATTGGTTGATTTGGGGAATTGCCAATAGTTTAGGTTGTTACACCCATTATTTTTTCTTTCTTGCCTTTACAGCCCAAATTATTATTTTATTTTTCTTTTTTCTTTGGGAATCTCCGAGACGATTAATATTTTTATTGAGTGTGACGATTGGTATTGTTTTAAGTTATTTGCCCTGGCTTCCCACAGTTATTACTCACTTTTCCAGTGCCAAAACAAATTGGTTGCCTTCTGTTGATTTATTTTCTCCCATTTACCAATTATTGCTGGGATTTCTGGTAATGATGTCGGCTTTTCCCGTAGAAAAACAATCGATTTTTATTCAAATTTTATCCGGAATTGGAATGTTAAGTTTTGGCGGATGGATACTCTATCAAGTTCGTGTACGCTATGGATATTTATTGCAGAGTAATGCCACTAGCAAAGCAACATTAGCGCTTTCATTATATCTAAGCTTGCTATTGCTTCAATTTTTATTCATTATTTATGGATTAGAAAAAAATATCGCGATCGCGCCTCGTTATAATTATGTTTATTATCCTGCTGTATGTGCACTGTTAGGAGCAATTTTAACAGCTAAAACGCAATCTTTTCAGGAATTAGCAACAAATCAGACAAAGCAATTTCAATTAATACAGCTTAATCAACCAACATGGCTAACGGGATTAGTAGGCATCATTAGCAGTTTATTTGTCGTTTCCAATCTTTTTTTTCTCAAACCCTATTTACCAGAGGTGACTGCACAACGCTTCAATCAATTTTCGGAACCAAATTTAATTGTTATGGGCTATCAAGATGAAATGGATTTAGCCCTAGGATTAAGTTATGGTTTAGCCCTCCATCATATTCGGAATGAAACATTAACTAGCAAATTTATCTTTCTCAATCGCAATCAGGGCTATGATCAAATCTGGAATCAAATTAGTCAATTGCCATTAAAGGTTTCCAATGTTTGGGTAATTGGAACTGGATTAAAACAAGTCGCATTTCCGGAAACATTGCACTTAAATCAAACTAGAAAATGTCAGCGCGATCGCGCGAATTATTATCGCATTGGCATTCCTTATCAACGCTATAGTTGTGACGAATGAGAGTGATACATTTGTTGATAATAAGCTTGATAGTCTTGGGATAATAACGGTTCCCACCAATGGCGATTATCCAGATACCATTGCACAGTTTGCCGTAATCCTTGTTCAATCGTTACTGAAGGTTCCCAACCTAATTCCGTTCGGATTTTACTGGCATCGATGGCATAACGACGATCATGCCCGGGACGATCTTTAACAAACGTAATTAATTCTTGTGCCGGAGATACCGGTAGGCCAGGGGCAAGTTCGTCCATTAACTGACAAAGCATTCTAACCAACTCGATATTTTTGACTTCATTATTCCCGCCAATATTATAGGTTTCGCCGGGCTTGCCCTTTTGAATAACTGTATCTAGGGCGCGACAATGATCCAAAACATACAGCCAATCTCTAACATTTTGACCATCTCCATAAACTGGTAAGGATTTTCCCAACAAAATATTAATGCATATCAACGGAATGAGTTTTTCGGGATAATGATAGGGGCCGTAGTTATTGGAACAATTGGTAATTAAGGTGGGAAGTTCATAAGTATAATAGTAGGCGCGAACCAAATGATCACTCCCGGCTTTAGAAGCGGAATAAGGACTGTTGGGGGCATAGGGCGTTGTTTCCTGAAAAGCGGAATCATTAGCATCTAAGGTACCGTACACTTCATCTGTAGAAACATGGAGAAATCGTCCGTTTCCATCTAATTGCGGATAATAATTGCGGAAGGCTTCAAGCAGGGTAAATGTCCCCATGACATTGGTTTTAATAAAGGAGTCAGGGGCTAAAATGGAGCGATCAACGTGGGATTCGGCTGCAAAATGGGCAATGATATTGATGTTATATTTTTCAAGAAGCCCATCAACCAGGGCGCGATCGCAGATATCGCCTTCTACAAAATGAAAATGGGGATTATTCTCTAAGTCTTTGAGATTATCACGATTCCCAGCATAAGTCAGTGCATCTAACACGACCACTGCATCATCGGGATGATTCCTTAACCAATAATGAACAAAGTTGGAACCAATGAAACCTGCCCCGCCAGTCACTAATAATGTCTCGTTCATGATCACTAATTCCGAATAAAAGGGATGTTATTCAACCTCGTTCCCTGCGATTTCTTTCCTAATTTTGGGGGGGTTAATGATGAGTTGTCAATTGTTTGGCTTGTTGAATCCACTGTTGAATGCTTCCCACAGAGGGACAATAATCTCGTCGCTTAAACAGAGAAACCTGAAGGTGTAACACTTGGCGATGAAGTTTTTGGGGATGCATTTGGCTTAACTGTTTAATGGAACCAATCCCCGCATGCAGCAATAACCCGCAATATTGACAGCCAACGCTGGGAACTCGGGCTAAATCCGCCATTATCACCCATTTACTGACTTGTTGCGGTTTTTGTTCAAGATAATGGGCAATTTTTTCTTTTTCACGATTGCTTTGTGCTTTTTTGAGTAATTCTTGAGTCGTTGTAATGCCTAATTCTTGCAAGCGAGAGGCAACTGTCTCGTCGAGGCGAGGCAAATTTTGGATCGGCCAGTTTTTTCCATCCATGTCCTAATTTAACTAAACCCCCTAATCAAGGGGGAAAATAATCGGCGTTCAATTATAACTTCACTTCAATATCTACTCCTGCTGGTAAATCAAGCTTCATCAACGCATCAATGGTTTTAGAAGACGGTTGATAGATATCAATAATCCGACGATGGGTTCGCGTTTCAAAATGTTCTCGGGAGTCTTTATTCACGTGAGGAGAACGCAACACACAGTAGACTTTGCGCTTTGTCGGCAGCGGAATTGGTCCCACTGCGTTGGCATCAGTACGTTGTGCCGTATCGACGATTTTGTCGCAAGAGGTATCGAGTAAACGACGATCAAATCCTTTAAGACGGATGCGAATTTTTTGTTGCTGGATAGTTGCCATAATTAATAATTCAGATTAATTCAGTTTTCGAGGTTCACAAGCAGTTGGAAGAAAGTGATTAGGCTTGGTTGTTAATCAAACCATGAAAGTTCCCCCATAAATAGAGGTTTAAGGGGGGCAATAAGCGAACAAAAGAGCAACAGGGACAAAAGCCGCTGCTGCTCTAAAACGGTTATAGAAGTGAGCTATTCTACAATTTTAGAAACCACACCGGCACCAATGGTACGACCGCCTTCACGAATTGCAAAGCGCATACCTTGTTCAATAGCTACGGGATAAATCAGTTCTACCGTCATTCTGACGCGATCGCCAGGCATGACCATTTCTGCAGCACTGCCATCATCAGCAGTAAATCCAACAATGGTACCGGTGACGTCAGTGGTACGAACAAAGAATTGAGGGCGATAGTTAACGAAAAATGGCGTATGGCGACCCCCTTCTTCTTTTTTCAGGACATAAACTTCGGCGTCAAACTTCGTGTGAGGGGTAATTGAGCCAGGTTTGGCGATTACCATTCCCCGCTCAACTTGATCTTTTTCAATCCCCCGGAGTAGAACACCGACATTGTCACCAGCTATTCCTTCCTCTAAGGTTTTCTGGAACATTTCTACGCCGGTGATTGTTGTTTTCCGAGTGTCGTTAATACCAATTAGTTCTACTTCTTCACCGACTTTAACTTTGCCGCGCTCAATGCGACCAGTGGCGACTGTTCCACGACCGGTAATCGAGAACACATCTTCCACTGCCATCAAGAAGGGCTTATCAATATCCCGTTCTGGCGTCGGAATATTATCGTCCACTGCATCCATTAAATCATAGATGGGATCAACCCACTTGTTCTCGCCTCTGGCAATTTGCGGATTCTTGGTGAGTTCTTCCACTGCCATTAGTGCCGAACCGGAAATGATCGGGATTTCATCTCCTGGAAAATCGTATTCATTCAGCAGTTCCCGAACTTCTAATTCAACTAATTCCAGCAGTTCTTCATCATCAACCTGATCCGCCTTATTCAGAAAAACAACTAAGTTGGAAATTCCTACCTGACGGGCAAGGAGAATATGCTCACGGGTTTGAGGCATGGGACCATCAGCGGCGGAAACCACGAGAATTGCCCCATCCATTTGGGCGGCGCCGGTAATCATATTTTTGACATAGTCAGCGTGCCCAGGACAATCTACGTGAGCGTAGTGACGTTTATCGGTCTCATACTCTACGTGAGCCGTGTTAATGGTAATTCCCCGTGCTTTTTCTTCCGGAGCGGTATCAATATCTTCATATTGACGAGCTTTGGCTCGACCCGAATAGGATAAGGTCAATGTCAAAGCAGCAGTTAAGGTTGTTTTACCGTGGTCAACGTGACCGACTGTACCAATGTTGGCGTGTTCTTTTGTACGTTCAAATTTTTCGCGTGCCATGAGTTATTCCTTAAATCTCCTAGATTATGCGTTCCCTTGTGTTTTTGCAATGATAGCTTCGGCGACATGATTGGGAACTTCAGCGTAGTGGCTGAATTCCATTGTAAATAAGCCGCGGCCTTGGGTTTTCGAGCGGATGTCGGTGGCGTAGCCAAACATCTCGGCGAGAGGTACTTCTGCCGTAATTTTGGCAATTCCCTCCTCAGTATTCATATTATCGATTTGACCGCGACGAGAGTTGATATCCCCCATTACGTCCCCTAAGAAATCTTCGGGAACTTCAACTTCCACTTTCATCATGGGCTCTAATAGGACGGGGTTCGCTTTTTGAACGGCTTCTCGAACTCCTATCGAGCCAGCAATTTTGAAAGCCATTTCCGAGGAATCTACATCATGGTAGGACCCATCAACTAATGTTACTTTCAAATCAATCATGGGATAACCTGCTAATATACCAGATTCGCAGGTTTCTTTGATCCCTTCTTCCACAGAGGGAATATATTCTTTTGGAACGACCCCGCCGACAATTTTAGAGGTAAACTCAAAGCCGCTACCAGGTTCTCCGGGTTCAACTTCCAAGATGACGTGACCGTATTGTCCTTTGCCGCCACTTTGTCGAATGAATTTTCCTTCTGCATTTCCGGATTGACGAATCGTTTCGCGATACGCCACTTGCGGTTGACCGATGTTAGCTTCGACATTGAATTCTCGCAACATCCGGTCCACCAGAACTTCCAAGTGGAGTTCCCCCATGCCTGAGATTACCGTTTGGTTGGTTTCTTCGTCAGTTTTAACCCGGAAGGTGGGATCTTCGTCGGCTAGCGCTTGCAAGGCTTTGGAGAGTTTCTCCATGTCTGCTTTGGTTTTTGGCTCCACCGCCACCGAAATGACTGGTTCTGGAATGTAGATAGACTCTAGGATAATGGGATTGTTTTCATCGCAAAGGCTATCCCCTGTGGTGGTGTTTTTCAAGCCAACGATCGCGCCGAGCTCTCCTGCTCGCAGCTCCTCTACTTCAATGCGCTCATTGGATTTCATTACAATCAAGCGCGAGATCCGTTCTTTTTTGTCTTTGGTGGCGTTATAGACATAGCTGCCTTTTTCTAAAACCCCCGAATAAACGCGTACAAACGTTAAACGTCCGTAGGGATCTGCTGCTACCTTAAAGGCAAGAGCCGCTAACGGTTCATCATCGCTAGAGGGGCGCGTGGCTTCAGTTCCATCCGGAAGTACTCCTTCAATAGGCGGTACTTCCGTTGGGGCCGGCAGATAATCGACGACAGCGTTCAGCAACAATTGGACGCCCTTATTTTTAAATGCCGACCCACACAACATGGGGACAATTTCCCGATTTAAGGTACCTTTCCGCAGCCCATTGCGGATTTCATCTTCGTTAAGGGTTTCTTCTGCAAGATATTTCTCTAGGAGTTCTTCGTCAGTTTCGGCAACAGCCTCAACAAGTTTGCCATGATATTCCTGAGCCAATTCCATCATGTCTTCAGGAATATCAGTGATGGAAATATCGGTTCCCAAATCATTGTTATAAATATAGGCTTTCATCCCCACTAGGTCAACAAGTCCTAAAAACTCACTTTCTGCCCCAATGGGAAGTTGAATGGGAACTGCGTTGCAACGGAGCCGATCGCATACTTGGTCACAGACTTTATAAAAGTTAGCGCCAGTGCGATCCATTTTGTTAACGAAACAAATCCTGGGCACAGTGTAGCGTTCTGCTTGGCGCCACACCGTTTCTGTTTGGGGTTGTACCCCGCCCACAGAACAGAGAACAGTAATTACACCATCCAAAACCCGCATGGACCGTTCCACTTCAATGGTAAAGTCCACATGGCCAGGGGTATCCAAAATATTAATTTTATGATCGAGCCAACTGGTACTAATTGCTGCTGCTGTAATGGTAATGCCTCTTTCTTTTTCTTGAGACATCCAGTCCATTACCGCATTCCCATCATGAACTTCCCCCAATTTATGGGCAACCCCTGAGTAATATAAAATCCGTTCGGTGGCGGTGGTTTTCCCAGCATCAATGTGAGCCGCAATACCGATATTGCGGACTCGTTCTAGGGGGATATTACGCGCCATAGTGACCTCCTTATTTGAGCAGTGCTGGTTTTGATATACATTTGGCGTTGTTTACAATTTTATAACTTTTTTTACATTTCCATCTTAGGTCAGACTACCCTTAGTTGGAGGAGTTTTCCCTTTAATAGCGATAATGGGCAAACGCTTTGTTAGCTTCCGCCATTTTATGGGTTTCTTCCCGTTTCCGAACTGTGCTGCCCGTTTCGTTAGCGGCATCCATAATTTCATTGGCAAATCGCGCCGCCATGGTTTTTCCGGAACGAGTGCGGCTATATTGCGCTAACCAGCGCAACGCTAAGCTGGTTCCCCTTTCCGGACGCACCTCCATCGGCACTTGATAGGTGGCTCCACCAACGCGTCTTGCTTTAACTTGAACTAGGGGAGTGACGTTACGCACTGCTTGCTCAAAGGTTTCTAAGGGATCACTATTGGTTTTTTCTTCAACGATTTGAAATGCCTCATACAAAATGTTTGAGGCCAGTGATTTTTTTCCATCCATCATTAGCCGCCGGATCATCATGCTGACTAAGCGGCTGTTATAAACTGGATCCGGGGGAACTGGGCTTTTTTGTACGTTACTGCGACGAGACATAAGCGATTTCCTAAATTGAGCTTATTTTGGGCGTTTCGTTCCGTATTTTGACCGTCCTTGACGACGATCTTTCACGCCTGTGGTGTCAAGCGTACCGCGAACAATGTGATAGCGAACGCCAGGTAAATCCTTAACCCGGCCACCTCGAATTAAGACTACTGAGTGTTCTTGTAAATTATGGCCAATCCCTGGAATATAGGCAGTGACTTCGTATCCAGAGGTTAGACGCACCCTTGCTACTTTCCGCAGGGCAGAATTTGGTTTTTTGGGCGTTGCTGTATAAACGCGCGTGCAAACGCCTCGCCGTTGCGGACATTGTTTCAGGGCGGGCGATTTGGTTGGCTGCTTAAGTTTTGACCGTTCTTTGCGGATCAGTTGTTGGATTGTGGGCATGAGTTAGCTTTAGACAATTCCTGTTTCAAATTTTGATGTGCTCTGTCGCCTAAAGTATGATTCAACAGCATCCCATTTTATCCCGATTTGTATCGGGTTGTCAATCAATGAGACTAAGCAGCTTATTCTAACGAGAAGGAAATGCCGCAACTACAGCTCTGAGAAGCTTGGGGATTTTTGAAACGAAATCCCCCTCCCATCAAATCTTCAGTATAGTCTAGCGTGAGTTGGTTCAGGTAAGGCAGACTTGGTTCGTCAATAATTACAGAAAAATGTTTTTGGGAATAAACGCGATCGCGGCTGGTAATTTCTGTTTCCCAATTTAGCGTATAGTAAAGTCCTGAACAGCCACCTTCTTTGACATCAAGACGAAGATAGCTATTCAGTTGCTCGCGGGTACTTTGAATCCGCCTAATTTCTTGTTGAGCTGCTTGACTAATTTGAATCATTTCCACGGCTAGCGAGCATAATCATCTTGGAAGCGAATAATATCATCTTCGCCCAAGTACTCTCCATTTTGCACTTCAATGAGAACTAAGTCAATGACCCCTGGATTTTCTAAACGGTGAGCAGTACATTGGGGAACATACGTCGATTGATTGCTCGTAAGGATGTGTTCGTGATCCCCGCAAATTACTTTAGCCGTGCCAGAAACAACGATCCAATGTTCACTGCGATGGTGGTGCATTTGAAGGCTAAGGCGATTGCCCGGTTTTACCTCAATGCGTTTAATTTTATAGCCATTGCCTTCTTCGAGTGTGGTAAAAGAGCCCCAAGGGCGAGATTCGGTTTCGGTGGCAGCAGAAAACTGAACTGAGGAGGGAAAAGTTAACGTTTCCGAATTTGACATAGTATTCTGATGATTTATTGCCTGGTAACAGCTGATTAGAGCCTGATGATTAATTTTTAGCACAAATGTTCCCCTAGCTGTTACGAATTTTTACATGAATTTACCGGTTTTTCCTCAGGGGGAGCATCAATTTTCAAGCCATCATTGATACTGCCAATATCCCCTCACTTCCTTATTTACTATTTTCCAGAACAAGTTCATTAGCCATTTCAAAGTTAGCTGTAACATTTTGAACATCATCAAGCCCTTCCAACATTTCCATTAATTTAATTAACGATCGCGCTTGCTCAGGATCATCAACTTGAATGTAATTATTGGCTAACCAGCGCAACTCGGCCTCTTTAACCGGGAATCCCTTGTCTTGTAAGGTTTGATTGAGATGCTCTAAATTCGTTGGCTCTGTAAAGACTTCCACTCCCGAATCCGCATTGAATTCATAATTGTCGGCGCCGCCTTCCACACAGGTTTCCAACAATTGGTCTTCGTTTAGGTTTCCTTCTAGACGGACGACGCCTTTTTGTTCAAACATCCAGCTGACACAGCCGGTTTCTCCTAAATTGCCGCCGTTTTTGGAAAAAGCAGACCGCAAATCGGCAGCGGTACGATTGCGATTATCAGTTAGAGCTTCGACTAAAATGGCAATACCGCCGGGTCCATATCCTTCATAACGGATGGATTCCAATTGTTGTTCATCACTGCCATAAGTCCCTGCCCCTTTGGCAATAGCGCGTTCAATGTTTTCATTGGGCAGACTGCAAGCCTTGGCTTTGTCGATGGCAGTTCGCAGTTGAAAATTGGTTTCGGGATCTGGTCCCCCATTGCGAGCGGCAACAATAATGGCACGGGAAAGTTGGGTAAAGGTTTTCCCTTTTTTCGCATCCATGCGTGCTTTTTGGTGTTTAATATTTGCCCATTTGCTATGTCCTGCCATTTTGAGTTAGTAACTCCGTCTTCGCGATTGGTGAATAATTACCCGATTACTGATCAGCAGAGCTAGAGATTTTAGTTCCACTCCAATGAGTTGTAAACTAAGCAGGGTAGGGTACGACTTCCCTCTAGGAATGATAGCAATTGTCAAAAGGAGATGAGATGGCACTGGAATATCCAAATGATTTGAAATACCTCGATTCTCACGAATATGTTCGTGTCGAAGGAGAAACGGCAACTATCGGCATTAGTGCCTTTGCCGTTGATCAGTTGGGAGACATTGTTTTTGTAGAGCTTCCTGATGTTGATGAGACCCTGGAAAAAGGAGAAACCTTTGGCACGGTGGAATCAGTAAAAGCAGTAGAAGATATGTATGCGCCGGTTTCGGGCAAAGTTATCGAACAAAATGCTGCCGTTGTGGATGCCCCGGAAACCATTGCAGAAGATCCCTATGGCCAGGGATGGCTTTTAAAAGTGCAAACGAGCAATCCTGAGGAAGTAAATGACGTCCTTTCGGCAGATGAATATCGGGCTAAAGTCGAAGGACAATAAAACAAAACAGGCCAATTTTAAACTGTTCTCGGCAAATTTGTTACAAATTGATACAAGCCCACTTGTCACTCTTTTGTGTCGTCAATATATCCGTTTTCTATGGTGAATTTAGATTCCAGAACCGAACAAGCAACAAAAAACCAGCGTTCTCCTGTTGAGGAAACGCTTGGGTTAGCGGATCAGTTTGTGCAGCGTCACGTTGATCCCACCCCAGAAGAAATTGAGAAAATGCTAACCGAGTTGGGATTTTCCTCTCTCGATGGACTGATTGATCAAGCGGTTCCCACTTCAATTCGCTTGCAAAAAGCTTTAAATTTGCCTGCGGAAAAAAGTGAACATGAAGCCTTGAAACAACTGGGCGCGATCGCGTCTGAAAATCAGGTATTTCGCTCTTTTATCGGCATGGGGTATCATGATTGCATTACGCCCCCAGCGATTCAACGGAATATCTTGGAAGATCCCGGGTGGTACACGTCTTACACCGCTTATCAAGCAGAAATTGCCCAAGGGCGTTTAGAAGCGTTGCTGAATTTCCAAACCATGGTTACTGATTTAACCGGGTTGGAAATTGCCAATGCCTCATTGCTGGATGAAGCAACGGCAGCGGCAGAAGCTATGAGCATGAGTGTCGCTGCCTCGAAAAGCAAGTCCACTAGCTTCTTTGTTTCGGAAAACTGTCATCCTCAAACGATTGAAGTTTTACAAACCCGCGCCAAACCTTTAGGCATTGAAATTATTGTCGGCGATCACCGAGAATTTGACTTTAGCAAGCCCATTTTCGGCGCACTGCTTCAATATCCAACCACAGAAGGCAAAATTTACGACTATCGCGAGTTTGTGGAAAAAGCCCATGAACAAAACGCGTTAGTTACGGTTGCCGCCGATCCGCTGAGTTTAGCCTTATTAACGCCACCGGGAGAATGGGGCGCAGATATTGCAGTGGGCTGTACCCAACGGTTTGGGGTACCGTTAGGGTATGGCGGTCCTCACGCTGCTTATTTTGCCACCAAAGAGAAATATAAACGGCAAATTCCGGGACGACTGGTTGGCGTTTCCAAGGATACGCAAGGCAATCCGGCGCTCCGCCTTGCGTTGCAGACGCGAGAGCAGCACATCCGGCGCGATCGCGCAACCAGCAATATTTGCACGGCCCAAGTCTTGCTTGCAGTAATTGCCTCTAGCTATGCGGTTTATCATGGACCGAACGGCATCCGGCGCATTGCCGAAAGAGTCCATCGCATGACAGTTACTTTAGGCGAAGGATTAAAACGCATCGGCTACCAAATTGCTTCTGAGCCGTACTTTGACACTTTAAAAGTGGAAACCGACAACGCGCCGCGTCAACAAAAAGCGATTCTGCAAGCGGCGCAAGCGAATCGGATCAACTTGCGAGATTATGCCGATGGGGCGATAGGCATCAGCTTAGATGAAACTACAACCATAGAAGAAGTCACTACGCTCTTGCAAATTTTTGCTGGACAAGAGACACTTCCCTTCTCGCTAGAAGAACTGGTTCCCGAACTTACGTTTGAGTTTCCAGCGCCCTTTAACCGGACGAGCGACTATCTGACAGAACCGGTCTTTAATCAGTATCACTCGGAAACCAAACTAGTGCGTTACCTGACCCATCTGAGAAGTAAAGACCTTTCTTTAACTACTTCCATGATTCCTTTGGGATCATGTACGATGAAGCTCAATGCCGCAGCGGAGATGTTTCCGGTAACCTGGCCGGAATTTGGAAAAATCCATCCCTTTGCCCCGAAATCGCAAACTCAGGGTTATCAAACGCTTTTCCAACAGCTGGAAACCTGGCTGGCGGAAATTACGGGCTTTGCTGATATTTCCTTGCAACCCAACGCCGGAGCACAAGGAGAATATACAGGACTACTAGTAATTCGGCAGTATCATGAAACGCGAGGTGAAGGGCATCGCCATATCTGTTTGATTCCGGAATCGGCTCACGGTACAAACCCAGCCAGTGCTGTGATGTGTGGGATGAAAGTGGTGCCCATTACCTGTAATGATCGCGGAGATATTGATCTGGAGGACTTACGGGCGAAAGCGGAAAAATACAGTAACAATCTCGCCGCCTTAATGGTTACCTATCCCTCCACACATGGCGTATTTGAAACGGAAATCAAAACCATTTGCGATACGATTCACCAGCATGGGGGACAAGTTTATCTAGATGGGGCAAATATGAATGCCCAAATGGGCTTGTGCCGTCCTGGGGACTATGGTGCCGATGTTTGCCACCTTAACTTGCATAAAACCTTCTGTATTCCCCATGGTGGCGGTGGGCCAGGAATGGGACCCATTGGGGTTCAACAGCATTTAAGGCCGTTCCTTCCTCGTCATCCGCTCGTTGAAACTGGCGGCGAAAAGGGCATTGGTGCCGTAGCGGCTGCGCCCTGGGGAAGTCCCAGTATTCTACCCATTTCTTGGATGTTTATTGCCATGATGGGCGGCCAAGGTCTTACTCACGCCAGCAAGGTAGCAATTCTCAACGCCAACTATATTGCTCGCCGCTTGGATGAACATTATCCGGTATTGTACAAAGGCAATTCCGGTCTCATTGCCCACGAATGCATTATCGACTTGCGTCCAGTGAAGAAGAGTGCCGACATTACCGTGGATGATATCGCCAAGCGGTTGATGGACTTTGGTTTCCATGCCCCAACGGTTTCTTGGCCGGTGGCAGGCACCATGATGGTGGAACCGACAGAAAGCGAGTCCAAAGAAGAATTAGACCGCTTCTGTGATGCCATGATTGCCATCCGCCAAGAAATTGCCGCGATTGAATCTGGAGAGGTCGATCCAACGGATAATCCTTTAAAAAATGCGCCTCATACGCATCAGATGCTGATTTGCGATCAATGGCAACATCCTTATTCTCGTGAACAAGCTGCCTATCCCGCTTCCTGGTTGCGGGAACATAAATTCTGGCCTGCTGTGGGACGCGTTGATAATGCCTTTGGCGACCGCAATTTAGTCTGTTCCTGTGTGGGAATGGAGACCTATAAAGAGGAATAGTCTCTACTGTGCTTAGCAACTAGTTACTATCCCCCACTATTGGCAGGGCTGTTGCATTTTCGAGATAAAATTTAATAAGGAAAACGCGATCGTGCTCATGGTTTAAGTGGCGCGATCGCGTACTTTTAAAGAAATTCCTAAGATGTTCAGCTTAATCAGTTACTTAAAACAAGTCAAGGACTTTGGGATAATTATTGGATTAATTGTCAAATCCTCGGTTATAAAAAGTGAGATGAAAGATAGTAATCAAGCTTGTTAATAACCGCTAAGAATATTTATCTTTGCTTAAATTTTTAAAGCGCGATCGAGGCAATACTATTTAATTCGCATGAAAAACAATATTCGTTGATTATCCTGAAATTTTGCTATGCTTTTTAATTATAAAATAGGACCCAGCCCTAAAATTAATGAGTAATTTGACCTGTCTGTTAACTATCAGGAAGCCAAGATGAGAATTTTAATGATTTCAGCAGTTCTGCCTTCTCCTTATGCCCAAACTTCTATCCCAACTCGGACATTCAACTTGATGAAAAATCTAAGTGAACGTCATGAAGTAACGCTAGTGGCACAACACTACCAAATGGCAAAAGATAGTCATATTGAGACGTTGCGGCAGTGGGTGGAAGATTTAGTGATTTTTCCGCACCATCAACAACTAAGTCGTCGGGGAATCGTAAATCGGGCAAAACGGTTAGGACAACTTTTAAAAGAAGGAACGCCGAAAAGTACTTTATCCTACTATTCTCCGCAAATGCAACAATGGATTGATGAAAAAGTTGCTGAAAAAGTATTTGATGTGATTACTTGTGAACATAGCATCAATGAAATTTATGTTCGTCCGGAATGGCAAAATAAAATAAAGACTATTATTAATATTCATGGCTCAATTTACGGAACTTGTCAAAAATTTTTAGAACGACCAACTACTACTAAAAAAACTATTCGAGAACAATTAAACCTTCCTCTACTCAAACGCTATGAACAAAACTATTGTTCGAAATTTTCAGCTTTGGTAACAACTACCATAGAAGATCAACAGCAGATTAAAGCGCTAGATACAGAAAAACCAGTTACTGTCATCCCCAATGGTATTGATTTAAAACTATATCCAACACGAACTTATGATCCCGGTGGCTATCAATTAATTTATGTTAGTCATCAAGAAGAATTAGCAGTTACTGATGAAGTCAATTTTTTATGTCAGTCTGTATTTCCTGAAGTAAAAAAACGTTATCCCGAAATAAATTTGAAGTTGTTAGGAATTCCCGCCAGTTTATCGAGTTGGGGAGAAATATCTGGTATAGAAGTGGTGCCGACAGAGTTTTCTTTACAACAGATGCTGACAGTAAGTACCGTTTGTGTTTTACCTATCCAAGCTGGATTAGGAATGAAATTTGCCACATTGCGGGCAATGGCAATTGGCGTTCCTGTAGTAGGCAGCGATCGCGCTTTGGAAGGATTAAATGTGGATGGGGCAACAGCAAATCTTGCCGCTATGCGGGCTAACCGCTTGGAAGAATACATTTATGCCATTGGGCGTCTATTTCAAGATCCCCAACTGCGCCAACGACTCTCTCAAAATGCAACAGCCTTGGTTGCCAAAAACCACAATTGGTCTAAAATTGCTCAACAATATGAAAAAGTTCTCACCCCTGTAATTAATTCTCAAGAAACAATGCGATCGCTGAGTTGACGCAGGGTTTGATTCAACTCTGGATTTTGTTTTTGCTGTTGGGCAATTTTTTCACAACTATACATGACTGTCGTATGATCTTTGCCGCCAAATACTTCTCCGATTTTTGGCAAACTTAAATTCGTATATTGGCGCATTAAATACATGCCAATTTGTCGCGCGGAACTAATTTCTCGCCGACGAGAACTTCCTTTTAAGTCTTCTATTGGCACTTGAAAATATTCAGCAGTAACCTGTAGTATTTTATCAGGTGAAGTGGCAATTTTGATATGGGCTGGATTTAAAAGAGAAGCAACATTTTGCAGACTTAAAGGTAAACCGGATAACGATAGGTGAGCTCTAACTTGGGTTAGAGCGCCCTCTAATTCTCGAATATTATAAGGGTAATTTCTGGCAATATATTCAATAATGTTGAAAGATAAAGGGATGTTATCGTACTCTGCTTTTTTTTGTAAAATTGCCATTCGCGTTTCCAAATCAGGGGGTTGAATATCGGCAATGAATCCCATGGCAAAACGAGAGGAAAGTCTTTCTGAACAACTGGGAATTTGTTTGGGTGGGCGATCAGAAGCGAGAACAATTTGTTTTCCGGCTTCGTAGAGAGTATTAAAGGTATGAAAAAATTCTTCTTGGGTATATTCTTTGCCTTCAATAAATTGAATGTCATCAATGAGCAGAATATCGGTTGCTCGATAATGGTCTCGAAATTGTTGCAATTGATCGCGCCGAATGGCATTAATTAAGTCATTGGTAAACTGTTCTGTGGAAACGTAACAAACCTTGGCTTGGGGATAGAATTGTAAACGAGAGTAACCAATGGCTTGCAGCAAATGGGTTTTCCCTAATCCAACGCCTCCGCAAATAAAGAGAGGATTAAATTCTCGACCGGGAGATTCCGCCACAGCTAGGGAAGCCGCGTGGGCCATGCGGTTATTGGGGCCAACAACAAAATCAGAAAAGGTATATTTCGGATTGAGTGTCTGTTCAGAAGCGCGATCGTCTGATAAGCTATTGATATAATTTTCACTCTCTTTCCACCAAGTTAAAGGAATTTCTTCAGAATTTCCTGCTACCGAAGAAGCAGTTGTAATTTGAATATTTAGAGATGAATTCGTTAATTCTTGTGCCGTTTTCGTAATTAAAGGGAGGTAATGTTTTTGTAACCAATTTCGAGAAAATGGATTCGGGGCGCAAATTACTAACTTATTTTTATTAAAACTTTTTGGTATAACACTTTTTAGCCATGTTTCAAAGGTCGGAAGACTCAATTGAGGTTGTAATCGTTCAAGAATATTTTGCCAAAGCTGATGTGCTGAATGCTTCATTATTAATATAAAAATAATCTTTTAATTATGACACAATTTCCAAATTTTGATTCCAATTTTATTGAAGAAAATAACGAAGATAAAGATTTTTATTTTGACTACTTTTTTGATGTCCCTGGTAGTGAACCTGGAACCTTATGGATTGAAGAAGATGCCAGCCCATCGCAATTAATTTTAATTGACTATGATCCAAAACATGCTGTGAGAAAAGTTAATATATCCCCCTCCGACTGTGAGTATTATTTAGCAAGTAATTCCGCTTCTTGGTTGGATGTACAAGGATTAGGATCTGAGGCAATTTTAAAACAAATTGGACAAATTTTCAAGCTCCACCCCTTATTATTGGAAGATGTGGTTAATGCGCCGCAACGTCCGAAAGTAGAGGACTATAACGAACAGTTAATTATTATTATTCATTTAGTCCAACCGAAACCGGAAGAAGATGGATTTTATTCTCAGCAAGTGAGTTTGGTTTTAGGAAAAAACTATTTATTAACGTTTCAAGAAGAACCGAATCATGACTGTTTTGATCCAGTACGACAACGTTTAAAAAATAATAAGGGAAAAATTCGCACTTCCGGTGTAGACTATTTAAGTTATTTATTATTAGATACGATTATTGATAATTTCTTCCCCGTATTAGAAGACTATGGAGAACAAATTGAAGAATTAGAAAATGAAGTTGTTTTTCATCCTACTTATCGCACCTTAGAAAAAATTTATAAAATCCGACGGGAATTATTAGCTTTAAGACGTACCATTTGGCCCCAACAAAGTGTTATTACCACGCTAATGAGAAGTGGTAGCGATTTAATTAGTTCTGATGTGGAAATCTACTTTCGGGACTGTTATGATCACGTCATCCAACTTTTGGATATTGTAGAAAGCTACCGAGAATTGTCGTCAAATTTAATGGATGTTTACCTCTCTTCCATGAGCAATAAAATGAATGAAATTATGAAAGTTTTAACCATTATTTCTAGTATTTTTATTCCCCTTTCTTTTATTGCTGGGGTCTACGGCATGAATTTTGAATACATGCCGGAATTAAGTTGGAAGTGGGGATATTTTATTACGCTGGGGGTAATGGCAAGCGTTGCATTTGGATTAATGTTCTTTTTCTGGCGCAATGGTTGGCTAAAGCGATTTGATACGATTGATCCCACTGTTGAAAAAGCGACTCAAAAGAAAAAGAAATTCCGCTTTCCTCGCCGCCGCAAGGGCAAATTTACCTCCTAGAATCAAGCTTCGATGATGACTCGCAAATTTCCTCGTTTACGAACAACCCGGCAAGCGGTTGCGCCATTGGACCGTTCAAATTCTAAATCCAACATGGTTTGACCAATTTTAAGATTTGTCAGGGACAGATGAGGAATGGATTCAGGAAGCTTTGGATGTACAATTCTTGATCCACTCCAACGGAAGCCAGCACGTTGGATTCGGGACTCAAACAGAAGTTGCGGGATAAGCCCGTCTGACACTTCCTAATCCCACAGACGGGA
>PXPI01000097.1 GCA_003021905.1 Cyanobacteria bacterium SW_9_44_58 | reverse complement strand
TGATGTTATCAGAGAACTGATTCGGAGTTTGTCAGTCTCAGGGAGATTGAACCCCCTCGACTAACTCGCCTTATATCCCACGGCTAAAAGCATGTGGGCGCGTGCGGCGACTTCTGTAAGCAGTTGCTAGGGACATCTGGCTGGAGATTAACCATTAATTCCAACAATTGGAAGATGGTTCCCGTTGCCCAAGCTTGGGGAGAACAGGCAACAGGATAGCAAACCGGCGAAGCATTTGGGGTTCGTTCATAGCCGCAGAAAAGTTCGGGTGGGCGATAATAAGGTTGCTGGGTACATAAATCAAAAATTCCTTGGGCTAGCTCTAAGGCTTGGTCTGTGAAACCAAGGGCGCGTAACCCCGAAGCAATAATGCCATTGTCATGGGGCCAGACGGTTACTAAATGATAACCCATTAGATTGTAAGCTGGGGAGAGACTACTGAGGGTGCGAATGCCCCAGCCGCTAAATAAATCAGGGGCTTGTAACCGTTCAGCAACGCTCCGGGTCAGCAACGCTCCGGGCTTTTTCAAAAGGGAAAATATCAAATCCGAGGCAGTGACCGGGGTTAGAAGTAATGCTATCAATGGGGTTGCCGTTTTCATCCAAGGCAAGAGCATAATATCCCTGATCCGGCAACCAAAAGTCCTGATTAAACCGGCTTTTGAAAGCTTGGGCCTGCTCGTGCCACTGCTCTGCCAAATCAAGGTGCTTTTTAAGACGGGCCAGTTGACTAAGTCGCATTTTAGCGGCATAAATATAGCCTTGGACTTCCGAAAGCGCGATCGCGCCTTCCACTAAACTAACTGCCCTTGGCAATTCACAATACAGTCTCCGGAATCTTTCCAACCCTGATTTTGCAAACCGCCAGGAGAGCGGCAATCGTAATACAAGTAGCCTTTTTCCTCAAGACCGCGATCAATCCATTCCATGGCCGCGATCGCGTTTTCCCATAATTGATTGAAAATCAATTCATCATGGGTCCAGCTATAATACTCGGCATAAAGAATCAGCCATAAGGGAGTAGCATCCACCGTTCCATAATAGGGCGTATGCGGTACCTCGCCACAGCGGGCTATTTCCCCTAGCCGCAACTCATGAAGAATCTTGCCAGGGGCTTCCTCCCGCCATTGATCTTCGACTTTCCCTTGATAGTCAGCTAAAGTAATCAGGTCCGGCTATTTTCAGCGGAATTTTTGTCTGTTTGGCAATGGCAATAGCATGATGGGGTCCTTTTTCCGGGGACATTCGGCCTAGGAAGGCCAAGTAGGGAGGATTAGCCGGTTGCGGAGAGAATTGGAACTGCTGGTGCGCGATCGCGTTATCACCAACTTGGTTCCTCCATAAGCTGGATGCGGCACTTTTTCCCATAAAGGGGCGATTCGCATTGCAAACCTCCTGAAACGAAATCAAATATTTGCAATTCAGATGAGATTACGCGATGGCGATTGGTTTTACCCAGTTGTAACATCCCGACAAAATCGGTACGGAAAACCGATTGGGAAGCGTCTAATGATCAAATTAAAACCGCCTCTTTCAAGAATTAAAAGGCGGTTTCTTGGGGAGTTAATAACAAAAACAAACGCTATATCTGCTTAATCCAAGAGTGACTTAATTAAAGAAGCAGTCACCAGCCCTTTAAACCCAGCCTGCGCTTAGAATAATGGTACTGCTGATAAAAACCAATCCTAACGCCCAAGTAATTCGATTGAGGTTTTTTTCAGCGGTTTTCGTACTGCTAAAGAGCTCCGATTGACCGCTCAGCCCCCCTAAGCCATCGCTTTTGGGAGAATGGAGGAGCACGAGGACAATTAATAAAATTGCCGAAACAATCGAAATAATTTCTACGAGTTGATCAATTGTCATTTTCGTTTCTGGTTGATGGTAGAGTTTCTAAGATATCAAACCTTATAGTGAAATATCTACTGGCGTGCGATTCTGTTTTACTTGAATATCGCTGCTTGCAATTAAGGACTGGCCTGTCATTTCTTCCGGTTGCGGAAGTTGCAGAATTTGTAGAATCGTTGGCGCTAAATCAGCTAGACAACCTCCTTCTCGGAGTTGCGCTTCACCTCCATGTCCGGGAATTTTCCGTTTTTCTCCTTCCACTAGCAAGAAGGGAACTAAATTGTTAGTATGGGCTGTCCAGGGATTACCGTTTTTATCTGCCATATATTCGGCGTTACCGTGATCTGCTGTAATCAGGGTAGTCCCTCCTACTTTACTAATACTTTCCAGGAGTTGTCCTAAGCAATGATCAACGGTTTCAACGGCAGTAATGGCTGCCTCTATGTTGCCCGTATGACCAACCATATCCGGGTTGGCGTAATTAATCACAATGAGAGAATACACTTGTTTTTCCACTGCTGCACAAGCAACTTCCGTCACGGCTTCTGCAGACATGGCCGGGGCTTGATCATAAGTGGCAACTAAAGGACTATCAATGAGTTTGCGATCCTCTCCTGGAAAGGGGGTTTCTTCGCCACCATTGAAAAAGTAAGTGATGTGAGGATATTTTTCAGTTTCGGCAGTGCGGAACTGTTGCAGTCCTTCTTTAGCAATGACTTCCCCTAAAATATTGGTTAAGTTTTGGGGTTTAAAGGCTACCTCTACCGGGAGAGTTGTGTCGTATTGGGTAAAAGCGGCAAAGTGAAGCGGTTGGATTTGTTCCCGTTCAAAACCGTCAAAATCGGAACTAACAAAGGCTGCCGTTAGTTGTCGGGCGCGATCGGGACGGAAGTTGAAAAAGATGACTCCGTCTCCTGCTTCTACTCCGCCAGAGGCAATGCGAGTGGGCGGAATAAATTCATCCGTCACGCCTAACTCGTAATGCTGTTGGAGAAGTTCTGTGGGAGAGGTTTCGTCTTCACAGTCTTTTTCACAAATCACGTCATAGGCTTTTTGGATACGTTCCCAGCGGCGATCGCGATCCATGGCATAATACCGACCGCTAACGGTAACAATGCGCCCCACTCCCACTTGTTCCGTGTAATCTTGAACTTGTTGCAGGGCTGCTATGCCATCAGTGGGATTGGTATCGCGCCCATCGGTAAAGGCATGAATACAAACTTCTTCAATTCCTTGGGCTTTGGCAAGTTTTAATAACCCCAGCAAATGGGAAATATGGGAATGAACGCCGCCTGCCGAACATAAACCCATCAGGTGCAGTTTTCCTTGACTGGCTTTGATATTTTGGCAAGTTTGGACTAGAGTTGGGTTCTCTAAAATTGAACCATCTTCCACAGCATCGCTGATGCGAACGAGTTCCTGGGGGACGATTCGCCCAGCACCAATATTGAGATGGCCTACTTCTGAGTTCCCCATTTGTCCCTCAGGCAGGCCAACGTCTTTCCCCGACGCTTGCAGCTGCGTCAAAGGATAGACTTCTCTTAAGCTGTTCATAATGGGCGTCTTCGCCTGCGCGATCGCGTTGGCATCTTGGCTCTGGCGTTCACCCCAACCGTCAAGGATCACTAGCACCACCGGGGCAATCGGTGCATGTGTCATAGGCTTTTCTCTACTTTTGCGTGTTTCACCGACATGATACTATCACTCTTGATCGCATTGCATGCTTTACTGGATGGCTTCTACCATTTTCGGTTTGGATGTGAAGGCGTTTATCATTGATCCCCGATATGATGTCATCCAATTGAGACGATCAAGCCTGATTTGATCATTTTGCGATATTTTACGTTAACTTTGCAATTTTACTGTAATTTTACCATTATTCGGATTTTTCCATTAATTCAGCTAAACGTTCTTGCTGATCTTTTGCAATACAGGCTTGAATGACTTCTTCCAAGTCCCCCTCTAATAGGGCTTCTAGATTAAAATTCTCTCCCAAGCGATGGTCGGTTACGCGGTTGTCTTTATAGTTGTAGGTTCGGATTTTTTCAGAACGGGCGCCAGTTCCAACTTGCGAGCGACGCATAGAGGTAACGGATTCGTTTTGTTCCCGCAGTTTCATTTCGTACAGTTTGGCTCGCAAAATCTGCATGGCTCGTTCCCGGTTTTTGAGTTGCGAACGTTCTTGGGTACAGAAAATGCGAATGCCGAGAGGTTTATACAATAAGTCCACTGCTGTTTCGACTTTGTTAACGTTTTGTCCCCCGGCACCACCGGAACGCGCCGTACCAATTTCCACCTCTTTGGGATCGATTTCCACCTCCACATCATCCACTTCCGGCATAATCGCTACAGTTGCAGTGGAGGTATGAACCCGTCCGCCAGCTTCAGTAACCGGAACCCGTTGTACCCGATGAACTCCGGCTTCGAATTTTAGCTTACTATAGACGCGATCGCCTTTTATTTCTAAGATGGCTTCTTTAAAGCCGCCAGTTTCAGAAATCGATTCACTGGCTAGATTAATACTCCAGCCTTGACTTTCTGCATAACAGGAATACATTTTTACTAAATCGCCCACCCAAAGGCAGGCTTCATCGCCTCCGGTCCCAGCACGAATCTCCAGCATGATGTTTTTCTCATCATTGGGATCGCGCGGGAGTAACATGAGTTTCAAGCGATGTTCCAGTTGTTCAAGTTTGTCTTCCAACTCCTGCACTTCGGAAGACGCAAGTTCTTGCATCTGGGGATCGCCCTTGGCTTCCTTATAGACTTCTTGCGCTTCTTCCAAGTCTTTTTGGGTTTGCTTCCACTGATTATAGATTTGTACTGTTTCTTCCAGAGAAGAGCGAGCTTTTGCCACTCGTTGCAATTCTTCTGGATCAGTAGCAATATCAGGATCGCCCAAACGACGTGTTAACTCGTTGTAGGTTTCTTCTACTGAGCGCAGTTTTTCTAGGACGTAGGATTCAGCCATCAGGTTAATTCGTAATAAATAACAGGTTTTCGCTGCCAGATGAAGAGATTAAAAATAAAAAGCGATGATCGCTGCTTAGGGAGTCATGAATAAGGCAATTAATATTATTCCTGATTCTCGTTATCTTCTGAGCGATCGTCAAACATGCCGTATTTCCGCAGGAAGCGGTCAACTCGCCCTTCCGTATCAATAATTTTCTGGTTCCCCGTATAAAAGGGATGATTGCCAGACCAAACGTCCACGTGAAGTTCCGGTTGCGTTGCTCCCACTGTCATGACGACTTCGCCATTACAAATGACTTTTGCTTCTGGATACCATTCGGGGTGAATGCCCTCTTTTGCCATAATTCCCTCCTATGTTTCACTCTTTTACAAATCGAGAGAGCAAGCGATGATGCTCTCTTCTGTTTCATTTTAGCGTTTTGAGTATTGCGGCGATTTTCTGGCTTTCCGTAAGCCGTATTTTTTCCGTTCTTTCGAGCGAGGATCCCGAGTGAGATAGCCTTCAATCTTCAAAGGAGTCCGATTTTCAGGATCCAGTTTGCATAAAGCCCTTGCTACGCCTAAACGTACCGCCTCTGCTTGTCCGGTTAAACCGCCGCCATTGGCATTGACGAAAACATCATAATCATTTTCCAAGCCTAAGGTTTCCAACGGGGCTTTGATGGTAGCAATGTGCTTAGGATCGTAGTTGAAATAATCATCGCCATTGCGGGAATTAATGTTGATGTTGCCATTACCGGGAATCAGACGAACTCTGGCCGTTGAGCTTTTACGGCGGCCTGTTCCCCAATAGACAACGCGATTGTTATCAGTCGCTTGCATAAAATGATCTCCTTAACGTGAGTTAGACAGCATAATTTTCTCTATTAAACGGTAATTTCTACCGGTTTTTGGGCTTGATGGGGATGTTCTGGGCCAGCATAGACTTTCAGTTTATTAAACAGTTGCCGACCTAACCGATTTTTCGGGAGCATTCCTTTTACTGCTTGTTCAATAATGCGTTCGGGAATTCTGCGTTGAAGTTGATTAAAGCTTTCCGTTTTTATCCCGCCCGGTCGTTGGGAATGGCGGAAATAGAGTTTTTCATTGGGTTTATTGCCGCTAATGGTAACCTTTTCCGCATTAATAACAATGACAAAGTCCCCTGTATCCATATGAGGGGTAAAATGGGATTTATTTTTACCGCGAATGATCTTGGCAATTTCACTGGCAAGACGACCGATGCGATAGCCGGTCGCATCGATGACATACCATTGTCTTTCTTCGGTTTCTGTGTTGGGTAAAGGAGTTTGATTGAGTGTCATAGTGATTTTGCTGTATTAAAGTAATAATGAGGTTGACTATCAAACCAAATGGATTTGGGAAAGGGAAAGTGATCATATCCCACATTTAACAGACAAAGCCCTTTCGCCGGAGCGGCATATTTCACGCGATCGCGCTGCTTTTGAGTCCAAATTTCAGCAAAGGTTTCTAAACTGATATCGCCAATGCCAACTTTAGCTAGCAATCCTACCAATAAGCGCACCATGCCGTATAAAAAGCCATCGGCTTGAATTTCAATTTCCACAAAGGGATCCTTGCGGATGCACTGTACATCCTGAACATTGACCCAAGTGTGCGCTCGGGTAGAGCCAGCACGACAAAACGCCGCTAGATCATGATACCCCAACAACGCATTTAATGCCGTTGCCATTTTGCCCACCTCTAGAGGGGCATAGTAATAGTGCCAACTAAAGGGAGCAACAAACAAATTTGGGGCAGCCGCTGTATACAAAGTGTACCGATAACGGCGCCAACTTGCCGAAAACTGAGCATGCCAATTTTGAGGCACTTCTGCTGATGCTCGAATAAGAATATCCTGGGGTAAGTTATTGTTCAGGATAGCGGCAACTTTTTCCCCTGGAATCGGGCTTGTGATATCAAAGTGAGCAGTTTGCGCTGCGGCGTGAACCCCGCTATCAGTTCGCCCTGCTCCATGGAGAGGAATTCGCGTTTGGGAAGCATCAAGCGCGATCGTTTGATTGATCGCCCGTTCAATTTCTTCTTGGACGGTTCGGTAGCAAGGTTGGCGTTGCCAGCCATAAAAACCGGTTCCCACGTATTGAATAACCAGGGCAACGCGTTTGGTTTTAGCTGACTGACTAGCCAATATTCCTCCCTTATTAAACTAATTCAATAACAGCCATTTCTGCATTATCTCCTCGCCGACGTATGGTTCTTGAGACACGGGTATATCCCCCATTGCGATCCCCATACCGCTCTTGTACATTTTCAAACAAGGCATGAACCAAGTTTTTATCGTATAAATAACCGAGGGCTTGTCGGCGGGCTGCCAACGATCCATCTTTAGCCAGGGTAATAATTTTTTCCACTTCCGAACGAACTGCTTTGGCACGGGTTTTAGTGGTTTTAATTTGCCCGTGTCGAATCAGTTCCGTCGCTAAAGAGCGTAATAATGCTTTGCGCTGGTCGGCAGCGCGACCTAATTTTTTAACACGACGACAATGACGCATAGATTCAGCCTCCTTTTCACTGATCGTTATTAATGTAAATGTTGGAGAAACATGGTTTAACTAGCGGCAGATTTTTCTTGAGGAAGTGTAATGCCTAAGCGTTTCTGTAACGCTTCAACGACTTCTTCCGCTGATTTTTGCCCAAAATTCTTAATTTCTAAAAGGTCTTCATGGGTATAATCTAGTAAGTCGGCAACTGAGTTAATTTGAGCTCGTTTTAGGCAATTATAAGCTCGCACCGACAGTTGTAATTCTTCAATGGGAATTTGTCCATTGGGATCTTCCTCTTCTTGCTCCTCTTCTTGAGAAGGTTGGATATTTAAATCTCCTAGCGGATGAAATAATCCCACAAGGATAGTGGCAGCTTGGGAGAGGGCTTCATCAGGCTGAATACTGCCATTGGTAGTAATTTCTAAAGTTAAGCGATCCTTGCCGATTCCTTCCTCAAAATAAGTTTCTTCTACGTCGTATTTCACTTTCGACACTGGCATAAAGACAGCATCAATTTGTAGAAAATCTAAGGAACTCACATCTTCCTTTTCTTGATCCACCATGCGATAGCCACTGCCGCGTTCGATGCGAATTTCTAGCTCTAGCTTCGCGCCATCGGCTAAGGTCGCCACATACTGACTGGGATCAACAACCTCCACTTCTGATGGTAAATTAAATTCCCCAGCAGTTACGGTAGCCGGCCCCGTTGCAACTAAGCGGGCAATGTGAGGTCCGGGAGAGTAACTTCGGAAGACAAGCTCTTTAAGATTCAGTAAAATTTCTAGGACATCTTCCCTAACTCCTGGTACAGTGGCAAATTCATGGGTAACGCCGGCAATGCGAGCCGCAGTTACGGCAGTTCCTTCTAAATTTGATAACAAAACCCGTCTGAGAGCATTCCCCACTGTAATGCCTTGACCCCGCTCTAACGGTTCCAAGACAAATTTACTATATTGGTTTTGTGTTTTAGAATCAGTTTTGGATTCGACACAATCGACAGTAAAGTCTTTTAGCTGCGCCACAGAGCAACCTCCCTTTATCTTGACCAATGAGCACAAATCAGGCCAGAATTAATTATTTGGTAATTTGAGACCCGATACAAACAGCTGAGAAACTTAATTTGTGTGTTTTTGTATGTTGCTAGTTTGCCAACAAATGCCTAGATTCCAGCTTCCACTTAAATCATCAGCAAGTTGCATTTAAAGTCGCCACAGTCCCTAGAATCGGATTTGGTCTTTTTAGTGAACGGTACGATGTTGTTGTTCTAGGTAAACGTAACGTTCCACTTTACTCCAACGAGGGGATTTGTGAGGAGATGTTGGTTTAAACTGCTCTCCTTTCCCTTGTTTAACCTTAGCTCGCAAGCTTAGACAACACCAGCAGGTTCAATTTCTTGACTTGATAGATTCATTTGGAGACCCCAAATGGGCCTTGCTTGTCTTAGACGCGACGACGTTTCGGAGGACGACACCCATTGTGGGGAATCGGGGTAACATCGCGAATCAGGGTAATTTCTAAACCGGCTCCTTGCAGAGCGCGAATTGCTGTTTCTCGACCCGCCCCAGGGCCGCTTACCATGACTTCGACTTGACGCATCCCTTGTTCTGTGGCTCGTCGCGCCGCTTGATCCGCCGCAGTTTGCGCCGCAAAAGGGGTTCCTTTTTTTGCCCCTTTGAAACCGCTGGAACCGGCAGAAGCCCAAGAAATGACGTCGCCTTTCGTATCAGCAATGGTGACTAGGGTATTATTAAACGTAGATTGAATGTTAGCAACCCCGTTAGGCACATTGCGTTTCGTTTTTTTTGAAGAACCTTTTCTCGTTTGTCGCGCCATATTCGTTTCGATGTGAGTTACTACAAGTTAGAGATGAATTACGTGGGCAAATGTCAGTTTATTTTTTAGGTTGGGGTTTCTTTTTACCACCAGCACTAGCGTTTTTACCACGGCGAGTCTCGGCATTGGTACGAGTCCGCTGACCGCGTACCGGCAATCCTGACCGATGACGACGACCGCGATAAGTGCCAATGTCCACTAGACGTTTAATGTTCATATTTTCCAGTCGCCGCAAGTCCCCTTCTACTTGATAATTCTCTTCAATATAAGAGCGAAGGGTTGTTTCCTCATTAATGTCAAGGTCTTTGACCCGCTTATCGGGATTAAGGTTTGTTGCGGCTAAAATTTCTTGGGAACGAGACACCCCAATCCCATAAATATAAGTTAGGGCAATTTCAACTCGTTTATTCCGCGGAATATCGACTCCTGCAATCCGTGTCACGTTGCTCTCCCTAGTTTGTTCTGTTTTCTGCTACGATTTGGATAATTGCGTTTTATCCTTGACGTTGTTTATGCTTAGGATTAGAGCAGATGACCATTACTCGCCCTCTGCGACGAATAACTCGGCACCGCTCACAAATTTTTCCCACTGAAGGCCGTACTTTCATAAGTCTTTTTTAAACGCTACAAGCCCATAACCATATCACGTTCATAACGTTTTTGTCAATTTTTATGTTATTTTTTACGGAGACGATAAGTAATTCGTCCTTTGGTCAAGTCATAGGGAGTTAATTCCACCTTCACTTTATCTCCTGGTAAAATTTTGATATAGTTACGGCGAATTTTCCCAGAGATATGGGCTAAAACATTATAGCCATTTTCTAAATCGACCCGAAACATTGCATTTGGCAAGGACTCAGTGACTGTCCCTTCCATCTCAATTAAATCTTGCTTAGACATATTTGGTTTGTTTTCTCCTTGAACCGAACGTCTAAAAACGTGGCCTCTTCAAGTCACAGCTAGGGGAAACAAGCAAGGAGTTGCCATAATACCCCTCACTAATGTTAGCAAAAATTGATGGAAACTTTAGTTGCCTTCTTGCATAGCAGTTTTAATCTGCTGTGTTACTTCGGGAAGAGGTCGATTGCCGTTGATTTGTAAAAAGTGATTCCGTTGTTGATAAAAATCAATTAATTCTGCCGTTTGATTATAGAAAACATCTAAACGACGACGAATCGTTTCTTCCGTATCATCTTGACGTCCGCGCCCTAATAGCCGTTCCATTAAAATTTCATCAGGAACATCTAAATAAATCACTAAGTCATAGGACGAATTAAGTTCACTCAAAAGCTGATCTAAAAATTGAGCTTGTTTCAGAGTGCGGGGAAAACCGTCGAGAATCCAACCGGATTGAGCATCCGGTTGCTGAAGGCGATTGCGAATGAGTTCCGCTAGGACTTCATCAGGAACAAGTTCTCCCTTTTCCACATAGGCTTGGGCTTTTTGTCCGACTTCTGTTTGTTGTGCGATTGCCTCCCGTAAAATATCTCCAGTGGCAATATGGGGAATCTCACACTCTTTAGATAGCATTTTGGCTTGGGTACCTTTACCAGCACCAGGAGGCCCAAAAAAAATTAATCGAGAATATTGAGTCATTGATTGGTTCAAATTGTTAATTTTGTTAATCTCCTATTATTCACTTGTTATTAGCTATTTGTTATTCCTTTGAAATCAATAACAAATAACCAACAACAAATTACCGCTATTGTTTCACCATACCTTCGTATCGTTGAGAAATGACACTGCTTTGAATTTGTTTAGCAGTATCAATTGCCACCCCAACCAAAATCAAAAGGGAAGTAGCGCCCAACCCTTGGAAGGTTGTTACCCCAGTTGCTGTTTCTACAGCTGTAGGCACTGTTGCAACAATGCCAAGGAAAATTGCTCCCAATAAGGTCAAGCGGTTAATTACTTTTTCTAAATACTGGCTTGTTTTTTGGCCAGGACGAATCCCAGGGATGCTGGCTCCCATTTTTTTCAAGTTTTGAGCCATATCCACAGGATTAACAATTAAATAGGTGTAAAAGTAGCTGAAAAATAGAATCAGCACTAAATACACAGCCACATAGAGCCAAGGTGTGGGTCCGCTGAGATTCAGGTAAGTAGAAATTTGAATGAGAAATTCATTGAGCGTTGCCATAATTCCAGTTTGTTCTTCTCCGCCTCCTTGATGACCTAGGGAAGACGGCAAAATTAAAATTGTGGAAGCAAAGATAATAGGAAGAACACCACCTTGGTTAACCCGTAAGGGTAAATAGCTTGTGCGTTCTCGATACAAGCGCCGTCCAACTTGGCGACGTGCCGAAATAATCGGAATTTTACGAGTTCCTTCTTGCACAAATACAATGCCCACAATCATCACCAAAAAGACTAAGGCAAGAATTAAAACTTGGGCAATTGCTTCTCGTCCTCCCGTTTGAGCAAATTCAATAGTATTTCCGAGAGTGCTTGGCAAAACAGCAACAATATTGACAAAAATTAATAATGAGGGACCGTTGCCAATGCCACGTTCTGTGATTAATTCTGCTATCCAAATCACAAACATAGAACCGGCACTAAGGGCAATAACTGTTTCCAATAAAAATAGCGGACCCGGATTATAAGCGGCACCTGAATTTTGGACAAACGTTGCTAACCCAAAGGCATTAAATACTGCTGAAGCAAGTGCGACATAACGGGTGATTTGCGAAATTTTCCGTCGTCCGGCTTCCCCTTCGTTTTTTTGTAAGTTTTCTAAATAAGGAAGGCCCGCTGTTAGCAACTGCATAATAATGGAAGCATTAATAAAGGGAATAATACCTAGGGCAAAAATTCCTACTGTAGAAAATCCGCCACCAGATAAGTAATTCAAAAAACCTGAAAGCGCACTTCCCTCTACTGCGTTTGCAAACACTTCGCGATCAAATCCGGGCACCGGAATTTGAACGCCCAGGCGAACTAATAAAATTAAACCGATGGTAATGAGCAAGCGACTTCGCAAACCTGCCGCTTGCGCCATCTGCATAAATGTTTCTTGTGCGTTTGGGGTTCGTTCTCGACTAACAACCATGAAGGATTATCTCTCCCCGATATTGAAATTGGATGGATGTTGGGTTGGGCTTTTCACTGTCAGAGGTTAAGATACTACCTCACAGCTTCCCCCTGCCGATTCAATTTTTTGACGAGCCGATTTGGTAAACGCACCGGCTTTCACTTGCAGAGGAATATTAATCTCACCATCCCCTAAAATTTTTAGGGGGCCCTGAGGCTGTTTAATAACACCAGCTTCCATAAGACTATTCAGGGTAACTTCCGTGTTCGGTGTGAGATTAGCTAACCGACTAACATTAATGGTAGTGTACCGGCGCGGGTTAACTCTCGTAAAGTATTTTAGCTTGGGAACACGCCGATAAAGGGGCATTTGTCCCCCTTCAAAGCCACTAAAGGGACCTGAACCGGCCCGGGCTTTTTGACCCCGCATTCCTTTGCCGCAACTAGCTCCTTGTCCAGCTGCAATACCGCGTCCCACTCGATGACGACGTTTGCGAGAACCTTTTTTTGGTTGTAGATTATGTAGTCTCATAGTCTTAATTCGTCGTATATTCTGGTTTACCCGTTGTCAAACGAAACAGTTAGGAAAAGATTTGTTCTAAAGGAACACCGCGCTCATTTGCAACTTCTTTGAAGGTTCGTAGGGAAGCCAGGGCATTAATCGCTGCTCTAGCATTGTTAAGGGGATTTTGAGAACCTAGTTGTTTAGCGAGGATGTTTTTTACCCCAGATAATTCGAGCACTGTACGTACAGCCCCACCAGCAATAACACCAGTCCCTGGGGCAGCAGGACGAATCATTACTTTGGCGCCGCCGGCAAATCCATTGGCACGATGGGGAATAGAATTGCTTTTGGTAATGGGAATATCAACGAGTTCTTTTTTGGCTTCGGCCACACCTTTCCGAACTGCCCCAATGACGTCCCCTGCTTTAGCGGCGCCAACGCCCACTTGGCCGCGATCGTTGCCGACAACCACGATCGCGCGGAAACTGAGTTTTTTCCCACCCTTGACAACTTTACTGACGCGCCGAATCTGAATGACGCGCTCTTGAAATTGAGTATCTTCTTTTTTGCTTTGGTTGCGCTTTGCCATAAAATTCTCCCAATATTTAAAAGTCTAGTCCACCTTCTCGGGCAGCTTCAGCGAGGCTCCGGACACGTCCATGATACTTATTGCCGCCCCGATCGAACACAACTTGCTTAATCCCTTGTTCTAAGGCGCGTTCGGCGAGAAGACTCCCCACCGCTGCCGAGGCTTCGCAAGTCCGAGTACGATTTAAAGTTTGCCGTAAATTGCGATCGACAGTCGAGGCCGAAACTAGCGTATGTTGTTTGTTGTCGTCGATCACTTGGGCATAAATATGTTGATGGGAACGAAACACTGCTAGACGAGGGCGTTCCGCTGTGCCATTCAGTTTTTGCCGAATCCGGCGATGGCGCTGTTTGATTAGTTGTTTGCGAGTATTTCTCATCGTTACTAATTATTTCTTCCCTGCTTTCCCGGCTTTTTGTCGAACTTGTTCCCCGAGATAACGAATGCCTTTTCCTTTATAGGGTTCAGGGGGACGAACCGCTCGAATTTTGGCAGTGAGATTACCCACAAGTTCTTTATTAATACCGCTAATAATAATGTCTGTATTTTTTTCTACGTTAACTTCGAGCCCTTCGGGAGGCGTAATTTCCACAGGATGGCTAAAGCCAACATTCAAAACTAGTGTACGCCCTTGCACCTGGGCGCGATATCCCACCCCTTGAATTTGCAAGCGTCGTTCAAACCCTTGAGAAACCCCATGTACCATATTGGCAACGAGGGTGCGAGCTAAACCATGGCGTTCTCTTGCTTTGCGAGAGTCATGGGTGCGGTGAACTTTCAGTTGATTCTCTTCTTGTTCTAGGGTGACAAAGTCAGGCAAGGTTTGTTCCAGTTCTCCTTTAGGTCCTTTTACCTTAACGAATTTTCCGTCAATGGAAATCTCAACTTTGTCAGGAACGGAAATGGGAAGTGTGCCAATCCGTGACATAATAAGCGCTCCTTAAGTCAATGATCAATTTACCAAACATAGCAGAGGACTTCGCCGCCGATCCCCCGTTTGCGGGCTTCACGGTCCGTCATGATTCCGCTGGATGTAGAAATAATGGCAATGCCAATCCCGCCGAGGACACGGGGAAGTTCTTTATGGTTGGAATAAACTCTTAAGCCCGGTCGGCTAACACGGGTGAGTTTTTTAATAATCGGTTTTCGGTTGCGACCTTGATATCGTAAAGAAATCAGAACTTGTTTTTTTATCCCTTCACCGACTTCTTGATAGTTGTCAATGAATCCTTCTTCTTTAAGCACTCGGGCAATGCTTCGGTTCATTTTATTCGATGGAACCGCTGTGGTGTCATGTTGGACCATGCAAGCATTGCGAATCCGCGTGAGCATATCAGAAATTGTGTCTGTCGATGCCATTAGTTGCTATTTTCCCTCCTGTTGCTGAGTACGCAGGTCTTATTTTTCTCGGAAGGGCATTCCCATTGCTTTGAGTAGGGCACGACCTTCTTCGTCGGTTTGGGCGGTGGTAATGATAGCAATATCCATTCCACGGACTTGATCAATGCTGTCGTATTCAATTTCGGGGAAAAGAATTTGCTCTCGCAGCCCTAAATTATAGTTGCCTCGTCCATCAAAACTCCGGGGACTAATGCCGCGGAAATCGCGAATTCGAGGTAAAGCGACGTTGATTAAGCGGTCTAAAAAGGCATACATGCGTTGGTTGCGCAGTGTCACCATTACTCCAACTGGCATTCCTTCACGAACTTTAAAGCCCGCGATTGCTTTTTTAGCGCGAGTCACCACCGGTTTTTGCCCCGTAATGGTGGCAATTTCCTCAATGGATGATTCTAGGGCTTTGGCATTCTGGGAAGCTTCTCCTAATCCCCGATTGACAGTAACTTTTTCTACTTTGGGGATTTGGTGAATGTTGCGATAACCGAACTCTTGTTGGAGTTGGGGAGCAATTGTTTCTTTATACGTGGTTTTTAGTCGTTGTGTCATAGGCTTTTATTCTCAAGTAAGTTCCCTGGGCTTGGTCAGGGATTGAGAGGTGAATCATTAATCGATAATTTCGCCTGTTTTTTTGAGCATTCTTACCTTGCGCCCGTCTTCAGTGTAGGTATAACTAACCCGAGAGGCACAAGATTCTTTATTGGAATAGAGCATGACATTGGAGCTATGGATAGGAGCTTCAAATGTCGTAATCTGCCCTTTTTCTCCTTCTTGAGTCGGTTTATTGTGCTTAGTGCGAACATTAACCCCTTCCACGACTACTTTTGACTCAGTAGGGATAACCCGTTGAATTTCTCCGACTTTGCCTTTATCTTTGCCAGAAATTACTTGTACGGTATCGCCTTTTTTGACGTGCATTTTGTAACTTTTCGGTAGGGATTGTGTCCGGTTTTTTTTAGACATCTTACAAAACCTCCGGTGCCAGTGAGACGATTTTCGTAAAGTCTTTATCTCGGAGTTCCCGAGCTACAGGTCCAAAAACCCGCGTTCCTCTGGGGTTGTCATCAGCGTTAATTAAAACAGCAGCATTATCATCAAACCGAATGGTCATACCACTGTCTCGATTTTGTGGATAACAGGTACGAACGATAACAGCGCGGATAATATCAGATTTTTTGACTTGCATATTGGGAAGTGCTTCTTTAACAACCCCAATGACGACATCGCCGATTCGGGCATAAGGAGCGTTTCCTGCCCGCATTACGCGTAGACATTGAATTTTGCGGGCACCACTGTTATCTGCGACATTTAGAAGGCTCTCTTGTTGAATCATTGTTGTTCTGTTGGTGATGAAATAGGTTGAGGCGACTTTTGGCCGCTAGCGGATTCAATAATGGAAGCGACTTTCCAACGTTTGGTTTTTGAGAGGGGACGGGTTTCTAGAATACAAACGCGATCCCCTTCTTGACAGGCATTGTCTTCGTCGTGAACTTTATAGTGCTTTGTGGTCACTACGGTTTTACCGTATTTGCGGCTTGGGGCGCGATTTTCTACCGCTACCACCACCGTCTTTTGCATTTTATTGCTGACCACAACGCCCATGCGTTCTTTTGTTGTCATGGTTGATTTATTCCTCTACTGTTTCCGATGTGGATGATGCTTGTTTTTCTTTAGCAAGTTCTCGCTCTCGTTCCACGGTTAAGAGTTGAGCAATGCGATGGCGAAGGTGCTTAAATTCATGAGGTTTGGCTTGCCCTTCTTGCCGTGTTCCTTGTTTAAATCGCAATTTGAAAAGCTCTCGCTTAGCAGAAACAATTTCCTGGGCTAATTCTTCGTCGCTTAAGGCCCGTGCATCTTCAATTTTTGGCAATGGCATGAGTCCTCCCTATTCTTCACGTACGACAAATTTCGTTTTAATGGGAAGTTTTTGAGCAGCAAGACGCATGGCTTCTTGGGCAACATCTTGGTCAACACCGCCCAATTCAAACATGATACGTCCTGGCTTAACCACGGCTACCCAGTACTCAGGATTGCCTTTTCCCGCACCCATCCGTGTTTCTGCAGCTCGCATGGTGATAGGTTTATCAGGAAAAATGCGAATCCAGATTTTGCCGCCGCGACGTAGATAGCGGTTCATGGCACGACGGGCAGCTTCTATTTGCCGAGATGTAATCCAAGAGGGTTCTAGGGCTTGCAGGGCATATTCGCCAAAGTTAATCGTGTTCCCTCGGCTGGATAATCCTTTTAGCCGCCCTCTTTGTTGTTTGCGAAATTTAGTGCGCTTAGGACTTAACATGATGATTGATCCTTAAATCATTAATGGATAACCGAGCCTAGCTTTCGCCAGAACGGTCTTCAAATTGTTGACGACGACGATTGGGACCGGCTGGGATGTCTTGTTGCTCTTCGTCTTCGGGGAGAATTTCTCCTTTGAATAACCAAATTTTGACCCCGAGAATCCCATAGATAGTTTCGGCAGTCCGGTAAGAATAGTCAATATCAGCTCTTAAGGTATGCAAGGGAACGCGTCCTTCTCTTGTCCATTCAGTGCGAGCAATTTCTGCACCATTGAGCCGTCCGCTAATTTGAATTTTAATGCCTTCAACTTCTGCTCTTTGTGCCCGTTGCATGGCTTGACGGACAACTCGACGGAAGGATACGCGTCTCTCCAGTTGTTGAGTAATATACTCTGCAATTAAAACTGCATCAGCATCAACACGAGACACTTCGGTCACATTAATGCTAATTTGGCGGTTTCCTCCAAGCAATTGTTGCAGCCCATGCCGCAAGGATTCAATTCCGCTTCCGCCGCGACCAACCACAACCCCAGGACGAGCGGTATGGATTTGTAAACTGATTTGATCAGCTTTACGTTCAATACGAGTGGCAGAAATGCCAGCATTGTTTAAGGTTTTATCGATATAGTTGCGGATTTGGTAGTCTTCTTGGAGCAGTTCTGGATAGCGTTTCGAGTCGGCATACCAACAAGAAAGATGTTCTTTTGTAACGCCGAGCCGAAAACCAGTTGGATGAATCTTTTGTCCCATAATGTTTTATTTAGTTCTCTTCTGTGGTTGGCGCGACGGCAATGGTGATATGACAGGTGGGCTTGCGAATTTGATAGGCCCGTCCTTGGGCTCTGGGGCGAAAGCGTCTCAGAGCAGGTCCTCCGTCGGCGTAGGCTTGGCTGATCACAAGATTACCGCGTTCTAGCCCTTCGTTGTGTTCAGCGTTAGCAGCAGCAGAGCGCAATACTTTTAATACTGGATCACAAGCGCGATAGGGCATAAATTCAAGTACAATCAGGGCTTCTCGATAAGAACGACCGCGGATTTGATCGAGTACCCGCCGCACTTTATGAGGAGACATTCGGATATAGCGTGCGGTCGCTTTGGTTTCTGTGCTGGTATCTACTGCCATGATGGTTTCCTCGCGAATTCAGTTTATCTTCGTGCTTTTTTGTCGCTTTTGGCGTGTCCGCGAAAGGTGCGAGTCGGAGCGAATTCTCCCAGTTTGTGTCCCACCATTTGGTCACTAATAAAAATGGGAACATGCTGTTTGCCGTTGTAAACCGCAATTGTGTGCCCAACCATTTGCGGAATAATGGTACAGGCTCTAGCCCAGGTTTTAATAACTTCTTTTTTGTCCGCTGCGTTGAGTTTCTCAATTTTTTGCAGGAGTTTGTCGTCAACGTAGGGACCTTTTTTTAATGAGCGACCCATAATTTTTTCCTTCTCTATAGTTAAGCGTCAAAAGGAATGTTTCTAGAAAATCGTTTGATGATTTAAGAACGGCGACGAACAATTAATTTATCGCTGTTCTTCTTGGATTTCCGAGTTTTCGCGCCTAAGGTTCGTTTGCCCTTAGGACTAAGGGGACTAGCATGGCCAATCGGAGCGCGACCTTCCCCACCGCCATGGGGGTGATCGACGGGGTTCATTACGCTACCCCGAACTTTTGGCCGTCGTCCTAGATGGCGCGATCTTCCAGCTTTCCCAAGCGTTAAGTTGCGATGTTCAGAATTGCCGACGCGACCAATCGTAGCAAGGCATTCTTGACGTACCATGCGTACTTCTCGGGAAGGAAGTTTGAGACTAACGTAACCTTTTTCTCGGGCAACAACTTGGGCTGCAGTACCGGCAGCTCTTACAATTTGCCCGCCTTTGCCAGCCACTAACTCAATATTGTGAACTTCTGTTCCTAGCGGAATGCGACTTAACGGCACAGCATTGCCAATGTCAAAGGAAACATTTTCACCAGAGATGACTGTATCCCCAACATTTAAACCAGCAGGCCAGAGAATATAACGTTTTTCGCCATCTTGATAATGCAAGAGGGCAATTCGGGCATTGCGATTTGGATCATACTCGATCGCGGTCACTTTTGCCGGAACATTATGTTTATTTCGACGAAAATCAATGAATCGATAACGGCGTTTATGACCGCCACCTCGACGGCGACTGGTAATCACACCGCGATTATTTCGTCCTTTACAACGATGTTTATGTTTGGTCAGCCCCTTTTCCGGTTTAGAGCGGGTAATTTCCGCAAAATCCGAAACAGTTGCTTGTCGCGTACCTGGGGTGTAAGGTCGATAAGATCTAATACTCATATTTAAGACAAGATTGAGATTAGGACAATAGAATTAGTGTTGGCAATTTGCCATTTTAGTGTTTTTTAACCTGGAAAATGGCGAGATATGGCGAGATTAATTATTGTATTATTAACAAGGAAGAAAGCCTCAACAATCAATAACAGGCAACGATTAAACTTCTGGGAAGAGAGTAATACTATCGTCTTCAGCCAGGGTGACAATGGCTCGCTTATATTGCGGTTTTGTCCCCATAAATCTTCCCATACGCCGTTTTTGGCGGGGCAAATTTTGGACATTCACTTTTGTCACTTTGACATCAAACAGCGTTTCAATCGCTGCTTTAATATCGGGTTTGGTAGCATGTTTGGCCACATCAAAGACATATTTGTTCTGTTCTAAGAGAATCGTCGCTTTTTCCGTAATCACCGGAGTGCGGACTAAATCAATTAAATCTCGCTCTTTTTTTTCAGTCACTATAAACCTCCTGAATTTGCTCAATAGCATTAGGGGTGGTGACAATTTTGTCAGCCGCTAAAATATCGTAAATATTTAAGCTATTAGCCCGTATAATTTTGACATTTGGCATATTCCGTGCTGACAAAAACACCGTTTCTGGGAGTTCATCAAGAATCATGAGCACTCTGACCCCTGGTTCAATTCCCCAACGAATCATCGCTTGCGCTAGCTCTTTGGTTTTCGGTTGAGGAAGTTGATCGCCAAACGGCTCCACGACCAACAAATCTTCTCCCCGATTGGCTAGCGCTGTTCTTAAGGCCAAACGTCGCTCTTTGCGATTCATTTTGACGTTATAGTCGCGAGGCTTAGGCCCAAAAATGACACCGCCACCTCGCCATAAGGGAGAACGGGTAGAACCGGCACGAGCGCGTCCCGTTCCTTTTTGCCGCCAGGGTTTGCGTCCGCCGCCGCGAACTTCCGAACGAGTTTTAGTAGAAGCACTTCCTTGACGAGCATTTGTGGTTTGGCGTACCACTGCTCGATGGACAATATGTTCTGCTGTTTCGGGGTCAGCAATTTTGAGGTTTAGACTGGCTTGTCCAACCTCTTCTCCTTGCCAATTTTTAACAACACAGTTAACCATAGTTAATTATTTTAATCTTCATCAGCTTTGTATAACGCAATTTAATTTGCACTAGCACCCACTAAATTACTGGGAGTAATACTTAATAGTCCTCCTGATTTACCTGGAATTGACCCCTTAACGAGAATTAAATTTCTCTCACTATCGACTCGGAGAACTTTCAATTTGCGAATGGTTACGGTTTGGCTGCCCATGCGTCCTGCCATTCGAGTACCGGGATAAGTTCGTCCTGGGGTGCTTCCTGGACCAATAGAACCGGGAGAGCGATAGTTTTTAGAACCGTGGGTTTTGGGGCCCCGTGAAAATTTATGGCGCTTTTGATAGCCGGCAAATCCTCGGCCAATGCTCGTTCCTCTGACATCAACCAATTGGCCCTCACTGAACAAATCTACGGTTAAAGACTGTCCAAGTTCATACTCACTAGTATCGGCAACTCGATATTCTTTCAGATGACGCAGGTTAGGCGCATTTGCTTTTTTTAAATGTCCCTTTTCCGGCTGGGTCAGTTTTTTTTCTTTAACCGTGTGATAGCCCACTTGAATGGCACGATAACCATCCGTGTTAGGTGTTTTAATTTGAGTGACAGTGGACGGACCAAGTTCGATTACTGTTACTGGAATTGCAGTTCCTTGTTCTTGGTCAAAAATTTGAGTCATTCCCAGTTTTTGACCCATTAAGCCGACAGACACAGGTTTCCCCCTTTTGAGATTAACAACATCACTTTAATCTAAACAGCATGATTTGCCGAGATAGCTCAAACAGAAGTTTGAAAGACGTTACTCAATTTTTTAGCGTCTTCAATTTCGCTTAAGTTTAGATTTTTTGTCGCTCCTGGCTCAATATCCTTGTCACCGACTCTGAAGGTGGGTGAGAGGATAATGGGCAAATTAAGCTGAGCAGTTTAGAAATACAGCTGTTTTTGTCGCTGGAGTTTCGTTAAGACTTAAAGAAAACGCTCATTAGATTGAACTTTTCTTCAGTATCCTAACGATACGACAAGAGCAGTCATTTATCTCACGCTAATTTTATGGTAGCAGTTGCTTCCGTGATTTGAACTAACAAGCTTGCTGTTCTTTGACAAATGTCAACGCAAATGCCAATTAAATGGTCGTTACGGATACAGACTGCTACAAAGCGATTTTTGAGCCACAACCATAAAGCATATCAAAATTAAACAATTTATGCAACAGTGAGGGCATTTTTTTTCAAAGGGAGATGAAGATTGTTTGGCATCGGTAAGAGTGTGTCAGAATAAAGTTTGAGGATTTTTCATAAAAATTAAAGTGAGATATGGCATTACTGACCACTGGCAAGAAATTTATTCGCGATCTGGAACAATCGGGAGCCGTTGGTGTTTATGCTCCCTTGGAAGGCGGTTTTGAAGGACGCTACCAACGCCGTTTGCGAACTAAAGGTTATGTAACCCTTCGTTTATCGGCAAAAGGCCTTGGCGATCCTGCCTCTTATTTAAAAGGAGTTCATGGGGTGCGTCATCCTCACCTAGGCAAAAAAAATATTGGTCAAACTGCGGCTGTTGGGGATACGTATTATTTACCCCCCATTGTGGATTCGGAATTAGAAATGCTCCCTGAACGTAAAAAAGGGTTGGTTTTATGGATTATTGAAGGAGTTGTGTTCTCTCGTCAGGAATTAAGCTATTTGGCTAAGTTTCACGAAATTGAACCGCGAGTCAAAATTGTTGTGGAGTTGGGAGGCGATCGCGTTTTCCGTTGGGAAAAACTATCGTCAGTGCTAGAAGCCGCCTAGATCATTGCACAATCACATGGGGAGGTTACGTCAACCGTGAAACAAAGCCAGCCGCAAATCAGCGATCGCGATTATACGCTAATAATTGACAAAAGCCAGAGTATGGCTACCCAAGATCAACCCGGTGGCAAAACTCGATGGGAAGTTGCTGAAGAATCCACTTATGCCTTAGCACAACAGTGCGAACAATATGACTCTGATGGCATTACCGTCTATTTATTCTCCAGTCGCTTTAAGCGGTATGATAATGTAACATCAGATAAGGTCGCCGAAATTTATGCTGAAAATGATCCCATGGGCAAGACCAATTTATACGATGTTTTAGAAGATGCTGTGGACAACTATTTTCAGCGTAAACAAAGCGGTGCTAGCAAACCCAATGGAGAAATCTTTCTCGTGATTACCGATGGCGAACCCGAAGATCGCAAAGGCATTATGCGTTTGATTATTGAAACCTCTCGCCGTCTGGATCGCGATGATGAATTAGGCATTTCTCTAGTGCAAGTGGGAGATGATCCCAAAGTAACTGAATATTTAAAAGCCCTTGATGATCAATTATTAGAAGCCGGAGCCAAATTTGATATTGTTGATACCATTACTATGACAGAAATGGGAAACAGCAGTCTCTCGGAAGTCCTTTTGAAGGCCATTACAGATTAATTAACAGATCCCCCCTATTTCCGATTCAAAGGGGGGACACATTAAAATTGCTAATTGCGCATTATCTATTCCTTGTCTCCCATTCAACGTTATCTGCTCAATTGTTTAGTGACGGTTAGTTCTCTAATTTTTTGCAGTTTGCTTTTGCCAACTCGGTTTCCGGGAACGGTCTTATTAGGGTTAGGTCCCCATTGGTTATTAATTTGGGTTGTGGCTTGGAGCATTAAGCGTCAACCTTGGCAAGGCGCGATCGCGGGAGTTGTCGCCGGTTTAATTCAAGATGGGATGACCCTTGCTAATCCTTCTCATGTCCTTAGTTTAGCCCTTGTTGGTTTTTTAACCGGACGGATTGAAAAAGAAAAATATATTCAGGAAGATTTTATCTCCATTGCCCTGATTGTTTTTGCCATGGCAGTTGTGGCTGAAACTTTTACCGCAGTGCAATATACCCTAATTGATTTTTCTCGCTTAATTCCCATTTGGACCCAACATCAGCAAATTGCCATTGTTTCAGCTTTATTAAGCAGTTTGTGGGCACCCGTCATTTATTATCCCCTCAATTACTGCTGGCAAATGCTAGAAAAGGAATAATCATTTAAGCTTCCGTTGGAATACAGGATTGAGTTATCCCAAGAAGACAATGCGCAGTTGTTAACAAATCGCTATAAATATAATCCGGTTCAAACTGTTGGAGATAATTGCAACTGCGTACCCCGCAAGTCAGTGCAATAGTAGGAATCCCTAACGCTTTCGCTGCTAAAACATCAGCTTCAGTATCGCCAACCATACAGCTTTTCGTATGATTTTGTTCTCTAACAGCTTGCCTTAAAAGTGCAGTTTTACATTCTACGTTATTGCGATAAGCGGCTGTTTCATCGCTGGTTCCATAAACCCCGCTAAATAATCGTAATAAGCCATAATTATTCAATATCTGAGTGACTTGTTGCTGACAGCGCAATGTCACTAAAACCAAGCGTACTCCTCGCGAATGCAACAGTGCTAATGCCCAATTCACTCCCTGATGGAATTTATCCTTTTTTAATAAAAATGACTCATTGACAAGTGTCCGAACTTGTTCAACAAAATAGGGAATATGTTCCATCTCTAAGCCGGAACGCAACGCAATTTCTTGATCGCAAACCCGTTCTTGCTTCATTTGCCAAAATTGTTCCTTACTGAGAGGTTCCAGATGTAAACACTGAGATTGACTCTGATAATACTCACGAGTTTTATTCAAAGCAATCTGATACGTGTTGTAATATCGATCTGAAACATCAACTAAGGGGCCGTCAAAATCACAAAATACCGTCAGCACCTGAGTTTTTTGATGCTCTTCAGAAAGAGATTCCATTTTGGGGAGAGTTTCTAAAATCATAAAATTGATATTTCAGGAACGACGTTTTGGCAAGCCTCCTTTACATTAGCAATTTTTTAATAAGTTTTCTAGTATTTTTGGTCTTTTTTCAATTAGAAAAACTTATACAATATAACAAAACAACAAACCATAGAAACCACAGTTAAGGTTATGGACGACACAACTCCCACTGATATCGGTACTCCATTTGATCAGGCAATGATGCAACGTTGTCTTCAACTTGCCCGCAAAGGAATTGGCCAAACCTCACCTAACCCCTTAGTGGGGGCTGTCGTTGTTCAGAATGGAACAATTGTTGGGGAAGGCTACCATCCCAGTTTCGGTCAACCCCATGCCGAAGTATTCGCCCTTGCTCAAGCTGGCGGACAAGCCAGAGGCGGCACCTTATACGTTAATCTAGAACCCTGCAATCATTATGGAAATACCCCTCCCTGTTCCGAAGCAGTCATTGCCGCTGGGGTGGCAAAAGTTGTGATCGGAATGGCTGATCCCAATTTTAGTGCTGCTGGCGGAACAAAACGCCTACAAGAAGCGGGAATTTCCGTTGTCGTAGGAGTAGAAGAACATGCCTGTCGTCAACTGAATGCGGGCTTTATTCAAAGAATTCTCTATCAACGTCCCTTTGGCATTTTCAAGTATGCCATGACTTTAGATGGAAAAATTGCTACCACAATTGGGCACAGTGCTTGGGTTACTAATAAACCGGCGCGTCGGCGCGTTTATGAAGAACGTTCCAAATGTGATGCTGTTATAGTTGGGGGCAATACAGTTCGTCAGGATAATCCCTATTTAACCACTCATGGATTAACTGAGCAGAATCCGCTACGAATTATTCTGACTCGCACTTTCAATTTATCCTCAGATGCTCATATTTTTAACACGGATCAAGCCCCAACATTAGTATTAAGTGAAACTGAAAATTCACAAAAACAAAAAGAATTAGAAAATCAAGGAGTAGAAGTTGTTCAATTATCGCCTTTAACACCGAAAATTGTCATGGATTATCTCTATAAACGGGGATTATCCAACGTATTATGGGAATGTGGCGGAACGTTAGCAGCTAAGGCAATTAAAGACGGAACGGTTCAACGGATTCTTGCGTTTGTTGCACCGAAAATTATTGGTGGTGTCACAGCACCCACTCCCATTGGCGATTTAAGTTTTAAGCAGATGACAGAAGCTTTAATATTGGAAAATATTAGTTGGGAACAATTGGGCAATGATTATCTTTTAACCGGAAACATTGCTCCTTCTTTCTGGGAAAATAAATAATATAGCAATTATTGAACTCATGGAGTACACCGTTTAAGCTTTAGGGCATTTTTGTACCTATTTTTCTGTACCTCACCTGACTGGGAAATGTTATATATACTTTTTTTTGAACTCACAGATATATTAAAGTCCTTAACACCATTTTTCTTTAACTATTCTCTACTGGCAATTCTGTCTTAGAAAGGGTATAACTTAATTTATCCGCAATTCCTTCTACCCAATTTTCATCTTGCTTAGTATAACTGCGCGGGGCATTAGCTGCCAGAATTAAAGCTCCTTCTTTGCCAATAGGTTGGCAAATAACAGCTTGTGTATTTTCGGGCAAATAGTCAAATTCAACTCTTCCCGGATAAATCTTTAAATTCACTAAATAAACGGGTTTTTCCTTATCTAAAACGCTTTGTAGAATTGGCCCTGGTTCAACCTTGGGATTATTTCCTAAAATCCCTCGACGGAGTAAGACTTGTCCCTGATAATAGACAATCAGCGATCGCGTGGCTGTATTCGTTAACAACAAATGAGACGCCCAGGCTAATTCCGTTCTGGCTTGTTCAGATAATTTAGAAGATAACTTAAATCCTTCTTCCCCAATTAAGGTGACGGCTTCTGGTGAACGCGGTTGCACTCGTTGCCAAATTAATCCCACTAAAATCAAAATTGCACTGAGGAAAACCCCAATCGCATCAGAACGCGCTTGTGATGAACTTAAAGAAGTAGTTGCAATGCGATTGATTAATAATAAAGTTCCTCCTAACCCCCCAACAATGAAGGGCAAAAGGCGTAAAATCCGATTGGGATCAGAGGTTTTCATAAGCAATCAAAATTAACGACTAAATTACCCGCTCATGATTTTTCCTCTCCGACTTCTGTCACTCGTTGAAACATATAGCCGGTTCCTCTTGCTGTTAAAATCAGTTCTGGGTTGCTGGGATCATCTTCGAGTTTAGCTCGCAAGCGAGAGATATGAACATCAACGACGCGGGTATCGACATGGCGTTCCGGTGTATATCCCCAGACTTCTTGTAAAATCTCCGAGCGGGAAAATGCTTCTCCCGAGCGGCCTACCATTAACTCTAAGAGACTAAATTCCATTCCGGTTAAGCGAATACGTTCGTCTCCCTTATAAACTTGTCGGCGATTAGTATCAATTTTAATCGAACCCACTTGGATTACCCCAGAACTGGGAATGCCTGAAGCTCCTTCTTTATCCACTCGCCTTAAAACAGAGCGGATTCGAGCTTCTAATTCTTTGGGAGAAAAGGGTTTTACCACATAATCGTCTGCTCCTAATTCCAAACCGGTAATTCTATCGGCGACGTCTCCCAATGCCGTTAGCATGATGATAGGGATGTCAGACTCTTTTCGGAGTTCTTGACAAACCCCATAGCCATCCAATTTCGGCATCATGACATCCAAAACGACTAAATCGGGATGATTTTCATTAAAAGTTGCAATCGCTTCTTCCCCATCGGCAGCAGTAACAACATCATAGCCAATCATGGATAAGCGAGTTTCTAAAATCCGACGAATACTAGCTTCGTCGTCTACAACTAAAATTTGTTCTTGATGATTTTCCAAATTTCTCAACACTCCTTATTTTTTCAACAGGCTGGTAATACTAAATTTTATTGCTTAGGGTTCCTATTTCTAGAATATCCTTTAGAGAGGGATTCCTAGAAACTAAGTTATCTCTTCTTTCCTAAAAGAATCAATTCTAAGATTGGTTTTAGGGGTATAGAGTGTGAAGATACATCTTAACAATTTAAACCAAAATCAAGAAAGCGGATTCATATTAACTTAAAAATGTCTAAAACAAAAATTATCTATGTTTGCAGTGCTTGCGGTGCTGAGCATCCCCAATGGTTTGGCAAATGTTCCGACTGTGGAACTTATGGCACTCTTGAAGAAGAAGTTCAAACGGAACTAAGCGGTAATGCTCGTACCGGATGGCAGTCTAATAAATATTCCACTTCTGTTAATAAAAATAAACCGCCCCAACCTCGCGTTTCGCTCAAGTTTTCTCAAATTCAAGATGATGAACAGCCTCGCTTTCCGTCGGGGTATATGGAATTGGATCGCGTTTTAGGAGGTGGAATTGTCCCCGGCTCTCTAGTGTTAATTGGTGGCGATCCTGGAATTGGCAAGTCTACTTTATTGTTACAGCTTGCTAATCAAACGGCAAAAACTCAACGAACATTATATGTCTCTGCAGAAGAATCAGGGCAACAAGTGAAGTTGCGGGCGTCTCGTTTAGGGGTGGGATTAACCGATATTCCCGCTGATGACAAGAAAACAGATCAGGATAGCAATGGTCATTCTCCGAAAAATATTAGTCATGAAAACCTTTATGTGTTGCCCGAGACTGATTTAGAAGAGATCCTGCGAGAATTAGAATCTCTCAAGCCTCTGCTGGCAATTATTGATAGTATTCAAACGCTTTATTTTGCCTCTTTAAGTTCTGCCCCAGGTTCGGTAGCACAGGTGCGAGAGTGTACCTCAGCTTTAATGCAGGTGGCAAAACGGGAAAACATTACGCTATTAATTGTCGGCCATGTCACAAAAGAAGGCGCGATCGCGGGACCGAGAGTATTGGAACATTTAGTGGATACGGTCCTCTATTTTGAAGGGGATCGCTATGCTTCCCACCGTCTATTGCGATCGGTGAAAAATCGGTTTGGGGCAACCCATGAAATTGGCGTATTTGAAATGGTCAATAATGGGTTGCAGGAAGTGGAAAACCCTTCAGAATTATTTTTAGGAAATCGGGAGGAATCAGTTCCCGGCACGGCGATTGTTGTTGCCTGTGAAGGCACACGCCCTATTGTTGTGGAATTGCAGGCCTTAGTCAGTCCCACTAGTTATACGTCTCCAAGACGGGCGACGACAGGGGTGGATTATAATCGCCTTCAACAAATTTTAGCAGTGTTGGAAAAGCGGGTCGGTATCCCTTTATCCAAACTGGATGCTTATGTGGCAACCGCTGGGGGATTAGGGGTGGAAGAACCTGCGGCGGATTTAGGAATCGCAGTGGCCGTGGTTGCAAGTTTTCGCGATCGCGTGGTGGATCCCCTAACTGCTTTAATTGGGGAAGTGGGATTAGGGGGACAAGTTCGGTTAGTGGCACAAATGGAGCTGCGGATTAAAGAAGCTGCCAAACTGGGCTTTAAACGCGCGATCGTCCCCAAAGGGCAAAGTCTTCCCGATCTAGACATCGAAATTGTTACTGTTAGTAAAGTCATTGACGCGATCGTGGCTGCCATTCCCCCCCAACCCCGTTATGGCGAAGGGGATCAGACGGTTTCCGAACAAGAAGAAGACATGGGCTAAGACTCAATCAGCCATGATCACTTATTTGGTATTGCCAACAAATTCCAAATAGGAAGAACTTAATGCCTTTACCGCAACCTCATATAACTGTTTTCCATGTTCAGGAGTCGCCAATCCCGGATTGGAACCCATTCTGCCATCGGGATAATGACGGCGGAAATCAGCGGCGCTATAAATCGGATGTCCAGAAGGTACCTCTTTGTCTAAGTAAGCCTCCTTAACGGCATCAGGATAAACATACTGAGTTACGGCTACTTCACTGGGTGTGGCATGAGATCCCTCTTGTTCCCCATACAACTCTTTTGCCAATTCGTAAACTTCTCGACACATAAACCAATTGGCAACATGACAGCGCACTTGATCGGCATTTGGCAAGTTTAAATCCGCTAAATGAGCATAGGTTTGAGGAAAGGCAGCCTTCAAGGTCGCAATATTTCCCCCATGCCCATTAATAAAAAAGAATCGTTGAAAACCGGAAGAAGCCAAACTAGTAAGGAAATCTTGAATCACTTGGATTAATGTCGTTGGACGTAAGCTAATACTGCCAGGAAATTCTAAATGATGTAATGCCATCCCAATATTCAGAGTTGGGGCAACTAAAGCGCCTGTGGTTTCTCCTACCCCTTTTGCAATGATTTCTGCGCAAATGGCATCAGTTCCAATTAATCCTGTAGGGCCATGTTGTTCCGTCGAACCAATGGGCACAATAATGCCCTGAGACTGTTCTAAATAATGCTTTACTTCCTGCCAAGTTTGTAAATGTAACAACATACGCGATCCGATTGACTAATTTTGAATTAATTCCACTTTAAATCTCAAAAAACAATCATTTACGCAAAGTGTGCCGTTTTAAGATATATGTTGACTAGAGCGTTGAAAACATGACGGAGTGTTATGCAGTCTCTTGATATACCAAAAACTTCCCCCAGTCAGCAATTAACCCAGTTTTCTCGGATTCTGGTTGTCGAAGATGAAGAACTGATTCGAGAGATGGTCGTGCTTTCCCTCCAACAAGAAGGCTGCGAAGTTTCTATTGCCACAGATGGACGAACTGCTTCGAATTTATTGCAAAATGCGGAATCTAATCAAAGCGAATTTCCCTATGACTTAATTGTTTTGGATTTAATGCTTCCTCAAATTAATGGCTTGGATATTTGTCGTTGGTTGCGTTATCAAGGCAGTACGATTCCCGTCCTCATTCTTAGTGCAAAAGCCAGTGAAACCGATCGCGTCCTGGGGTTGGAAGTCGGCGCTGATGACTATATTACCAAACCCTTTAGTATGCCTGAATTTGTCGCCCGCTGCCGAGCGTTGTTAAGGCGGCAGCGCTTTAGCAGTCAATTCCAATCCCCTGTTCTGCAATATCAAGATCTCACGCTCTTTCCTCAACAATGTCGAGTAACGATTCGCGGCGAGGAAATCAGCCTTTCTCCCAAAGAATTTAAACTTCTGGAACTGTTTATTGGTTCCCCAGGAAGAGTCTGGTCGCGGGAACAATTGATTGAGCAGGTTTGGGGGCCTGATTTTCTAGGCGATACGAAAACGGTCGATGTTCATATTCGCTGGCTTCGAGAAAAATTAGAACCGGATCCTTGCAACCCTTCTTATATTGTTACTGTTAGAGGATTTGGCTATCGCTTTGGATAACGCTTAAATTTAAGCTCAATTTTGGGAATTACAATTAACTCCCAACTCAAGTTTAAGGAACAGCTATGCGGTTATCCTTAAATAGCGGGGATAGATTATCAAACCCATGACCGCAAATACTATATTCGCATTTTTAATTGGTTTAGGCTTTGGATTAATCATTTACTATTTCCAAAGACGCTTTTGGCAAAATAAATTGCGTAAGCTTCTTAAAGCAATCTCCACTTATCATCAGGAAGATGTTTCTTTGCCTTTGAGTACTCGTTTACGCCGGGAAGTCCGTCTGATCCAAAACCATGCCGATAAACTGCAACAAGAATTGAATTTATGGCAGGAATTAATTGAAGCAGCTCCCATTGGTTATATTCAAGTCGATGAAGAAAATCAGTTGTTATGGTGCAATGAACAAGCCCGTCGGCTTTTGCGGCTCAATCGCTGGCAACCAGGCCAAGTTCGCTTGCTCTTAGAATTGGTTCGCTCTTATGAGCTAGATCAGCTGATTGAACAAACTCGGAATACACAACAACCTCAAATTCAAGAATGGGTTTTTCATCCCATGAATCTTGCGGATGAACATTCTAATGATTATGAAAAAGTTTCAGACGCGATCGCGCTTAAAGGATGCAGTTATCCCTTACCCAATGAAGGGGTTGGTGTCTTTTTAGAAAATCAACAACCCTTAGTAGAACTCTCTCAACGCTCGGATCGCTTGTTTTCTGATCTTACACACGAATTGAGAACCCCTCTCACCTCCATTCGTCTAGTGGCAGAAACCCTACAACCACGACTTCAACCTCCAGAAAGTCGTTGGATCGAGCAAATGCTTCAAGAAGCCAATCGTCTGATTCGTTTAGTTGAAGACTGGTTAGAAATTTCTCAATTAGAACAAAAATCGCAACAAAATCTCAAACTTGAAACCTTTGCTCTACAACAGCTTATCAACGCCGCCTGGGAAAGTTTAAATCCCATTACCCAACAAAAAAACATATACTTCAATTATCAAGCCGAACAACCGTTATCAATTACCGCAGATTATTCTCGTTTAACGCAAGTTTTCTTAAATCTTTTTGATAATGCCATCAAATACAGTCCTTTTCAAGGCACGATTTGGGTAAAAGTTCTCTTGTTATCGTCTCATCGGATTAATAAACCGGAAGATTGGGTACAAATTAATGTGATTGATCAAGGCCAAGGCTTATCAAAAACCGATGTTTTACGAGTATTTGATCGCCTATATCGCGGCAATGAGCCTTCTCAAGAAAACAGTAACAATAATGTCGATTCCCAAAACCAAGAATTTCAATCTTCAGGGACAGGGTTAGGCTTATCTATTACCCGACAAATTATTTTAGCTCATGGCGGGAGAATTCAAGCAAAAAATCATCCTGATACTGGGGGCGCTTGGTTACAAATTGAACTCCCTAATGCAAGCTTAGAGGAGAGCAGATCACAATCATCTCAAGACTAGAAAAAGTTTTTTGCCACTTGTCAATTCTTACTGAAACAGATTACTTTAGGTTAATAGAATCTACTTATATTTTTTTCGCTGGAAACAATCTATTTGTTTTGCATTAACTCATTTGTCTTTTTATAAAAAAAACTCCCCAAATTCCTACTTTGACCGTTGCTTGAAGCGAGTTGAGCAAGATGTTCTCCGCATGGGAGCGTTGGTGGAACAGTCTTTCCGTTTAAGTCATGAAGCTCTCTTTGATCAAAATTTAGAAGTGATTCAACAAATTAATGAACTTGATGAGCAAATTGATCAGTACTATCGCCAAATTGAATTTGATTGTGCTCAGCTTCTAACATTACAAGCTCCTGTTGCAACTGATTTGCGGGTAATTAGTGCGTTTATGCAGTTAATTCGAGATTTAGAAAGAATTGGCGATTATGCTGAAGATTTAGCGGAATTTGCAATGAAGTTATTTCCTTATTCTCCACATCCTTGCTTGTCACAAATAGCTAGTATGTCTAATCAAACGCAAATGATGTTAGCAACCAGTTTGGTGGCATTGGCTGATTTAGATGGTACCGCAGGCAGAAGAGTCAAAACCATGGATAATATCGTTGATGACGCTTATGAGGAAATTTATGAAATGCTGGCTAAAAATCAGGTTCAAGGAATAGTGGAACCCATTTTATTATTAGGATTAGTAATTCGTCATTTAGAACGGATGGCGGACCATACGACAAACATTGCTCAGCGTGTGACATATATTGTTACTGGCGATCGCGCTTAATGCAACATTTGTGAAGAATCCAGGAGGTATTACGCTTGCCAAGAGTACGAGTACGCCAGCACGTTAATCCCCTTAGCAAAAGATATCAAACACCGCTTAATCCGCCTTCTTGGGAAACCCTCTATTCTGATTTAACACGGCCTTTTTTTTTAGATATTGGTTCAGCAAGAGGCCGATTTCTTCTTGAAATGGCGAAAATTAAACCGGAATACAATTTTCTTGGGGTAGAAATCCGTGAACCCCTAGTTGAAGAAGCAAATGCCAAACGCGACGAATTAGGGCTTACCAATGTTTATTATTTGTTTTGTCATGTTAATAACTCTCTAGGGATTTTATTAGGTTCTCTTCCTCCAAATTCGCTAAATTATGTCACGATTCAGTTTCCTGATCCTTGGTTTAAAAAGCGTCATGCCAAACGCCGTATTGTGCAACCGCAATTAGTTAATACTTTAGCTGATTACTTAAATCCTCATCATGATCATGCTGATTTTCAAGGCAGTGTTTTTTTGCAGTCTGATGTGGCATCGATTAGTGAAGAAATAGCAAGTCAGTTTGATGCCCATCCCGCTTTTGTTAGAGAACAGCCCCCTTGGTTGCCTGAGAATCCGTTGCCAGTAGCGACGGAACGGGAAGTGACAAGTCTCAAAGAAAATAAACCAATTTATCGAACCTTATTTCATAAAAAAGCTTAAAACAACCTGAATACCTATTTTTTGAAAAATAGGCTATAATAAAAATTAAATATATAGGCATTAGTCATCGCTTGGGGGCCTCTGCGCTTCTGCTGGCAAACATCTAAGCAGAGCAATTTTAATTGCAAATATTTTCAATATCCAAAGCGATTAACTGCATCCAAACCTACTTGATTCAGAGCTTCATACTCAAATCAAGCCAATTGGCTTGGGTGATCGGTGCACTTGTAGAAATGTAATCCACTCCTGTGAATGCCACATCTCGGATATTGTCAAGGGTAATATTTCCTGATGCTTCAATCGTTTTGATGGGAGTTGAACTCTCTCGGATCAAATTCACCATCTCCTTCATTAAGGGAAATGACATATTATCAAGCATGATAATATCCACATCAGTTTCCAGGGCAGCTTCTACTTCAGCTTGAGTGGTCGTTTCCACTTCAATCGTCAGGGGATAGGGCAGAGAATAACGAACTTGCGCGATCGCATTTTTAATATCTCCTGCGGCTTGAATATGATTTTCTTTAACCATCGCCGCATCATCTAAACCAAAACGATGATTGACTGCACCCGCAATTTGCGTGGCGTATTTTTCTAACACTCTTAAACCAGGGGTAGTTTTGCGGGTATCGACTAATTGAGCGGGTAAATCGCTGATTTGCTCAACATAGCGATGAGTCAGCGTTGCAATGCCGCTCAAATGCATCACTAAATTTAACGCTACCCGTTCTCCGCTAAGTAACGTATTTGTCTTAGCACGACAGTGTAAAATTTCCTGTTTTTCCTCACAGAAACTACCTTCTTGAAGTTGCGGTTGCCATTGAATTTCCCCTAATAAATTAAAAATGTGTTCGGCAAAGGGTAACCCCACAATGATTCCTGATTGCTTAGCAACCCAAATTGCCTTTTTTTCAGGATTAGTCGTTCCTGTAATGGCATTCGTAGCGCGATCGCCACGGCCAATGTCTTCCTGTAACCATTCCCGAAATAACGGTTCTAAAATTACTTTTGGTGGAAGCGTCATCATAAACTTTTCCAAAACAGCTCTATTCGTTTACCAATTGTAGCGGTAAGTTAATTGCTAAAGCGCCCACGAAATAAGGAAAAGAAAAAAAAGGAAAAAAATTGGGAAAACAGGTTGACAGTTAAAGATGGGCAGGCTAAATTAGTAAATGCGCTCAAACGGGGGCAACCCCAGCAACCCCATGAGCCCTCCGAACTTAGACAACTTCATAGATGGAAAAGCCAAGCTAACCATTAGGATTAATCGTTAGCCCTTCCACGTCAAAGCAATTT
>PXPI01000096.1 GCA_003021905.1 Cyanobacteria bacterium SW_9_44_58 | reverse complement strand
TTCCGAAAATCAATTGAATAAGGTTGCATGGACACGCTTATTTTAATCTACTGTCTTTCCTTCTCAGTGTACCTTATTGGTCTGAGAATTGCTATAATAACCGTTAATTATAATTAAATATTAATTATGCTTATTTGCTGAATAATTTTTAGTTAAGCTAAATTGTTATCTGTTTTTATCAAAACTTTTAAATAAAATAATTGAACTTGCTAAAATTTACTATTGGTTAATTATTTATGATTAGCAATAATTATGAAGGCATTAGAAACGAGTTTACGTAATTTATTAGAAGGCACTAAACAATTTCAAATTCCGCTTTTTCAGCGTCCTTATTCCTGGAACAAAGAAAATTGGCAAGCTTTATGGGAAGACTTATTAAGTATTTATAAAAAAGAAGTCGAAGGTTCTTATTTTTTAGGTCCAATTGTTACCGAATCTAGGCATGGAACCGCAGAGGGAATTTCTCCTTTTACAGTTATCGATGGACAACAACGTTTAACAACACTAACTCTCTTATTAGCTACTTTACGAGATTATATTAAGAAAAACAAACCAAATTTACAAGAAATTGCGGATGAAATTCATGAAGAATCTTTAATCAATAGATTTAAAAAAGATGATAAGCACTACAAAATTTTGCCAACTCAAGAAGATCGCGACATTTATAAATCCATAATTAATAATACATGTAAGGAAACAGAAACAGGAAAAATTTGCGAAGCATATGATTTTTTCTATGAGAAAATTTGCAATCCTAATCCTGATTTAGAAGAAGAAACCGAATTGCAATGCGAACTCTTTAAAACGGTAATTCTTGAAAAATTAGTTTTTATTAATATTACTTCGGACCAAGAACAAGACGATCCTTATTTGATTTTTGAAAGTTTAAATTATAAAGGTCAAGAGTTAACGCAAGCAGATTTAGTTCGGAATTATATTTTTATGCAATTACCAAACGAAAAAAGGGAAAAACTTTATAAAGAAAAATGGATGCCAATCCAAGAGGAATTTAAAGCGGATTTAAAAGATTCTGGAGATTCCGCAAAAGAGCTAACAACAGCTTTTTGGACATTTTTAAGAAAGGATGGAAAATCAGTTTCTCAGAAAAATGTTTATAAAGAAACAAAAAATTATTTTAAAGGTAATAAAATTGAACAAAAACTTGAAAGACTTACTCGATTTACTCGATATTACCAACGCATTCGTTTTTGCGAGCGAGAATCAAATTCCAAGTTACGCGAAAAGTTTTATCGTTTAAATAGGTTGGATTTTACGACAAGCCGTATTTTCTTGATTAATATTTACGATTGTTATGAAAATGAAATTATATCCTTACAAGATTTTTTGAAAATTTTGCAATATTTAGAGTCCTACTTCGTACGTCGCTTGTTTGTTAAAATACTTACAAAAAGTTTAGGCGGTGTTTTTACTAAATTATACAGCCAAATCCAAAAAAAGGGTTATAAAGATTTAGTTGAAGGACTACACGCTACATTAAGCGAGTTTGAAGGAAATAAAAGATGGCCTAATAATCAAGAATTTTGCGAAAATTTTATAAGCTTTTCTTTATATAATCAAAATCAGAGAGAGCGCGCCAAAATGATTCTAGAAAGTTTAGAAAATTGGCAAAATAAAGAGCAGGTCAATCCAAACAATTTAACTATCGAACATATCATGCCACAAAAATTAAATGAATCTTGGCAGGAAATGTTGGGAGAAAGATATGATACCATACACAAAGAATGGTTGCATACAGTTGGTAACTTAACCCTGACTGCATACAATTCTGAATTATCTGATAAGCCGTTTAAAGAAAAAAAAGAGTATCTAAGTGATAGTAACATTTCTCTTAATAGATACTTTGAAAACGTCTCAGTTTGGAATGAAGAAGAAATAAAACGTCGTGCCGATCACTTAGCTGATAAGGCAGTTGAAATTTGGCCCCGATAATAAAGTTTTGGTAAGTGATTGAATTTTTGTTGCTTGTGTTGTTCTGGTAGTATCGCAAAACCCGGAGTCGCGATCGCGAGCAAAAGGAATGGATCATTAACAATTAACAGTATCTGAAGGAAAGAAATTAGTGAGAATTATGTCAGTTACCGAGACAAATCCCCCAAAATGGCAACAAGGCAGTTTAATTGAAGTGGAAATTAGCGATCTCAGCGATCGCGCTGATGGGGTGGGGCGTTGGCAAGGGCGTGCCGTGTTTGTCCCGGATACTGTGACCGGCGATCGCGCGTTAGTGCGTCTCGTTCGCGTCAAATCCAAATATGCTTATGGGAAACTTCAACAATTGCTAACCCTATCGCCGCATCGGATTCGCCCCCATTGTATCGTGGCGGACAAGTGCGGGGGCTGTCAGTGGCAACATATTGATTTCCCCTACCAACACCAAGCCAAACAGCAAATCATTATCGATGCCTTAGAACGCATTGGCAAAATTTCCCATCCTCCGGTTGCCGAAATGTTAAGCCGGGGCAGCGGGTTACACTATCGAAACAAGGTAGCTTATCCCCTCCAACGGTCCGCCACCGGGCAAGTGCAAGCGGGATACTACCGCAAAGGATCTCATAAATTAGTTAATCTCAATCAATGTCCGGTTCAAGATTCTCGTCTAGATCCGTTTTTAGCCCAAATTAAGCAAGATATTGAAGCCCAAGGTTGGGAGATTTATCACGAAACCCGAGAAACCGGAAAACTGCGTCATTTAGCCCTGAGAATCGGACGGCATACCGGAGAGGTGCTATTAACCTTAATCAGTACGGATTGGAATCTGGAAGGAGTTGAAGCCCAGGCAAACACTTGGTTGAATCAGTTCCCAGAATTAGTCGGGGTATGTCTCAATCGCAATCCTCAACGCAACAACATTATTTTCGGCAAAGAAACGCGCTGTATTGCCGGTAAAGACGAATTAGAAGAACAATTTGCGGGATTAACCTTTTATTTGCGCCCCGATACGTTTTTCCAGGTGAATACCGAAACCGCAGAAGTGCTGTGCGATTTTATTTTAGACAAGTTAGCCCTTACTGGCAGCGAAACCGTTGTTGATGCTTATTGCGGGGTAGGAACGTTTACTCTGCCCCTTGCCCGTCAAGCCCGGCACGTCATTGGCATTGAATCCCAAACAAGCGCGATCGCGCAAGCAAGACGCAGTGCCCAACGCAATCAGATTGACAATGTAACATTTCATGTCGGAAACGTGGAGACGATTCTTCCCCAATTAGAGACGGCGCCTGATCTCATTTTTCTCGATCCCCCCCGAAAAGGCTGCGATCGCGCTGTTTTAGACACCATTGCCCAGTTGCAACCGCCAAAGCTGGTTTATTTGAGTTGCCGCCCTGCCACACTCGCTCGCGACTTACAACAGTTATCCGCCTGCGGCTATGAAGCCACCCTGATTCAACCGGCGGACTTTTTCCCGCAAACTGCTCATGTGGAATGTGCCGCCTTTTTACAAGCGTCGGAACCAAGTTCCGACGACAGCCCCTCATGAATGGCAGATTTAGACTTTAGTCTTTTGTATCTGCTATAATTGAAAAGGCCCACAGATGGTGAAAAAACCGTCAGGCTTAAACTAAAAATCCTGTTAATACTTAAACAACGAAGTAATCAATTAACTTGGCAGTATGAAAGTAACTTGTCTGTAGGGCATCTTTGAACGTGCCACTTCCTTTTGGAAGAGTCCTTCGAGGGCAACAAGATGTGATTTTAATCCGTGGAGAGTTCAACCTTGTCAAATTTTTGATATAATTAAATGTAGCAATTCCAATTAAAAACGAAACAGCTTTTAATAGCTGAATGGGCTTTTTTTTGACCGATTTTCTACTAATTAATCTCTTCCTAAAGGCTTTTAGAAAAAGTGAGGTAATAGCGCGTGATTGCATTATTGCCCCGTCCAACAAAATGCAAGTGGGGGACAGTCAGTTTTGCCTCAACTCTATATCTCGGTCCCATTTTAGACCTTCTCGTAGCGAAAGTTCCCCCGGACTGGCAAGCCGAAATTCGGTTGGGATTACAAGAGGCATTGGTTAATGCCGCCAAACATGGGAACCAATTAGATCCTGGAAAAACGATTGCTGTCCAGTATGCCATTATGAGCACGCACGGTAATTGGGTCATTACCGATCACGGCGCTGGCTTTATTCCCAACTGTTGTTGTCAAGATAATCCCGATAGTCTTCTCCCGGCAGATAATGCAGAAACAGGGAGGGGGCTATGTATTTTATATCAAATTTTTGATCATGTCCATTGGAATGACCAAGGAACGCAATTAAAATTAACCAAAAATCGACGTTAACCATTATTATAACAACCCGCAATCCAATAACATCATAAAATGATAAAGTTGGCCCCAGATTCATCAAAAGCCAACCCAATTCAAGGATTAACTAAATCATGATGAAAGCCAAAGAAATTATGACCACAGAGGTGGTTAAAATTAAAGGATCGGCCACCATTGCAGAAGCCGTCCAATTGATGCGAGAAAAAAATATTCGATGCTTAATTGTCGATCGCCGTCGAGAAGCAGATGCTTATGGCATAATCACTGACACCGATATTGTGAAACAAGTGGCCGCTTATGGGAAAGATCCCGAACAGGTGAGAGTGTCGGAAGTGATGACCAAACCTTGTATCGTGGTTAATCCTGATTTAGGGGTGGAATATGTGGCGCGTTTGTTTGCCCAAGCCCAGATTCATCATGCGCCGGTAATTCAAGCGGAATTGTTGGGATTGGTTTCTACTGCTGATATTTTGATGAAAAGCGACTTCGTGGAAAAACCAAAAGAGAAAGTTTTGGAAGAAGAAATTAACAATGCCGTTGCCAAAGCCCGGCAAGCATGTGAAGTGAACGGTAACAATTCTTCAGAATGTGCAGTGGCTTGGGATGTGGTAGAAGAATTGCAAGCGGAAGCAGCGCACCAAAAAGCGGAAAAAATGCACAATATCGCCCGAGGCTAAAGCATGGTTTTCAATCAAGACATCAATATTGCCAGTACTATCGATCACTCCCTTTTAAATCCGGCTGCCAAATTAGAGGACTTGAAACGCTGTTGCAATGAAGCCTGGCAACACAATTTTCCCACCGTTTGTGTTTATCCCAGTTTTGTTCGTCAAGCCACGGAATACTTACATGCAAAAGCCCCGGAAGTCTGTACGGTGATTGGGTTTCCCACTGGGGCAACAACGACGGCCACCAAATGCTACGAAGCCCAAGAAGCAACGGAAAATGGGGCTAGCGAGTTGGATGTCGTGATTAATTTAGGATGGTTAAAAGCCGGAGAACCTGAGCGCGTAAACCGGGAAATGGCGCAAATTTGCGAAGAAACGGGACAAACCGTCAAAGCGATTATTGAAACGGGATTGCTGACGCAGCAAGAAAAGCAGTTAGCAGTGGAAGTGTGTTTGGATGCCGGCGTGGCTTTTATTAAAACCAATACCGGTTGGTTTGGCGGGGCAACTGTCGCTGATGTGGAATTGATTCGAGAAATTACGAAAGGGCAAGTGGGGATTAAAGCCTCTGGCGGCATTCGCAGCCGAGAAAACGCGATCGCGCTGCTAAACGCCGGGGCGAATCGATTGGGCACTTCCCACAGTCTGAAACTGATTCGGGAACGAGAAGAAAAAATCAGTTATCCAGAGGATGCAGAGACTTAGGCTGCTCCTGTTATCGTGAGCAATAGTGGACGTGCAGGAGGAGAATGAGTCAAACCTATCAAGCAACGGGCATTAACTTGAAAGGTGTGCCCTTAGGAGAGCGCGATCGTTTACTGACAATTTTAACGCCGGAATATGGTCTGATTAAGGCTGTTGCTGGGGGAGCGCGGAAACATCATTCCAGTTTGCGCGGCCGCAGTGAACTGTTTGTGGTGAATCAACTGTTGTTAGTCAAAGGGCGTTCTTCCCTGTACCGTCTCACCCAAGCAGAGACGATCTATACCTATTCCCAACTCAGCCGCAATTTAGGAAAACTTGCCATTAGTCAGTATTTGGCAGAAATCGCGCTTGGTTTTGCCCTCAGTGAACAGCCCCAATCAGAACTGTTTACCCTGTTGCGGGAACACCTAAACCGCATTGAGGCCCGTCCAGTTTCCCCGGAACAAGGGGGAGAACCCCTAGCCCAAGCCTTGTTGCCCTTACTGAACCAAGGAATTTTTCATCTTTTATCTTTAGCAGGAATTGCCCCGCAAGTCTATAATTGCTGCCTAACCCAACGTCCCCTAACAGTGGATTATAGGGATCCCAACTCGCGTGTGGGATTTAGCAACCAAGCTGGCGGGATTATTGAGCAAGGGCAAGAACCTGTTAATCAGATCCTCAGTGTTGCAGAATTAATGTTATTGCAACAGTTTTCCCAACCCCAGCTTTCTTCTGATTTTTCAGGAGAAGCGATTCATTTACAAGCGATTGAAAAACTGTTACGAAACTATACAGAATATCATTTTCATTTTTCCATTCGTTCAGCGAGTTTGGTGGAAAGCTTGCTCGCTTGCCAAACTTATCCTTCGGATGCCATTACTTCTGCAATCAAATAATATGAAATTATCAGAACAAGAACAAACGAATTCCACAGCACAAGCAGGCGATATTAAGGCACAAACCCCTGCTGAAGATAACACAAAGGGGTTTCTTCCCGTCCTTAAAAATTATCGTTTCTTAACTCTCTGGAGCGGTCAAATCTTTTCCCAATTAGCGGATAAAGTCTATCTGGTCTTAATGATCAGTATTATTGCCAGTCACTTCCAGCGCCCTGACCAAACCATCAGTGGTTGGGTCTCAGCAATTATGATTGCCTTTACCATTCCTGCCGTCTTATTTGGTTCACTGGCGGGGGTTTATGTGGATCGTTGGTCGAAAAAAGGGGTTTTAGTGGGAACGAATTTAGTGCGAGGCTTACTCGTTTGGTCCGTTCCTGCTTTATTGTATGTTTCTCAAGATTTACCCCCCTGGTTTAATCTGCCAGTGGGCTTCTGGTGTTTATTAGCAGTTACCTTTTTAGTTTCCACCTTGACGCAATTTTTTGCCCCCGCCGAACAAACTGCGATTCCTTTATTAGTGCAACGGAAAAATCTACTGCCGGCCAATTCCCTTTACACGACCACCATGATGGCATCGGTCATTATTGGCTTTGCCGTGGGAGAACCCCTGTTAGGGTTAACCGAACAATTTGCCCAGTGGATAGGACTAACTTGGGAATTTAGCAAAGAAATTGTCGTCGGTGCCGGCTATGCCCTGGCAGGAATTGTCCTGTTGCCTCTAAATCCCCAAGAAACAGCGAAAACTGAGACAGAAACGCCCCATGTCTTCCAAGATATTTGGGATGGGATTCAGTATCTCCGCCAAAACCATCGCGTGCGCAATGCCATGGTGCAGTTAGTAATTTTATTCTGTATCTTTGCCGCCTTAGCTGTCTTAGCGGTGCGTTTAGCGGAAACCTTGCCGAACTTAGAATCGGATCAATTCGGCTTTATTTTAGCTGCCGCCGGTGTTGGCATGGCAGTGGGAGCAGCTTTTCTGGGCAACTGGGGACAAAGCTTGTCACGGCATCAATTAGGGCTATGGGGGTCATTTGGTATGGCCGCTTCCCTAGGGGGATTAGCCTTGTTTACCACGGATGTTGCTTTGGCATTTGCAATAACAGTTTTGTTGGGCTTTTTCGGGGCTGTAGTGGGCATTCCCATGCAAACCACTATTCAGGAAGACACCCCGGAACATAAGCGCGGCAAAGTTTTTGGGTTGCAAAATAATGCCGTTAATATCGCCTTAAGTTTACCCTTGGCATTGGCCAGTATAGCTGAGACCATTTTCGGCTTAGAAGCTGTTTTATTGAGTTTAGCAGGAATTGCGATTGCAGGAGGACTCCTAACCTGGTATATTTCCCGTACAGGAGTAGAGTAAAATTGACCAATGGTCGCTAGAGACAAGGGGAACCATCTTCCGAGGAACGCTTGGACAGGTGTAAGCCCTAAACTAGAGTTGGCTTCCGGTATCAATTGCGGCCGACGGTTAGAGACAGCGTCTGAAATTCAATCAGACGTCATCTCTGACCGGAACGTCTTGATACTCGCCTCCAGCAATCCAATTTTCTGTTTGTCGCAAGTTTCAGTTGCATGCATATCGCCTGGTTGGGAAAAAAATCACCGTTTTGTGGGAATGTCACCTACAACCGCAATATTACTAGCGCCTTATTAGAGCGAGGGTATGAAGTTAGTTTTCTCCATTTTGCCCAAGAAGAAGCAGAATCGGACCATTGGCCCCATTGTCAAGAAGTGCTGTTGCCGTTTATTTATAAATCTCAGGTTTACACCATTCCCTCCTTAGGTTCAACAAATATCTTACGGCGCTCGTTGCAGGAGTTGCAACCGGACATTGTTCATGCTTCTCTAACGCTGTCGCCTTTGGACTTTCGTCTTCCTGAAATTTGCCGAGAACTGAACATTCCTTTAGTAGCGACTTTTCATCCTCCCTTTGACAGTAAACTTCGCAATCTGAAATCCAGTACGCAATTTCTGACTTATCAACTTTATGCGCCGTTTTTAGCCCATTATGACGGGGTAATTATCTTTTCCCGCATTCAACGGGACTTATTAAGGCGTCTTGGAGTACCGGAAAAAAAATTAGCGGTTATTCCCAATGGCGTTGATGAAACCAAATATTGTCCTGCCAAATCCGACTTAAAATCGCAATTTGGGGCAGAACGGCTATTTGTTTATCAAGGACGAGTTTCTGCCGAAAAAAATGTTGAATCGCTGCTTCAGGCTTGGAAAGCTTGTGGCTTGGGCGACGAGTCTAAATTAGCCATTGTTGGCGATGGGCCGCTCGTGAATTCCCTGAAACCGTTTTATAACGAAAATCATGGCGTCATTTGGTTAGGCTTCATTCCTGATGAACGAAAACGAATCAACATTCTGCGCGCGGCAGATGTATTTATTCTTCCTTCTCTGGTGGAAGGGTTATCTATCTCTCTGTTAGAAGGGATGGCTTGCGGAGTGGCTTGTGTCGCCACTGATGCCGGGGCTGATGGGGAAGTTTTAGAAGATGGGGCGGGCGTAATTTTAAATACTAACCGCGTTACTACGCAATTAAAAACCCTATTGCCTTTACTCAAAGATCATCCCGAATTAACCCGAGTATTGGGAAAAAAGGCGCGAGCGAGAGTTTTAGAGCGTTATACCCTCAACTGCAATATTTCTCATTTGGAAGAACTTTATCAGCAAGCAGTGCGACGGAAGTCAATGCAAATGATGTAGTTCCCTAGACCTTAGAAATTCATCCAATTTCTGGTGCCAAAAGACTGACAGGCTTTTGTCGCAATTTCCCCGGCTGCGCTCAGGGCTTGGAGGAAGTAGGGGGACTTTCTGACCACGGGGGTTGTAAATCTTGATGTTCAATGGCAAATTGATTCAAATCAGCGGTGATTAAACCGGTAATCGGGTGTTGTCCAATCACCGATAAAAGCCGAGCGTGATTCCCGAAATAACTAAACGCCACACTGGCATTGGTGGCAGGTCCCCCGGCAGAAATGGCGCTATCCACTGCAGTTAGTTTTTCATTGGCTTGCGGTAGATAAGGAGCTAAATAAATTAAATCTAGGGTCGTAATGCCCACAAATAATCCCCGTTTAGACATTGTTAACTTGCTTTAAACTCGCTTCCATGACTGCCTTGGTTTGTCCGGCAACTGAAAACAGCAACGCCTCGCGATAAACCCGTTGCGCTGGGTGACTACGGGTATTGGCAGCGCCGCTGGAGGCAATGACCCCGGCATGAGCACAGCGTTGCGCCAGATGAATGGCTTGCGCCCGCAGTTTTAGACGATACTCAAAAGAGGTGTCTGTGGGAGGAAGAGCATCAAACATGGCGTTAGACAGGGAACGATGTTGTTGTTCTAGCGTTTGATAACTTTCCTCAAGAAAGATTAAGTTTTTCTTCTGGGCTGCTGTTTCCAAAATATCCAATCCCGCTCTGGCACAGCCCAATGCATAAAAGCCATGATGGAGAACATTTTTTTGATCGCTGCGATGAATCGCCTCACCGGGTTTAATAAATAAAACCTCCGAGTCGCTTAAAAACCAGTTGTCCACCGTTGCAGCAACAGTATTGGCAGCGTTCATGACAGCTAAGTCTAGCGGCGCGGCAAAGTCAATGTTGCCCCTTTCCTGTTGTTGCGTGGGGGTAAACGGGGCGATGCCATAGAGGGCTTCCCCATCGGGAAGGGCAGCGCCAATAATGAAGGATTGGAAAAAGCCATACCCGGTAATCCAAGGAACATTGCCTTGGAGTTGATAACCGCCTGTTACCGGCTTGGCAATCAGTGGCGGTTGGTGAGTCCGTCGCAGTTGAGAAAACCCCACACCAACTAGGATTTCTCCCCTTGCCATTTTGGGCAGAAAGCGATTTTTGACCGTGGTATTGTCACTGCTGGCGATGAGAGAAGCAGCACTTTGGTGTTGGGTTTGGAGAAAGGCCAATGCCCCCGAATAACGAGGCATTAGCATTTGCAGACGGCGAAACGTTACTAAATTTGCTTCTAGTCCGCCATAAAATTCCGGGATGCGTAAACCGAACAAGCCAAATTGATTCAGTTGCCGTAGGGCGCGATCGAGAGCATTGGTATCTTCATCTAGGAGGTTTGCTTGTGGAGCAATTTCCGTTTGCAGAAAATTTTTGAGATTAGATAACAAAGCGGTTTGATTTTGCTTTTCTCGTGAAATCGGTTTCATAAAAGCGATTTGTTAAACTCAGCAAATTGTAACAGTTCTTGACAAAAACACTAAAGGCGCGCCATTACAGTGATAGGATTCCCAATAAATGTCCCTATTTTAGAAAATTGACTATGAATGAAACACTTTCTGGACAAACTCCTATATTTGGCGGCAGCACCGGCGGTTTATTAACCGCTGCCGAAACCGAAGAAAAATACGGCATTACTTGGACAAGCCCAAAAGAACAAGTGTTTGAAATGCCCACTGGCGGCGCTGCGATTATGCGGGAAGGACAAAATGTTTTTTATTTTGCGCGCAAAGAGCAGTGTCTCGCTTTAGGAGCCCAACTTCGCAGTAAATTTAAGCCCAAAATTGAGGACTTTAAAATTTATCGCATTTACCCCAATGGGGAAACAGAATATCTCCATCCCAAAGATGGGGTCTTCCCTGAAAATGTTAACGAAGGCCGTCCTTATGTGGGCAAAATTGACCGTCAGATTGGGAATAATCCTGATCCTGCAACGGTTAAATTCTCCGGCAAAGAGCCTTACGAAGTTTAAGTTAATTAAAATGAGTTAATCTGGAGAGATTCCCCTGCCCTAATCGGTTTGGGGAGTCTCTTGATCGCTAATGGTAATTGGTTTTCTTCTCTCCCGTTTCTAGCCGATTGAAACATGGTATTTTATCAAGAAGATACACAGCTCAGACAACTTGCTTGGCAAATTCTGGAGCGCGTTTGGCAAACGTTTCCCGATTTAAATAAAAATCGCATTGCTTTAACTTGGCTAGTTTATGATTCCCAGTTGCGAGGATTTCACTATCGAGGGGGACAAATTTTTTATCCTGCCAGTATGGTGAAATTATTTTATTTAGTAGCCGTTCAGGAATGGTTGCAACGGGAAATGATTGCCCCATCTTCCGAGCTAGATCGCGCGGTGAGAGATATGATCGTTGATTCGAGCAATGATGCCACCGGTTTAGTTGTGGACGTTTTAACCGGTACTACAAGCGGCCCGGATTTATCTCGCAATGCTTTTCTAACCTGGAAGTCGCAACGGAATCTCGTTAATCGCTTTTTCCAATCCTTCCGTTGGGAAGAGTTGGAACCGATTAATGTCAATCAAAAAACTTGGGGAGATGGCCCCTACGGGCGAGAACGAACCTTTGTGGGAGAATTTTTGGAAAATCGGAATCGACTCACTACCAATGCCCTAGCGCGACTCTGGCACACGATTGTCACGGGGAATGCAGTCTCTGCGGAAAAATCTCGGTTTATGATGGAGTTGCTCTCCCGTCCTCTCGCTAATGTGACGTCTAATTTAGAGGAAGAAAATCAAATTACCGGTTTCTTGGGAGAGGCACTGCCCATTGAAGCCAAACTCTGGTCGAAAGCCGGTTGGACGAGTCAAGTTCGCCATGACAGTGCTTATATTGAACTCCCCAGTTCCCCTCCCTATCTTCTTGTTGTCTTTACGCAACGTCCGCCATCGCCACAAGATCGCAAATTATTACCCTTCATTTCTGAGAATGTTCTAGAAGCAGTGAGAAGCCTATCGCCTTAATTTTTTGGCAAGGTAGCAATATGGCGGTTGATCTGGCTAGAGATAAGCTATAACATAGCAAAGAAATAACGAGCCAGGTGTTGTGATATTTTCCAAGCTGATTTCTCCATCTCAAGCATCAAACAATCCTTCCATGCCTTCCTGTTGTAAGGAAAGAAAACTTTGGGCATTGGTTAAATCAAACTCAAGAGGCGTAATGGTGACATAATTTTGGCGTATTGCTTCCACATCGGTGGGAACATCACCAGGAAGATGTTTGGCTTCGGGTTGGGGAATATCCTCAATGACTTCTCCCGCTAGCCAGTAATAACTTTTTCCTCGGGGATCAAAGCGTTTCTCAAACTGTTCAATGTAGCGCCGCAACCCTTGGCGAGTTAGCTGAATGCCCGCGATTTCCTCCTTGGCAACAGGGGGAATATTGACATTAAGAAGGGTTCCCTTGGGAATTGGCGGCAACTTTGCTAAGAGTTGATTAGCCACTTGCGCCGCTGTTGAAAAATCAGTTGCGGTATAGCTTGCTAAACTAAAAGCGAGGCTCGGAATGCCATCAATGGTTCCTTCCATCGCCGCCGAAACCGTTCCCGAATAGAGAATATCGGTGCCCAAATTGGATCCATGATTAATTCCCGAGAGAACCATATCGGGAGGCCCGTCTAAAATGGCGCTTAAGGCAAATTTGACGCAATCGGAAGGCGTTCCTGAACAAGACCAAGCGGTAACGTTGGGATGGAAGATATCATCAACGGTATCGGCGCGAATGGGATGATGCAGGGTTAAGCCATGGCCGGCAGCGGAACGTTCGCGATCGGGGCAGACCACAGTAACATCATATCCCTTTTCTGCGAGGGTGTTGGCTAAGCTGCGGATGCCCAAGGCAAAAATGCCATCATCATTGCTAATCAACAGTTTTGTCATAAACTTGCTTCTAATTGTCTTCGACAGGTTGTAACCGGGTAAGCTTTAGCGTAAATTCTCCGCCGCCTGTTTTCCCAAAGGCACGCACCCGAATAATATAACGCCCTGACTCGGTTATACGAGTAAACAATAGAGAATTTGTGGTTCCCTCGGGGCCATCGTCATTTTCCGCTACTGTTGTTCCATCAGAGGCAATGAGAAGAACAATACTGTCAAAGTCTTCTGATTTGACATCAATGGAAATTTGATTCCCTTTTTCCAGTTTGACTTGATAGTCTCGGGCAACCCCCCCTTCGCCGGTAGGGATATCTTGGGCAGACAATTCATCGCTGATTGAGCGATTAATAGGAAGAATAACGGGATTGTATAGAGAGGACTCAGCGTTAATTGGTGTAATTTGGCTTGCCATTAACAGCAATAATGTTCCGAAAAAAAGGGGAATGTTCCAACGCGACACCAGCATTTGTTAATTTTAAGGAGCAACCTGTTTATTATGTTTTATACTTGCCAAATTCTACTATAAAAACTGTTTGAGAATCTTTACTGTTGCGCTTCCCGTCTTTTCCCAGCTAAATTGAGATGCTCGTTTTAATCCCCACTCCCGTAATTTTTGTCGCAAATCAGAATTGTTGGCAAGGGTTATCATAGCATTTGCCATTTCTTCAGTATTGGTCGGATTAACTAGAATAGCAGCATCGCCAGCAACTTCCGGCAGGGAGGCACAATTGGAAGTAATGACTGGCGTCCCGCAACCCATGGCTTCTAAAACCGGTAAACCAAAGCCTTCCCAGAGACTAGGAAAAACTAGGGCGGTTGCCCCTCGGATAATCTCGGGCAATTGAGAATGAGAAATATAATTTAGAAAATGAACGCGATCGCGCAGTCCCAACTCTGTTGCCTTTTGTTGCAATTTCGGTGTATAACGGGAATCCGGCGGACCAATCAACCAAAGCTGATAGTTAGTGTCTGGAATTTGGGCAAAGGCGTCAATTAATCGTCCCACATTTTTATGGGGATCCGGCCGTCCAATATGCAGAAAATATTGACCGTCCCGTTGCTGGGAGGAAGGATAAAAAAGCGTTTGGTTATATCCTAAGGGAATCGGTGTTATTTTATGGGCTGGAATCTGCCAAAAATGGATTATATCATCGGCAGTGGCTTGGGAGTTGCAAATAATATGTTGGGCTTGGTGTAAAACTTGCGGAACATAGAAACGAAAATAAGGGATTAGCGGGGAAAACCGTTTTGGGTAACGCAGGGGAATCAAATCATGAACCGTGACAATATACCGGCATTGAGAATAGAGAGGGGCTTCTGGAATTGGCGAAAACAGCAATTGTGCCTTTAACCTCTGGTAAATTTTTGGCAGTTGTTGCTGCGTCCAAAGTAAACGCCGGAAGTGCGCGATCGTTCCATAATCAGGATTTAATCGATCCCGAATTTGATAGCAATGATAAGGCGGAATGGGCTGGGAAGTGAGAAGGGTTGGCTTTAGAGAAGATAAACTGGGCAGCAGATTGAGAGTATAAGCGGATATTCCGGTGGGTTGGGGGATTAAAAAGGAACCGTTAATGAGAACAGGAGGTAACACCAAATAATCGTTTTTGGAAATAGTGCCATGCCCCTGTTATTTTACCAAGCGCGATCGCGGGTTTGATCGGCAACAGAATCAGGGCATAAGTGAGTAAACGCGTTAAACGAAGGGAGAAAACTATTTGATTGGTATATTTTTCTAAGGTTAATAGGTAACTATAACTGCTGTGATAGAATTTCTGTTTGAGATTCCGATTCGTCACTGCCGAAACTTGATGAACAATTGAGATTTCGTTAGTGACTGCAACCAGATGACCTTGACGTTGATAGCGTTGACAAAAGTCAAAATCTTCATAATAGAGGAAGTAATGCGGATCAAATTGAGGGCATTCTGAAAAATGGTTTAAATTAATCATCATACTGCAACCGCTTACCCAATCACATGTTACATAAGATGCTTTAGCATTAAAAGACAATAAGTTTTCGGAGGTGATTTTTCCCTGAACTGAATTAAAGGTGCCGCCGCCAAACCAAATTTCATAATCAGTTGAATAAATGACTGTTCCTAGAATCGATATTTCAGGATAGTTCTCAATAAAAGTTAACGCTTCTTTAATCATTGGAGAATCAAATATCGTATCGGGATTAATCAACCAAACTAAAGCTTGACAATCTTGTTGATAAATCCAAGATAATCCCAGATTGCAGGCACAACCAAATCCCAAATTTTTCCCCGCTTCAATCAAGTGGATATTTTCTGTTTCAATGTTTTTTAATGCCTCCTTTTCAGGTGGATCATTATTAACAATTACCCAGCGCGATCGCGCCTCCGCAGCCTTACGATTAATCAACTGACTGACCAAAGCAAAAGATTGATAATTCACCACTAAAAAATAAATCATATAAAAAACGCTAAATTTATCTTGATCTAATTAAACTCAGTCATTCTAACGCTGTATCAGTATTATTTTATGAAAAAGAATGCCAAAGTAAAACTTAAAAATTCTAGATGGGAAAAATGGTTATTTCAATTTGATTTATTGCGGATTTTAGTCAAAAGAGACTTAGAAGCTCGCTATAAAGGATCAATTTTAGGCAATTTATGGTCAGTGATTAACCAACTTTCTCAACTATTAATTTATACGTATGTTTTTTCTGTCATTTTAAAAGTAAAACTTAGTCTTAAAGGCTTGCCGGAAGAAAACAGTTTGGTTTTCGGTTTATGGTTATTTGCCGGCTTATCGCCTTGGATTGCTTTTACCAGCGGGCTAACTCAAGCCGCTAATTCCGTGGTTGCCCAAACCAATTTAGTGAAAAAAGTAGTCTTTCCCCTAGCATTATTGCCATTAGTACCAGTATTTTCTGCCTTAGTGGAAAGTGCTTTTGGATTAATCCTTCTAATTGCTTTTGTTGCTTTGAAACTTGGTACACTACACGCAACTTTAGCCTTACTGCCATTGATCTGGCTGCCGCAGCTGTTATTTACCGCTGGATTGGGATATTTGACAGCCGGGTTAACCGTGTTTCTGCGAGATATCCCACAAACGCTATTAGTCATTCTCAATCTGTGGTTTTATCTTACCCCCATTGTTTATCCCATAGACGTGGTTCCGGCAGCAGTGCGAGATTTAGTGTTCTGGGTCAATCCCATTGCCGCGATCGCGCAAATCTATCGCGATTTAATTATCATCGGAGAAGTGAATCATCCTGGGGAATGGGCAACATTAATGGTTATCTCTCTGCTAGTATTTTATGCAGGATTATGGGTTTATCGGCGATTGCGTCCTGCCTTTGCAGATGTGCTGTAACGCGGCCAGATGTGAGTGATAAGGTGTCATGAGTGAAATTGCAATTTCCTTAAACAATGTCTCAAAGTGCTTTAAGCGCTATGATCATCCGGGAGATCGGCTGAAAGATTTGTTATTTCCTAATAAATCAAGAGGAGATGAATTTTGGGCGCTACGGAACATCAATTTAGACATTCCTAGGGGTGAAACTTGGGGACTAGTAGGACGCAATGGTTCCGGCAAAAGTACGCTGCTGCAAATTCTAGTGGGAACCTTAACAGCAACCTCCGGCAGAGTCAAAGTCGGCGGACGCATTTCCGCCCTTTTAGAATTGGGAAGCGGCTTTAATCCCGAATTTACAGGCAGACAAAATGTTTTCTTCAATGGCAAAATTTTAGGTTTAAACCAGAAAGAAATTGAACAGAAATTTGATGAAATTGCTAAATTTGCTGACATTGGAGATTTTATTGATCAACCGGTCAAAACTTATTCCAGCGGGATGTTTGTTCGCCTAGCTTTTGCCGTGGCAACCAGCGTTGAACCGGATATTTTAGTGGTCGATGAGGCGTTAGCGGTGGGAGATGAAGTATTTCAACGGAAATGCTTTGCCCGTATTAAATCAATCCAAGAAAATGGCGGAACAGTCATATTTGTTTCTCATTCTGCAACTTCCATTGTTGAGTTGTGTAATGCCGCCGCCTTAATGGATCAAGGGGAATTGCTATTACAAGGAACACCCAAATTTATTGTTTCGAAATACCATAAATTAATTTATACGCCTCCTGACCAGTTAGAAGGAGTACGCCAAGAAATTCAGGAATTCAATAGCCATGATCCTAATCAATCAACCAGCACAGCTTCTTCTCAAAATCCTTCCCAATTGAAGGAAGTTTCCCAAGATTTTTACGATCCCAATTTAGTCCCGCAAAGTACTGTTAATTATTTTAGCCGAGGCGCCCAAATTGAATCCCCATACATTAAGAATTTAGCAGGAGAACCGGTTAACTTGCTTTGTTTTGGACAAGACTATATTTATTGCTATACCGTGAAATTTACAGAAGCAGTGTTTGCAGTACGTTTCGGCATGTTAATTAAAACCAATAGCGGGTTTGAATTGGGCGGGGCAGTTTCTCATTCTCCGCAAAATGCCATCGAAATCATTCCCCCAGGAAAAGCAGTACAAGTTGAATTTAAGTTCCGTTGCCGTCTGTTGCCTGGAGTTTATTTTCTAAATTCAGGAGTAGTGGGGTTAGTCGATGGTATCGAAACCTTTTTACACCGATGTCTTGATATTGTCACGTTCCGCGTTCAACCGGAAACAGAATTATTAGCAACCGGTACCGTCAATTTTGATATTGAACCGAAAGTGACTTTTTCTTCACTGTTAGAAGTCTAATCGTTTAATTATTTTTTTGCCTATGATTGTTACTAATCCCTATCTAGATCAATGTCTCAAGGAACGCCATTAACTTTAGTAATTGCCGGAATGCACCGTTCGGGAACTTCCTTAACCGCTTCTCTTCTCCAAAGTGCAGGAGTTGATATCGGCGAAAAATTAGCCCCTGCCACTCCCACCAATGTCAAAGGACATTTTGAAGATTTAGCGTTTGTTGAGTTTCACAAGCAAGTTTTATCGTCTCAGGGATTAAATAATGCGGGATGGACGAGTTATTCTCAAGTTTCAGTTCCAGAACAATATGTTGCTTCAGCACGGAGAATGATTAATCAACGTGCTGATAAATCCTTGTGGGGATGGAAAGATCCCCGTACTGTTTTATTTCTCAATTTTTGGCATCGTGTACTCGCGAATCCCTTTTTTATTTTTGTTTATCGCTCGCCCTGGGAAACCATTGATTCCCTTTATCGACGCAATATTGAATCCGTTGATGATGTGTTTTATGGCAATCCCAACTTAGCTTTAAAAACTTGGGAAAGTTATAATCGCGCTATTCTAGAATTTTTCCAAAAGTATTCCCGCGAAAGTCTATTAATATCCATTGAAACAATTATTCAAAATCCCAATCAATTGATTCAATTGATTACTGAAAAAACCGAGGCAGAATTAGACGCTCCACCAACAAACCTCTTAGATTCATCCTTGCTGAAAACGGAAGTATTGAGTTCTCATCGACCAACCTTGCTAAAAGAATATTTTCCAGAGGCAATTGATTTATATCAACAGTTGAATGATGCTTCAATTAGTTCTAATCGTTCTGAAAAAGTTAATGAAGAATGCTACTTAACAAATTATCAAAATTGGGTATTACAAGATTGGTTAGACTTACGCCGTTTAGAATTTTGCTTAAAGCAAACCCAAAATTATTTTAAGCAAGAACAACAGTCTTTATTACAACTCCAACAAGAAAATGAAACATTAAAACAAAAACTATCAGAGATGGAGTCTAGTAAAATTTGGAAACTACACCAGTTTTGGGTAAAATGTAAAAAACTTTTCAGCCAATTATTCAAACGTTCCAAAAATGAATAGTAAATCACAAAAAACGATTGATGTTATTATTCCAATTTTTAATGGCTATACTTTTCTGAATTCTTGCTTGGATAGTGTAATTAAACACTTTGATAATGATGCTAGATTAATTTTGATTGATGATAGCAGTAATGATCCCAGAATTCAAGTTTGCTTAGAACACTATAAACAACAAGCAAATTTTCCAGTTTTAATTTATCAAAATAAGCAAAATCAAGGGTTTGTCAAAACAGTAAATCAAGGAATGCAGTTATCTGATCAAAACGATGTTATTCTGCTTAATAGTGATACCATTGTTACCAAAAATTGGATTGGCAAACTAAGGAAAGCGGCTTACAGCAAAGAGAATGTTGCAACCGTTACACCACTGTCTAATAATGCAACAATTTTTTCAGTACCTGAATTTGGAAAAGCCAATCAACTCCCAGAGGGATACGACATTGACACATTTGCTGAATTAATAGAAAACACGACACTGCGTCTTTATCCAGAAGTTCCAACGGGACATGGGTTTTGTTTATATATTAAAAGAACTAGCTTAAACTTATTAGGTTTTTTTGATGAAATTTATGGCCTAGGATGTGAAGAAGAGAATGATTTTTGTATGCGAGTCATTAGTCATTCTTTATGTAATATTATGGCAGATGATACTTTTATTTATCATGTAGGGAAAGCATCTTATCAAGACGAAAATCGAGATAAAGCAGAACAAGTTAACCGAGATAAGTTATTAACAAAATATCCTTTTTATTTGGATTTAATTCGCTATTATCAAGAAAATCGACCTCGCCAAATATGGGATAATATTAAAGCTCAAATTTATGAATTAAGAGTGGGAATAGATGGCCGATGTTTAAACCAAAATATTTCAGGAACACAGCGATACTTATTAGAATTGCTAAAAGCTTATACTGAACAAGTATCCAGTTTACAACTTGATCTTCTAATCAGTAATGGCTGTCAAGAACATATCATTAATCTTCTCAATAAATATGAAATTGTGTCTTTCCCAAATTTGCTTGAGGAATCGCAGTTAGACCAAGAAATTGGGGAGTTAGGCTGGGATATCTTTCATATAACATTTCAAGGTATATCGCTAACCGATATTGTAACCATTCGACCTTATGCTAAACGGTTAGTTAATACATGGCAAGATTTTATTTTATTTAGAAATCCTTCTTATTTTGCTAAATTTAGAGAATTTGAGAATTATCGATTTAATTGTCGTATCTTATTAAGAAGTATGGATGGTATTATTGCTATATCTGATTATGTTAAGCAAGATATCCTCAACGGCAATTTATTGGATAGTAAACGAATTAAAAGAATTTATCATGGCATTACTAAAAATAATGAGTGCATTAAGAACCAAAATTTAGAAGAAAATATAGTAATCAATATGGGATTAATGCCACAGCATTATTTGTTATTTGTTGGTAATGACTTTTTACATAAAAATTTAGAAGCAACAGTTACTATTTTCAAAACAATTCTTAACCAAGGATACGATTATCAATTGGTAATTGTCAGTAATACCGTTCAAAATGGCGGTGTTATTCCTGAAATTCAACAAACATTAAAAGAAGATATAACAATTAAAGATAAAGTTATTTTCCTTAATAATATATCAGATGAAGCGTTAAAGCATCTATATCAGAATGCAGGCGTTTTACTCTATTTATCAAATGCAGAAGGGTTTGGTTTACCGCCGCTAGAAGCTTTTTTTAATAATTGTCCTGTCATTGCTTCTAAATTGACAAGTATTCCGGAAGTCGTTGGAGAAGCAGCAACTTGTTTTCATCCTGGAGAAATCGAAAAAATTGCCTCAGAAGCGGTTCGTTTAATTGAAAATCCATCCGATCGCGATCGCGCGATCCAGCAAGGAAAAGAAAGACTTAAACAATTCGACTGGCTCAAAACGGCACAAGAAACCAAAGACTTTTACTATTACTTGCTCCGTTTACCGCCAAACTCTCAACATAATCTCCCCGCTCTCCATTTAAACTCTCAAAAACTTATATCAATCCAATCCCAATTAGAACAAACGCAACTTGAATTGAACCAAGCCTATTCCGAAATTGAAGGCATGAAATCCAGTAAATTCTGGAAAATGCGTGAAATTTGGTTTCAAATTAAATCCTGGTTAAAATTAACAAAATCAAAGTAATTTAATTATGAAAAATTCAAACAAACAAAACTTCCAAAAGTTAGAACAAAAACTCAGAACTGCTCAAGAACAAATTGTTAGACTTGAGGCGGAAATCGAATGGATGAAAAGCAGCAAATTTTGGAAGCTGCGAGAGCTTTTGCTGAAAATCAAGCCCAAGTTGCCTTGGGGCAATAGCCATCATCAGTATGAAGCTTTGAATTCAGTAGAAAAAACTCAAGTACCAAGTATTAACTATGAACTTCCCCAATCCCTTCCTGGTAGATCTTTATCAGTATTATTAGTTGTCGAAGAAGCCATTGATCATTGTTTTCGGTATCGCGTCCATCAAAAAATTGAACAACTTCAATTATTAGGCTATCAAACTAACTGGGTTTCCTGGAAACAGCCACAACGAGCTCGTGAATTGCTCCAGTTCCATCATCTTGTTATTTTTTATCGCGTTCCTGCTTTTAATGAAGTCGTAGCCACAATTAAGATGGCAAAAGCGCTCAATCGAATTGTTATTTTCGATATTGATGACTTAATTTTTCTCCCGCAATGGTATCCAGAACCCTTTGAAAAATATGAAAAACAACTCTCTTATGACGAATATCGAGGGTTAGTGGAAGGGGGACAACTCTATCAGGAAGCTTTATCTCATTGTGACTTCGCGATCGCGTCCACGCCCAGTCTCCAAAAATTTATGGAACAAGTCATTGGAGAGGGAAATGCTTTTTGTCATCGCAACTGCCTCGACCAAACGATTCTAGAGTTTGTTAATGATCCGCCGCGTCAATGTTCTCGCGATTATCTTTCCATTTTTTACGGCAGCGGCACCAAAACCCATGATGCCGATTTCTCTCTAATTGCCCCTGCTCTGGCGAACTTGTTAAGCAAGTATCCCCAACTCCGATTAACGATTATTGGCCACATTACCTTACCTCCCTCTTTAACTTCCTATTCCTCTCGCATTGATCGCGTGCCGTTTCTTAGCAGTGCTGAAGCCTACTGGCAATTTTTTGCCCAAGCCGATATTAATGTCGCTCCTCTTACAGGGGGTCAATTTAATGACTGTAAAAGCGAAATTAAATGGCTAGAAGCGGCAGTTTTTGGTATTCCTTCAGTGGTGAGTGCCACCTCAACCTATGCGGAAATCCTAGAGGATGGCAACCATGGTTTCTTAGCTAGGAATCTAAGAGAATGGGAAGAGAAGCTGGAAGCATTAATTGTTGATGATAGCAGGCGAAGCGCGATCGGAAAACAAGCCCGGCAAAAGGCACTAAATGACTATTCTCCCGCTACTGTTGCCAACCAACTTAACGCCACTTTCAATCAAACCATCGAACTGGCAGCTGACAAGGGAATTGTCACCCGTCAACCCCAAAAAATGCGGCTGTTATGTGTTAATGTGCTCTATCCGCCACAAGGGCACGGCGGGGCAACCGGATTGCTAAAAAACATCCTTGATTGTTTACAAACTAACTACAGAGAGAGTTACGATCTCTTTGTCTTTACCCTGGATTGGCAAAATTCCAACGCCTATGAAATCAAGACAGAAACGATAGACGGCGTTTATGTTACCCGCATTAGCATTCCCCCAAAAGCAAATGAAGACTGGCATTATCAAGATGCAACCGTTTATGAACGCTTCTGCGAGTATCTCCAAACCATTCAACCTGATTTTATCCACTTCCATTGCGTCCAAAGGCTTACTGCCTCCACCTTAGAAGCCGCCGCCGATGTTGGCATTCCCTATTTCGTGACCTTTCATGATGCTTGGTGGCTGGGAGACTGCCAATTTTTAGTGGATGAAAACGGTCAGCCCTGCGACACTCGCCTTAATGATCCCCTAATTGCCGCTCGCTACAGTCGCAATATTAGCCTTACCTTAAAACGGCAACGGTATTTGGCAACCCAACTGAAAAAAGCGCAAAAACTCCTTGCAGTTTCTCATACCCAAGCCCAACTGTATCGAAAAAATGGGTTTGAAGAAACGATTGTCAATCGCAACGGTATTCCTGCCATCACTAAACCGAACTCACAGCCTCCTTCTAAAAATGAAATTCGTTTAGGGTATGCCGGCGGGATTTGTACCCATAAAGGTTACTACCTTCTCAAAACTGCCATTGAACAAGCTAATTTACAAAATACCACTCTCACTGTCATCGACCTTTTTACGAGTTTGGGAGCACCGCGTTGGGAAAAGTGGGGAACAACCCCTGTCCAATTCATCCCAAAACTTCCCACAGAGGAAATGGGAGAATTTTATGGCAACATTGATGTTTTAGTCGCTCCTTCTATTTGGCCGGAAAGTTTTGGGTTGATTACCCGAGAAGCGACATTAGCTGGGGTGTGGGTAGTCGCCTCTAATGCAGGGGCACTTGCTGAAGACATTGAACCTGGGATTCACGGAGATATTTTTTCGCCAGACAAACCAGAAGAGCTAGTACAGATTTTACAAAAGCTCGATCGCGATCCGCAAGCTTATCAACAAGCAATTCCCCGAGAAAAAACAACGCATATTCGGACTTTAAGCGAGCAAGTTGAGGAATTGCATAAGCTTTATCAAAAGTTGACCAACAGTCGCAGCAGGCGCTGGAATTTGACTCCGGGGTAATCTGCGGTTGCGGTGCCGCCGTTCCATTAAATCCAACCTTTCAGCCAATACACCACAATGCCAAAATACTCTTTTAGGGCTCTAGTGGTTTGTTGTAAACGTCCTGCTTGAGGAATACAATTTAGGAGTGTTGCTTGGGGTGTCCGTTGCAACTGTTGCCAGTCCATTTTGGTCACTAAAAAATCGGTGGGAGCAGGAATCACCTCAATTCCCTGTTTTTTAAAGGTTAATCGGGCGCGAGGCATATGAACAGCAGAGGTTACTAAAAGCGATCGCGCAATGTCTCGCTCTTCTAAAATTTTTTTCGTGTAAACGGCATTTTGATGCGTATTCAAGGAATCAGGCTCTTCAATAATAACCGAGGAAGGAACCCCAATTTCAATTAATAAACGCTTCATACTATGGGCTTCCGGGGGAGCATTTTGCAACCATCCAATGCGCCCGCCTGTGGCGATAATGAGGGGGGCTTTCCCTGCTTGATAAAGATGAGCGGCATACAAGACGCGATCGCCGGCTTCTGTGATTTCTACGGTTTTCCTAGGGGGAGTAGGAACTTGGGTTGATCCCCCTAATAAAATGATGGCATCTGCTTTGGGCAACTCTCCTTGCGGCAGATTGCGCCATTCTAACGATTGCATTAAGAGCGAACTCACCCAAGCATTGCTAGAAATGACAATTACCAATAAGGCAATTCCAGTAGGGAATAGTGCCAAATAAGGACGTTTCCAAGCAATAATTAATGCTAATCCCAATAAAATACTGGTTAGCCCTAAGGGATAAACAAATAAGGGAAGCAGTTTCGAGAAAAATAAAAACATAGCTTAATCATTGATTATTGGTTAGAAGCTTGGCGCAATCGCCGGGTTTGTTCTAACAATTCTTCCACATCTTCTTCCGATAACCGTTCCACATAGTTCACTTTCACTTCTTCTAACAAATCAAGCAATAAAGACTGTATTTTCTCTAACGTTTGTTTGCCTTGCATTTCATCGGTTAAAGTTTGGGTGAGATTGCTGCCGAGTTCTTCAATTAATTTTTCCGCTTCTGGATCTTCTTCCAGTGCCCCAATGATGGCATCATAAATAATTTGATAGAGAACAGTTACAAATTGTTCCGTTAATTGACTTTCAAAACGCTGTAATCCAGGAAGATTCCGCATGCCTTGAAAAGCGGGAGAAGTGGCTAAAACTTTTCGTACATTATGACGGACAATGGCTTCAATATCGGGACGAATTTTTGGGAGAACTTGGTAAACTGTTAATTGTACAAACAATTTGCTGAGTTCAGCAACTTCATTGGTATCGTTAAGGTCGATATACTCTTTGCTGCTGGCTTCTGATATAGCTTTTCGAAAGTCTCCTCGCCGAATGGAACCTTGCAATTGGTTCACTAAGCGAACAAAAACAATTTCGGTAATATCTTCTGCAATACTGGCAACAAATCCCTGAGAAATTTGTCGTTTAACCGACTCTAAATTAATTAAATCCGACTGATCAACTCGAACAATTACAGGAATTACTCTTAACCAGCGAAATACGGGAATAAATAAAAATGCATCATACCACCGCCACATCATACCATCAATCCAACGCAACCCAATATGTCGGCGGTGAATTAAATAAGTTCTTACAGAAAATTCAATGGCAAATATAATAACAAAGGGTAAATCTAAAATCCAAAATCGATCAATATACTCTCCGGTTTCTGTATCAATACCTCGCAGGTAATTGGTTTCTATTAAAGGAGCAACTTTGCTATTAAAAAACTGCAGTTGTTTTTTATAATCATTGGCCATGAGATATTCCGCTGTCCAAAATTCCTGGAAGGCTTCTTGTGCTGATTGAATCCCTGTCTGATCGCGCATTCGATCTTTAATGGTTTCTAACGTTCCGGTTTTGTTAGCCACTTCAAAGGGATTATTTTGGATCATTTGCAGACTTTGCTCTCGTAAATTTTCTAAAATACGCTGCGTTTCATCAGATTGCAGTCCCGTATTGGTTACTTGTTTTTGAAACCGTTCAACAGTTTGTAAATATTGTTCTGTTTCCGGATGAGGTGTGATCCCTTTGACATAATCATATCCGTTAGCAAGAAGCGGTGCTTCTTTTAAAAAAGCGTCGGGAATTTGCTGATAGCCTTTCCTTAAAATGGGAGTATAATCTTTAATAAATTCCGATTTCGGGATATAGTCTAAACCTTGAACAAATAAGCGAAACTCCTTTAAATAAAAGTTGCGAAACGGGAGATAGCTAATATCAATAAAAACTAAACCTAAGTTAAATAGCGCAATAAACGCCATTGCTTGTTCAAAGCGAATAACCCATTTATTCTTTTTTTTTTGATGTTTAGTAGCAGTTTCTTCCAGTTGTTTCCGAGCCGTCATAGTAACGTTTGTTTAATAATTCTTAATTATGAAAGATTCTAATTGATCAATTTAGAGGGGCTTTGGCAGTTATTATTGAATAAAAAATAACGAAGATATCGCAAATTTCTCAAGTTGATTTTTCTTGACTTGTTCCAATTTATCCCATTGCCAGTTAATGCAGTATCCCTTCCTGTCGGGCTGTTTCTTCCACCGCTTGGGCAACAGCAGTCACCACTCGCTGGTCAAAAACAGAAGGGATAATATAGTTTGGGGTCAGTTCCTGGGCAGGAATTAAGGACGCGATCGCGCTTGCGGCTTCTAAACACATCCGGGAGGTGATAGTTCTGGCGCGACAGTTCAATGCCCCGCGAAATACTCCAGGAAAGGCTAAGACATTGTTAATTTGGTTGGAATAATCACTGCGCCCGGTGGCACAAACCGCAACTTGATCGGCAATCAATTCCGGTTGAATTTCAGGAATGGGATTCGACATTGCCATCACAATGGGATCTTTGGCCATAGCACTTACCATTTCCGGGGTAACAATGCCTGGCAAACTGACACCGATAAACACATCTGCCCTTTTCATGGCATCAGCGAGAGATCCGCTTTGGGGCAAAGCAAATTCCTGTTTTTCCGGGTTTAAGTCGGTTCGACTTTGGGTAATAATGCCTTGGGAGTCGCACAGCACAATTTGATCCGGCTTTGCCCCTGCCGATTTTAATAAGCGGCCAATGGCAATTCCGGCTGCCCCTGCCCCATTAATGACAATTTTTATCTCTGCTAGGGCTTTTTTAACCAGGGAAAGGGCATTATCTAAGGCTGCGGTTACGACAATCGCGGTGCCATGTTGGTCGTCATGAAAGACGGGAATGGCTAATTCTTCCCGCAATCGCCGTTCAATTTCAAAGCAACGCGGGGCACTGATATCTTCTAGGTTAATGCCGCCAAAAACGGGGGCAATATGTTTCACTGTGCTGATAATGTCTTCAATATTTTGGGTGTCTAAACAGATGGGAAAGGCATCGAGATCGGCAAATTCCTTAAACAAAATGGCTTTCCCTTCCATAACAGGCAATGCCCCAGCTGCCCCTAAATTGCCTAAGCCTAAAACAGCACTGCCATCGGTAACCACCCCCACCGTATTCCCTTTAATGGTAAAGGAAAAAACCTCGTCGGGATGTTGCGCGATCGCGCGGCAAATTCTTCCCACCCCTGGCGTATAGGCCATGGCTAAATCCGATTGGGAGTTGATGGGAAGGCGGCTGTGCATGTGCAGTTTTCCGCCGCGATGCAATTCCAAGGTGCGATCCGTTGCTTCCAGAATTGTCACCTCCGAGAGGGAACGCAGGGCCTTTAAAATCGCTTCTCCATGTTCATGGCTATAAGCATCAACAATCAATTGCCGCTGCATGAGATGGCGGGTTTGCTCTTGAACAGCAATATCCCCTAAACTCCCCTCTGCTTGCGCGATCGCGCTTGTGATTTCCGCTAGCCTTCCCGGTTGGTTGGGATAACACAAAGTAATCGCCAGGCTATAACTGGCATTGGGTGTTAATTTCACCATAGGGTTATTCGTTGATGGTTGATGATGGGTCACTGATTCAATACCTCAATCCTTTCAATACGCCAAGTTTTGTTTTCGCGAACGACATCATAGCGCACTTTTAGGGTGGAATCATAGGAACGCGACTCATTAAGATTGCCATTGCCGTAAAATTTTGCAACTTCACGGATGGTTGCTGTGATTTGCCCTTTCGTTGTCACATTCTCGGCAGGATAAGAAAAGCTTTCGATGTTAAGACTGTGGCTAAAGTATTGATGCCAGTTATTCTGTTCATACTGTTGCGCCTGTGCCTTGCGAGAAGACAGCAAGGAACCGGTTAGAATTTCATCTAAGGCCTCAATTTGATGATCGGGACCAAAGGCTTTAGCTTTACTATCGAACCAAGTGCGGATAATTTGTTCTGCGCGATCGCGATTCAGGGGAATGGCGGCGGATTCCTCTTGTTTCTGGGACTCAGAAGAAGGCAATTCCACAAGCGGGTTGTTCAGTTCAATGGCCAGCGGTTCACCCTCCAGTTCCACTGACGGCGACGCCTCATCAAACAAATTTGTCCATAAAGCATTCACCCCGCGATAAACGCCAAACCCAAACAGCGCGATCGCGCCTAATCCCACCCCGCTAATTGCAATCAAAGCCATGATTCGCGATGCTTGCGAGGACAAGCGCCGGCGCTGCCTCCGACGAGGTTTGCGTTGTCTCAGGGCAGAAGCGGAGGATGCTTGAGGGGATGTTGCTTCAGAAGAGGCATCAGACTCAGAAACCGGAAAATGCCACTGCTTTAGTTCATGTTCCTGTTGCGATACATTTGGCGAAGAAGGAGGGATTGCCGGCTTTTGTTGTTCTTCCGTTTCTTTTTGTAAAGGTGCATTGTCTTGGAAAGATTCCAGGGTTTGCTGCACCGACTCGCTGGCAAAATAATCTTTCAGAGAAGCCGGTTGGTCAGCTAACTCTAAAAATTTGGGGAATAAAACAGACTCTAGCCACTGTTCCGTATAATGGCACAGCCCTAATAAAAAATCGGGGGAATCCCCGGCTTGAGAGGCATACGCTTGAATCTGCGCTAAAGATTCTGTCTCTTGAGTTTTTTGAACCTGATTAATTGCAGTTTCCGTTTCTCCCAATAATAAAGTACAAATGGCCTGTTCTAAATAGACATCGGCGGTGTTACCCGGCTTTTGATAATTTTGTTGCAACTGGTTTAAAAATCCTTGCGCTTTGAGAATATAATGGGGTTCCCAATAGGCAAATCCCCGAGCAATGCCGGCACAAGCAGCCAAATACATCCCCACTGCTGAGGGGCGTTGTGCTTCTTTGGCAAATAATTCTTCCTGTTCGGGGGCGGTTAAATCGGCTCGGATTTGTTGGATAAAATGTAAAAATTCATCAATATTTAGGCCAGATTCATCAGGAATTTCCCCATCGATTCCCCCTCGCTGTTCAAACATTCCTTCCAGCAGCGCAATTGCTTTGGGAACTGCCTCATCGCGATCGCGTTCTGAAAGCAATTCAAAAATGCGATAAGGACATAATTTTTCTAATTCGCTGGCTATATCTTGACGCAATTCCGGAAATGCCTCCCAATCGACCAATGCCTGATGGGCTCTTTCCACGGTTTCTCCTGCCGCTTCATATTCCGCTTGCCGCCATAATTCCCGTCCCAATTCCCAGCCAGCTAAGGCTAAGGTTAATATCAAATCCCCATACATGGCGGAAGAAAGTTCCCGATTGGGAGAAAAACTGGGAAAAGCACGGCTAGGATCCGCTAATACCCATTCTGCTAAGTAATGCACTCGCTGATATTCCCCAAGTTCATATAAAATTAATAACGCCCCCAGCAATTGTTGAGGCGTATCCACCTCTAACATTGGGGTATGGGGAGTAACAGCCAGGGCTTCCTCTTGTTCGCTTGGAATCTGAGGTAAAGCCACCTCTTCCTCTGAAACTTCAGAATTGCTTAGTAAATAGTTCGCATCATAGGCACTTCGCTGTTCAAAATCCGATAACACCTCATAAGCGACATCCAGCAATTTTTTTCTGGCTGCCAAGGTTTCCTGAGAGTACTCCGAATGAGGAGTCTGGCGAAGGCGATCCTGATAAGCCTGTTCAACTTGTTCGGCAGTTGCTTGTAAAGGCAGACCGATAATTCGGTAATAGTCGAGCGGTATGCGCACGGTTTACTTCCCCAGTATCAAGCGGTACATCTAATTTGGTAGAGATATTCCAGGAAACGTCTTTACAATAACAGAGTAATCCCTGTGATGAGCGAACTCATTTTTAAATTAAGGAAGAATCCTCTACCAGTTTGATTTTAATCGGTGTTAGAGGAAATCATAACTTCCTTGCTAAGATAAGTTTGCTCTAATAAACACGATATAAATTTTCGTCTGCCAACTGGCATTAAGTTGGTTTTCTAAGCAAACTGTCAACTTTGTCCCAATCATAAAAATCTATGGTCGCTGAACGAACTTTACCTACTTTTCAACCGCAAAGCACTCAAATCAACCGTGAACAAGGATTGATGCTTTATAAAGATCTCACCCTGGGACGCTTGTTTGAAGACAAGTGTGCCGAAATGTATTATCGCGGCAAAATGTTTGGCTTTGTTCACCTTTATAACGGTCAAGAAGCGGTTTCCACAGGGGTGATTAAGGCGCTCCGCCAAGGAGAAGACTATGTCGCCAGCACCTATCGCGATCACGTTCATGCCCTCAGTGCTGGAGTTCCGCCGCGAGAAGTCATGGCAGAACTATTTGGCAAAGAAACAGGCTGCAGCAAAGGGCGGGGCGGTTCCATGCACTTATTTTCCGCCGCTCATCATCTGCTAGGGGGATATGCCTTTGTTGCCGAAGGGATTCCTGTTGCAACCGGCGTTGCCTTCCAAACCAAGTACCGCCGAGAGGTGCTGGGGAATGAAAATGCCGATCAAGTGACGGCTTGCTTTTTTGGCGATGGGGCAACCAATAATGGTCAGTTTTTTGAATGTCTTAATATGGCTTCTCTTTGGAACTTACCCATTTTGTTTGTGGTAGAAAATAATAAATGGGCAATTGGCATGGCCCACGAACGCGCCGCCTCTCAACCTGAAATTTACAAAAAAGCGGGTCTGTTTAACATGAAAGGTATAGAAGTCGATGGGATGGATGTCTTAGCCGTGCGGGATGCGGCACAAGAGGCGATTCAGCGTGCCCGTGCCGGAGAAGGACCCACCCTGATTGAAACCCTCACGTATCGGTTTCGCGGTCACTCCTTAGCTGATCCTGACGAATTGCGGCCTGCTGAAGAAAAAGAAACTTGGATGGCGCGCGATCCCATTAAGAAATTAGCCGGTTATTTAATGGAGCAAAATTTAGCCACCCAACAGGAACTGTCTGAAATTGATGAGAAAGTTCAGGCTACCATTGATGATGCTGTCGAGTATGCGGAATCAAGTCCGGAACCTGATCCCCAACAGTTGCATCGCTATATTTTTGCTGAAGATGACTAAGTACTGCTAGCAGGTAAAGGAATCATCAATGACGCCGGAATCCACTTCCGGCGCTAGGCTATTTTTATAGGCTAATTGCTTCACCAGGAGCAACACAATTGTAATTGCCAACGCGATCAAGAATTACTGGAAAACCGATTTGCTGAGGGGATAAGCCCTGATTTGGCACTCGATGCCAAAGCAAGTATGGCAACGACTCCTAAAATGCCGCTAGCCAGGGCATAAGTACCGCCAGCGCCAACCCACTTCACTGCTGTCTGACTGGCAAAAGGAGACAGAAACTCGCCAATGTAGAATGCTGTGGTTAAACCGCCTAAAGTCCGTCCTCGAATCTCAGGATTAACGGTTTGTGTGATCCACACCTTACAGTTGGGAAACAGAAAACCAAATCCCAACCCGCTCACGGCTAACCCTAACACAATAAACTGGATACTGGGAGCAACAGCAACAATACTATGTCCCACACAGGCAAGGGCAAATGCTGCAGCTAAGATATTGACAAACGTCAACCTTGCTTTCATCCAACCGTAACCAATAGAAGCCGCACCTTGGCAAAGCGTCATGGTTGCAATCGCAACGCCGCTGAGAGACGCTGAGGCATCAAAGGAAGACTGTAAATAAAACGGCAGCTGTACCGGCGTTAAATAGAACAGGAACATGTGCAGCAGTTCTACCCCATAAATGATGCCAATGGTGAGTAATGGGAGTTGTGACCAGGAAAAGGGATGGCTTTGACGGTCCTGTTCAATCACTTCATGAATGGGTTCGTTTAACCATAAGATCATGAAAGGAACCAGCAGCAGCGGCAATAAATACAGCAGAAAGGGGGTTCGCCAACTAATATCAGCGAATACCCCGCTTAAAGAGAGGACAACCACGCCCACGGCAGCAATACAAGTGGATTGAAAGCCCATCAAATTGGCTCGCGTTTTGTCTTCGTAATAATCCGCGATGAGGGTGGTGATACTGGTAATCGCGCCGGCAACGGCAAAACCAAGGGCAACTCGGGTCAAAATAAGAAACAGAAGACTATCTAACCCATAGCCCATCGCGCCGGAGATGCTGGCTAAAAGCATGGAAGCGATGAGTAAGCTTTTACGCCCTACCTGATCAATGATTTGGCCTGCCAGTAGACCGCCGATAATAATGGAAAGCGCAGGCATGGTTAAAACTAACCGCACCCAGTATTCAGAATTGTCAACCTGGGCAAAGTAATCTTGAATTGCCGGCAATGCAGGAGAAATGGCAGAACTGGGCAAAATCACAATGGGACTGGCGCCTAGCAGAACTGCCTTGACTTTCAGGGAGTCGCTATTTAAATCAGACATGGCAAACCAAATGCTATCTTATGCTTAATGTTTAACATTTTTTAATAAAAGCAACTTCTTCCCCAACGCAGATCCATCGCTTTCTAAAATTCAGTTATCCTTACAGTTAGAATCGATGTAAAGTTTCTTTAAACGCTAACGGTTATATGACTGATCTAGCAAGCAACCCCACTGCGACAACCCACCCGCCTTACTCTAAACAGGAATGGCAACAAGGCTATGAATCTCAGAGACGAGAAGAGGCTTATTGGTTAGAACTTATTTCAGGCAGCGTTCCCCAAGGGCTAACCGGAACCTTATTTCGCAACGGACCCGGTTTACTGGATATCAACGGCATTCCGGTGCAACATCCCTTTGATGGCGATGGCATGGTGTGTTCCTTCACCTTTCAGGAAGGCAATGTTTATTTCCAAAACCGCTTCGTGCGCACTGCAGGCTTTGTGGAAGAACAAGCCACAGGAACGATTTTATATCGCAATATTTTTGGCACTCAAAAACCTGGGGGATGGTGGAAAAATGCCTTTGACTTTCAGCATAAAAATATTGCCAACACCAATATCATTTACTGGGGAGATAAACTTCTTGCTCTCTGGGAAGGGGGATTGCCGTATCGCTTAGATCCCAAAACCTTAGAAACCATTGGCATTGATCAATTAGATGGCGTATTGGCAGAAGGGGAAGCCTTTGCCGCTCATCCTTGGATCGAACCCAATTCTGTTCTTAATAATAATCAACCCTGTTTAATCAATTTCTATATTGAACCAGGCTTATCCAGTACCATTCATACCTATGAATTTGATACGAATTTCAAGCTGTTAAGAAAACAAAGCCATAGTATTCCCGGCTTTGCCTTTATTCATGATTTCGCGATTACCCCGCACTACTACATCTTTTTCCAAAATCCGGTTCAATTCAATCCTATTCCTTTTGCGTTAGGGCTGCGAGGCGCAGGAGAATGTATCAAATTTAAGCCGGAAGATAATACCCGGATTTGGGTCATTCCTCGGGATAAAAATCGTCAACAACCCATGACAGAGTTAGAAGTCAATGCAGGATTTATTTTCCATCATGCCAATGCCTTTGAAGTGAGTAATCAGCAATTATGTGTGGATTCCATTTGCTATGCTGACTTTCCGGAAGTTGACCCGGAATCCGATTTTCGCGATGTTGATTTTGATGCCTTATATCCGGGGCAATTATGGCGATTTACGCTCAATTTAGAGACGGCAGTAGTAAAGAAAGAATTAATAGAACCCCGTTGCTGTGAATTTCCTTATGCCCCTCCCCAAAAAGCGGGACAACCCTATCGCTATTTATTTATGGGAACTGCCCATCAGCCTCGGGGAAATGCGCCTTTGCAAGCGATTTTGAAGTATGATTGGGAAACGCGGGAGCGTCAAGTCTGGAGCGCCGCCCCTAGCGGGTTTATCAGTGAACCCATTTTTGTTCCCCAACCCGACAGTGATGCTGAAGATGACGGCTGGGTCTTGACCTTGATTTATAATGGGGCAAAACATCGTTCCGAATTGGTCATTCTCGATGGGAAAACCTTAAGCGAAACCGCCCGTTTGGCACTGAAATATCATATTCCTTACGGCTTACATGGCAGTTGGGTTTCCCAGTGTTTTGTTTAATGAGGCGCGATCATAACCAAAAATTTAACCTTTCCCTCAGAGCAAGGGAAAGGCTTTCTTTATCGCATCGGAGCGGCGGGATTTGAACCCACGACTTCCACTACCCCAAAGTGGTGCGCTACCAAACTGCGCTACGCCCCGACGACCAGGGTCTATTATAATAGCTTACCTTTTAGAAAATGGCAAGGTTATTGAGCGGAAAACGTTTGCGCCATGGGAATTAACGCCTGAACCGCAGCTGCCGACCAATTGCCCTCGGCACAGCGCCCGGTTTGTAAAATCAATCGCAGGGAAAACGAGTGGGGATAGCCTTCGACTTCTAGCCAGAGTTGGTCAGATTCAGCTTCACAGGCCATTCTTTCTTCATCCATCAATTCTGGCTTCATTTGTTCCATGGTTTTTGCCAATTGCAACAGCAGGCGACAAAACTCATTAAATTCAGTTTCCGTCAATTCAATGGCCCACTCATCAGTTCCCACTAACCCTTTGTAGGTTTTGGCATAGGGATTCCAGCCCATGCGCCAGCCTTGTCCTTTTTTGAGAACTCGATCCATGAATTGGGAAAGTAAATGTCCAATAGGGAAGTACTTTGAAATCAATGCTTTACCCCCTAATTGATTTAAGACTAGGGGGCAATGATGAGTGATTTCTCTTTATTCGCCGATGATTTCCGGTTGCGTTAATTCATCCGACATTTCAATAATGGCGCGAATGGGAGGCGTCATCAAGGGATCTTCGAGGGCATCTTGGTTTTTGTCTTCACTGCGTCGGCGTTTTGCCCGCTTCGCCACTTGCACTGTAATCCGGTAGCGATTGGAAGCCGCATTGATTAACTGTTCTGAGCGTTGAACAATTTCCTCAGCATTAAAAGAAGAACGTTTATACATATTTTAGAACAATTAAAGGGGTTTTAAATTATCACCAACGGTTAGAGCAGGTACCTTCCTCAACGGAAGCCGTAATCTCCAACCCTTTCTACGATAGCTTATTTTGAGCAATATTTTTCTGCAAGTTGCTTCTCGTTCTGGTGGTTACGGTTTTAGTTCAGAAAATCACAATTAGGAGATTGACTGAACAACTTGCCTAACTTGCTAGATTGAACATTAAGCGCGACAGTCCCTAATCGAGCGCGAAGCGGATTAGGGAAGGTGATTCGCGGGGGTGACGATTTGCATCAAGCGAGGGGGTGCATGAG
>PXPI01000095.1 GCA_003021905.1 Cyanobacteria bacterium SW_9_44_58 | reverse complement strand
GGCAAGGTATCCCCGATTCAAAAAGAAACAGAACCGTCAATCATTAAGACTCCCTCAAGGTTGCAAAATGGAAGGCGACTACTTAAAACTGCCCAAGTTCGGGAGAGTCTATTGTCGAGTCTCTAGACAACCGGAAGGTCAGTTCAAGTCGGTTACGTTGTCTCAAACGCCATCCGGGAAGTACTATGCCAGTTGTCTATTTGATGATGGCAAAGAAAAGCCAAAGCAAAGCGCTGATGGGAAAGCTATTGGAATTGACCTAGGATTAAACGAGTTTGCCATTACCAGCGATGGGAGTAAGCATGGCAGTCCCAAATACCATCGAAAGTATGAACAGAAGTTAGCCAACAAACAAAGAGAACTTAGCCGTAAGCAAAAGGGTTCCAATAACCGTAGAAAAGCGCGGGTAAAAGTAGCTAAAGTTCATGAAAAAATCACACGATGCCGTGAAGATTTTTGCCACAAACTAAGCCGCAATTTAGTTGATGAAAACCAAGTCATTGTGGTGGAAAATCTGACAGTAAAAAACATGGTTCGCAACTCAAAATTGGCCAAATCGATTAGCGATGCCGGTTGGGGACAGTTTTTAACCATGCTCAAATACAAAGCGGAATGGGAAGGGAAAACCTATATCGAGGTTGACCGATTCTTTCCTAGTTCTAAAACCTGTCATCACTGCTTGCATCAAGTGGACTCACTACCTCTAGAAATCAGAAATTGGGAATGCCTTAGCTGTGGAACTCAACACGATAGAGACGTTAACGCAGCTAAAAACATTCGAGATGAAGGGTTACGGATTTTGCGAGTGCGTAATTTCGAGGAAACCTCGAAATGCAAGACGCACTCAAGACAGGCGGCGGGGCGCGTCGCAGCAGCTTCTGGACAGCGAGTAAGACCGGCTAAAGGCACTGCTTTTGGTGGCATCGCTGGATGAAGGAAGAATCCCCTTCCTAGAAGGAAGGGGAGTCGTCAATATTAGCAGTAACCGTAGGAAATGTTGCTGAGTATCAGCTTCCCCAATTATGGCTCATTGGCATTAGCGGCGGGAGTTTAGCTTTTCTGTTGCAACTAGTCCAGGTGGGTTGGTTTTTTCGCTTAAACAGGATTCCCCCTTGGGTAGCATTTAGTGAAGATATTCTATCTGTTTTACTGGTGTTATATGCTTTTAATGCCCCAGCAGAGGGAGGATTAATTGCCATGATGCTGCTGTGGTTAGCCCTTCGCAGTGCTGGGAGTTGGAAGCAATGGCATCAAAATCAGGGAAAACGCCTCAAACCAGACTAACCCGTATTTCGCATGCCCGCAGCAATCCCATTTAGCGTTAATAAGGCGCCTCGCAGCAATTCTTCCTTGCTATAACGGAAATGAATGACACCGGATTCACTTTGGCTGCTATATTCCCGAAGCCGTTTCAGAAGCGAGACTTGTAAAAAGCCCAGGGGAACAATCGTCCGATTCCGCAATTGGACAGAACGTTGTAAATCGGGGTCGCCATCGAGGAGTTTTTCATGATTGGTAATTAATCGAACTAAGTCCCTAGTGAGATAATATTCATCGGCAATTTGTTTAAAGATTCGTTCAAAGCGTTCGTAGTCTTCGGGATTGGCTAATTCTTTGAGATAGTGATAGGCAATTTGCAGATCAACTTTGGCTAAGGTCATCTCCACTTTCGAAATGACCATCCGGAAAAAGGGCCATTTCCAATAGAAGTAGCGCAGGAGCTTTAAATTCTGCTCATAGGTTCGTTCTGATTCTTTATATAAGAAGTCCTTTAATGCGGTTCCCACGCCGTACCAGGCTGGCAGTAAAAAGCGGGTTTGCGTCCAACTAAAAACCCAAGGAATTGCCCGCAGGGAACTTAAATCTTTTTTGCCGCCTTGACGGCGAGCGGGACGAGAACTAATCTGCAGTTGACTGATTTCCTGAATGGGCGTCACTGACAGGAAGAAATCGAGAAAATCGGGATCTTCGTAAATTAAGGCTCGGTAATGCTGGCGCGATCGCGTGGCTAACTCTTCCATAATGGCATTCCAGGGGCCAATATCGTCAAACCCGCTGCCCAACAAACTAGCTTGAATGACAGCTGTGGTTGCAGTTTCCAAATGATATAGCGCCAACTCGGGAAGGGAGTATTTCGAAGCCACCACTTCTCCCTGTTCGGTAATTTTAATCCGTCCATTGATAGTGGAACTGGGCTGGGCTAGAATCGCTTCATAAGTGGGACCGCCGCCTCGTCCCACAGAACCGCCGCGTCCATGAAAGATCCGCAGGGAAACCCCATAGCCTTCAGCCAGACTTTGCAGCGCTTTCTGAGCTTTATGAATTTCCCAATTGCTGCTTAAAAATCCCGAATCTTTATTGCTATCGGAATAGCCCAGCATTACTTCTTGGATATCGTACTCCCCGTTGGCGTTTTCTTGGCCATAGCCTCCTGCTAAACAAGCCCGATATAACGGCAATTCAAATAGGGCTTTCATGACTTGAGGCGCCCGCAATAAGTCATCAACGGTTTCAAATAAAGGCACCACTTGCAGATTGCAGCTTCCTGCAGCTGGATCATAAAGCCCTGCTTCTTTTGCCAACAGCAACACTTCTAAAATGTCGCTGACTTCATGGCTCATGCTAATAATATAGGTTTGGCAAACGTGGCGCCCAAATTCTTGTTGGAGTTTTCTTAACAGACGGAACGTTTCTACCGTTTCCCGCGTCTTTTCGGAAAAATGAAGTTCTCCCGGAATCAGGGGACGACGGGTTTTCAACTCTTCACTGAGCCATTGCACGCGATCGGCCTCTGGCAGATCATTATAGGATTTTGGTAAAATTTGCAGATAATCGGTAATTTCATTTAGCGTCTCCGAGTGGCGAGAGGACTCTTGACGCATATCCAATTCCACTAAATTAAAGCCATAAATTTCCACTTGACAAATGAGATGATCTAAATCGCTACAGGTTAATCCCGTTTCTGTTAGGCTGCGTTGAATTAATCTCAGTTCTTCTAAAAACGCTTCTCCAGAACGGTAAACGGTTTGATGATGGGGTTCAATGAGTTCTCTGGAGGGGTCTTCTTCCGAGGATAAACGCTGATTGCGACGGCGCGTATTTTCTAATCGCTGCTCAATATAAGCAAGTTTTAGTCGATAAGGTTCCCGTCGATAGCGGATGGCTAAGCGTTCATAAACCTCCGGCATCGCGGCGCGATCTTGCTCTAATGATTCCAATAATTCCGGTAAAACATCGCTCCAATGTAAGGATAAACTTAAAACCGTGGTTAGCTGTTTCACCGAATTGATATATCGCTCTAAGACAATCCCCCGTTGATAACAAGCCGTTTCCCAAGTCACTTCTGGTGTCACAGAAGGATTGCCATCGCGATCGGCGCCCACCCAAGAACCAAATCGGCAGAAATTGTTTTTGGGAGGCTTGATTTCTCTAAAGGAGTGGTTGAGAGCTTGTTTCAGTCTTGCCGAGAGATGGGGAATCGTATCGAATAAGACTTCTTGAAAGTAATGCAGTGCATAATCGACTTCATCTAAAACTTCCGGCTTAAATTGATGCAGCTCGTCAGTACGCCACCATAAGCGGATCTCTTCTTTTAGTTTTTCTGTCGCTTCCATTGCTTCCGGCGATTCCAAAAAGCCCAAACTCTGCGCCGCCATCTCGCATTGATCGATGTGTTGCAAAATGCCGGAGATGCGACGCTGTTTTTTACGAATGGTTTGGCGAACAATTTCGGTAGGGTGGGCGGTGAAAACTAACCGAATATCCAGTTGATCCAGCAACCGTTGAATCAGTTGGGGAGGCACATTCAATTTTTTGAGATAGGGAAAAAGCCAGTTAAAGGTACCTGCTTTTTGATAGGTGGAATTGCCCTGCCAACTTTTTTCTAGCAGTTCTGAACCGGGAACGCTTTGGACAGTTCTTTCTCCACTTTGATGGGAATTAGAGGTGTCATTGAGAAATGTTGCTTGATGCTGTTGATAACTTCCCTGACGATTGAGTTGTTGTTCCCGCTGTTCGTAATGTTGTTCAACAATATTGATTAGTTGAAAATAAAGGGCAAAAGCGCGGGCGGCTCTCACGGCATCGTTCAGCGGCAGTTGCTCAATTAATTGGGGAACTGAGGAACTGGGCAATCCTGTTGCTTGTCCTTCCGGCGATCCCATTGATCGCAATCGTTGCAACAAATCCACCAATTCTTGACCACATTCGGCTCGTAAGACTGACTCCCATAAGTCTTCGATTAACTTAATGCGACGAGTAAGAAATATGTCAGAGCGCGAGGAGTTGTTAGTGTCTTGGCTGGATGCTTGCAACAGAGAACTCATGATCTAAATCTTCAAATAATAATTTAGCGGGAATGTCAACCAACCTAATAGATGAAAAAAGCATTTGGCAATTGATGATTTTCCATCACACTGCCTACCCTAGGTTGTTTTGCCTGTCCGTAATTATATCGGTTTCCTTCCCGAGAAGGGCATAACAATTCCAGTTTTTATTCTTGAATTTCTATCTTAATGTCAGGAGAGGATGCTCGTAGCGCTCCGCTCCGTTATAGCGACGTTAGGAGCGCGGGCGGGTAGATGAATCGTGACAACAAACAAAGTCCGTTAGGACAATCGTACACAAATGACAAAACTGTGTATTTAGGTTATGATTAACCTAAGTAATTGCGCAAACAACCAATGCTTACCCTGACCTACGAGTACAAATTAGAGCCGAATCAACAGCAGATTGACATGATCGAGCATACGCTCTCAGTCTGCCGTTCGGTTTGGAATTTTGCTCTAAGGGAAAGAAAAGATTGGCACAACTCCCGCAAGTCGCCCATTAACGCTTGCTCCATTCAACAGGAATATATCATCCCTGCTGATGAACCTTACCCTAACTACCACAAACAAGCCAAAGCTTTAACCGAAGCCAAGAAAACCGATTCACGCCTGAAATCAGTCAATGCCCAAGTTCTACAACAAGTCTTGAGAACGCTTGATCGAGCATTTGCTGCGATGAAGGTGAAAGGCTTAGGATTCCCCAGGTTTAAGAATCGGTATCGGTTTAGGTCTTACGTTTACCCTCAACTAAGAGGGAAAGAGTTAGTTAAAGGGAATCAAATCAAGCTACCCCAACTAGGTTGGGTAAGGTTCAGAAAGTCAAGAGAAATTCCAGAGGGGTTTCAGGTCAAACAGGCCAGAGTTGTCCGTAAGGCTTCCGGCTACTTTGTCATGCTGTCTCTCCAATTGGATGTGGAGGTGCCCCAACCTTTCCCCCACGGACATCCTAGGGGCTTGGATTTGGGCTTTGATAAGTTTGTTGCTACTAGCGACGGGTTAGAGGTAAAGCGCCCCCGATTCTTAAGATCTCTGCAACGGAAGCTGAAATTGCTCCAACGCAGGCTAAAGAACAAACAAAAGGGGTCAAACAATCGCCATAAACTGAATCGCAAGATAGCAAGACTCCATCAACGCATCTCAGACACTCGCAAGGATTGGCACTTCAAGTTGGCGCACCACTTATGTGATGGTGTTGGAATGGTCTTTGTCGAGGACATCAATTTCCGCAGTTGGCAACGAGGGATGTTGTCTAAGCACACTGCGGATGCTGGCTTTGGGCAGTTTGTCAACATCCTTCAGTGGGTCTGCTTCAAGCGAGATGTTTATTTTGCCAAAGTTGATAAAGATGGGACATCTCAAGAGTGTTCTCAGTGTGGAGCGCATACAGGTAAGAAAACTCTAGATGTAAGAGTTCATCATTGTCCTGAATGCGGTTATGTTGGTTCGAGAGATGTGGTGTCTGCGGAAGTAATAAGAAATCGAGGTCTGAGCCAAGCGCGGGTTTCCCGCGCATCGGAAAGCGGAGCGAGGATCGCAGACCTGAAGGATTGTCTGACCTCGGGCAGGGGTTGGACGTTAAACAAATTGCCTGTGGAGGCGATCTGACGGGGGCATTGCCTAGTCAAGAGCTGAAGAGACAGGAAAGCCTAATCGCGAGGTTAGGAATCTCCCACTATAGCCGTCAGGCTTAGTGGGATGAGGATGTCAACTCCTTTTGTTGCTGAAAATGAAGAATTGGTAAGCGATCCCCTCGAAATAACTCTTCACTCGCTTCTCCGAGATCAATTAAACTTTGCTGCAGCGATCGCGCGCCGATAAGCCCCCCTAAAACCGGAACTGTTAGGACACTGAGGACAACTTCTACCGGAACTTGAGGTTGTTGATGCTGTTGTTCTGACATGATGCTTCCTTCCTCAAATGAGTTGTGCTTAATTAATGGTATGCTCGGCTTTCTCCAATTTAAAATAAATTTAACTGTGCGCTCATTTGGATTAACCAAGGATGGGCGCGCCACAACAAATAAGTAAAAATCGCTACTCCCAGATAGGCAGGACGGAGGAATTCCCGCCATTTTAGCGTTTGACGGCCTTGTATAATTGCTAGAAACGGAATCACAGAAGTACGTTCTTTAGCTTGGATAAAAGTCTCTCCATAACGGGATTGTAAGCGGCGATCGCCATGCCAAACCCCAAATAAATGATGAGCAATCAAGCCCAAAGAGGTTACTAAGCTAAAGGAACTGCCAATCCAAAGGGTATGGGCAATACACCAAATGACTTGTCCCACCATTTGCGGGTGGCGAGTAATGCGAATAATGCCTGTTTCATAAAGGTGGAGTTGGGGTTTTTCAATGGCGGCAATCTCTAATAAATTAAACGTCGCGGGATAGAGAAATAAAAATGAGATGGCCGAGAGCAGCCAAACCAACTCAAAAATCCCCGGTTGCGTTTGGACCTGCCATAAAATGATGCCATCGTAGCGATGATTAAAGAAATAAACAACTAAAATTACAGCTAGGGGAAGACTAACCAGAGCAAACCCCACTCGGTATAAGCGTGCCCCTAGGAGTTGCTCACCCCAAGGACGCAAAGCGGCCAATCCACTATGGGCAACTGCAAATCCCGCCAAGAGAGCTAACATTATGCCATGGCTGGTGGCAAACCACTGTTGTTCATTCATGCCGTTATTCTAATTCTTTTTTTGAATTGATCCTAGCCCATTTGGGAATCGGTAACGCTTGTCTCTAAGCATTAGGATTTCGTGTTACTGTCAATTCAGAAGAGGTAATGAGCCTCATGTCGAAACGTATTCCTTATTATTCCTTGTATTCTCCTATCTTTGGCAAAGAGATGTCAGACATACCGTTTTCTCTCGATCAACTGCAAATCTTAAAAGCGATCGCGGCAGAAGGCAGCTTCAAGCGCGCGGCGGATACCCTTTATGTGTCTCAACCGGCAATTAGCCTTCAGGTACAGAACTTAGAGCGGCAAATGAACGTCCCCTTGTTTGATCGAGGAGGAAGACGCGCCCAACTCACCGAAGCCGGACAACTCTTGCTGACCTATGGCGAGAAAATTCTGTCTTTGTGTCAAGAAACCTGTCGCGCGATCGAAGATTTAGAAAACCTACAGGGAGGAACCTTACTAATTGGGGCATCTCAAACCACAGGAACGTATCTATTGCCTCGAATGCTGGGGTTATTTCGACAAAAATACTCGGATGTCTCAGTACAGTTGCAAGTGCATTCTACCCGTCGTACTTCCTGGAGTGTTGCCAACGGACAAGTAGATCTGGCAATTATTGGCGGGGAAGTTCCCCCAGAATTGCATGATACGCTGGAAATTTTCCCGTATGCGGAAGATGAATTAGCTTTGATTATAGGCGGTTCCCATCCCATGGCCAAGGAAGAAGCCATTCCCAAAGAAGATTTGTATAAACTAAATTTTATTACTCTCGATTCTCAGTCCACCATTCGCAAAGTTATTGATCAAGTTTTAACCCAATCCGGGATTAATCCCAAACGTCTCAATATTGAAATGGAATTAAATTCTATTGAAGCAATTAAAAATGCTGTGCAATCCGGTTTAGGAGTAGCGTTCGCTTCGGTTTCCGCCATTGAGAAAGAATTGCAAATGGGAACCTTGCATCGCATTAGTATTCAAGAGGTAGTCGTAAAACGGAGACTCTCTTTGATTATTAATCCCAATCGTTATCGTTCTAAAGCGGCAGAGGCATTTATTAAAGAAATTCTTCCGAAATTCTGTACCAATGGTTGGTTCACGGGCTCGGAACTTGCCCCCCATCCTGCCCATTATCCTCGTCAGCGTCCGTTTCCCAATTCTGAAGTTGAAAATTCGCCGTCTCCTTCAAAATAAGGAAAATGGCGGTGTTGATCAGCAAGTGGGAAAAGTCTATGCTTAACTACATTTTACCGGCCAAGGCAGATCGGGAACCTTTCCTACCTTCTTTAAAAATGGACGTAACTGGACTCGAACCAGTGACCTCTACGATGTCAACGTAGCGCTCTAACCAACTGAGCTATACGTCCTAACGCTTCCTTTAGAGTAACATGATTGGCCTCAAACTGCCAAGAAAAACGATAAAAAGGAAATGAAAAAGGTACGCGATCGCGATCATGTCTGATAGAATAACAAAGGTTAGAGCTGATTGCTTTTCAAACATCGAAAGTACTGACTCTAAATCTAATTGTTGGTCAATCTAGGCAAGTGTAAGCGTCTTTGACTCAATCGACATCGACTACCGAACCCATCCAACTGGATACTCTGACCCAAGAACTGGCAGCAATTCAACAAACTGGTTCTAAACGAATTGCTATTCTTGGCTCTCGCCATGTTCCCATTACGCATCAGCAACTTATTGAAATGATGAGTTATGCCCTCGTTTTAGGGGGGAATCGTCTAGTTACGTCTGGTGCGACAGGAACCAATTCTGCGGTCATTAAAGGGGCAATGCGCGGCGATCCCAATTTATTAACCGTTATTTTGCCCCAAAGCCTAAAACAACAACCGCAAGAATCGCAAGATCAACTTTCGCAGGTGATTCACTTAGTAGAAAATCCAGAACAAGAGGAACTTTCTCTTGCCGAAGCCAGTTCTCTGTGCAATCGAGAAATCATCTCTCGCTGTCAGCAATTGATTTGTTTTGCTTTTCATGACAGCTATACACTGCTCAAAACCTGCGAAGAAGCAGAAGAAGATCGTAAACTGGTCACCTTATTTTACTTTGATTAAGGCATGGAAACTTCGATTCAGGCAGTGTTGCTTTATTCTCTGGCAAGCGGGGCAATTTTAATCTATTTGCCCTTTATGGTAGTGGGCTGGGCTCGTTTACCGAAAATCACGGGTCTAAAGTCCCTCCCTTTAGGGAAATAATGTGATATGATAAAGGTTAAGTAGGGACGGGTAGTCCCGAATAAGGCTCGCTGAGGGTAAAGAAGCGGGGGTGATGTCAGGATTAGGTTCCGTGTCGCCTAGTTTCTCCCGTTGAAGCGAGAATCCCCTCGCCTTTAGGCAGGGGAGTGTCAAAAGTCGGATACGACTATCAAGCCCCCCGCACTATGCTGGAGAAATTGCCGCCATACGCCAAACGGGCAACTTGGGCTCATCAAAATGCCTTTGAATCGTTTATTTTTTATGCGCCGGCAGCTATCATGGCTTATGTTACGCAAGTCGATTCTCAGTTCGCAGTTTGGGCGGCCCTTGCTTATGTAGCGGGGCGCTTTTTCTATCCGATTTTTTATATTGCCAATCTCCCCCCGCTGCGATCGCTGATGTTTGCGCTGGGCTCATTAAGTAGTATGATTCTTTATGGATTGAGTATCCTAGAAATTAATTCCTCACTTTAATTTCCTGTTACTGTTGAGCACCACCAATCTTGTCTATGGCCTCTAACTACACGTTTGATATTGTTAGCGAGTTTGATCATCAAGAAATGGTCAACGCCGTTGATCAAGTCCGAAGAGAAATTGAAAACCGTTACGATCTCAAGGATTCAAAAACCACCCTTGATTTAAATGAAGACTCAATTGTCGTTAATACCGATAGTGAATTTACCTTAGATGCCATCCATGACATTCTTCGCAATAAAGCGGCAAAGCGGAATCTGTCTCAAAAAATCTTTGATTACGGAAAAGTAGAATCGGCTAGTGGCGGTCGCGTGCGCCAAGTCATCAATTTAAAGCAAGGCATTGATCAAGACTTAGCCAAACAAATCAGCAAACAAATTAAAGACGAGTTTAAAAAAGTACAAGCTTCCATTCAGGGCGATCGTGTCAGGGTTTCCAGTAAATCCAAAGATGAACTGCAACAAGTAATCCAATTGCTCAAACAAACCAATTATGCCATTCCGTTGCAAATTACCAATTATCGTTAGTCTTCCTCTAACTGCGATAAAATTAATCCAAAACGGCAGGATTAGACGAGTAGCGAATTATGGGTGAATCAAAACGTCGTCGGGAAGCTTTGGGAGAGAAATATGGTCAGGAGAAAAAACTCATTCCCTGGCTTGGAATCAGCAAGAAAGACGGGCAACGCTTTGTTAAATGGACGACGCGCGGGGCTTGGATCGGAATTGGTCTTTTGGTGGTTTACTGGGTTACTATTCGCTTAGTGGGTCCTGCCTTTGGCTGGTGGCAATTAAACAATTAATGTTTAGCCAACGCCTCAATCCGCAACACAACGGGCGCGATCGATTGAGGATTTTTTATTCGTAAAAATTGCCGTAAACCAGGGGAGTTATTGATTCTTCCCGGAGCTTTTTCGTAAAGAATCGTTAAGATAGATCAAGATGTAAAGATATGTAACAAATATGGAAGGCAAAGTTATTGTCATCGTTGGTGCCACTGGCGGGATTGGATCCACCTTAACCCATTATCTCTCAGAAACCGGTGCCCATTTAGCGCTAGCCGCCAAGGACAGTGCGCGTTTATCAGCCCTAGTATCCCAACTCTCAGTCGCAGAAAAAGTATTGAGCGTTCCCACCGATATTGCCAATCCCGAACAAGTCAAAACCTTAATGGAAAAAACGATCGCGCAGTTCGGTCAAATTGATGTCTTAGTTAATGCAGCAGGGGCAGGAATTCTGAAACCCCATCAAAAAATTGAACCTGCCGATTTGGATAACATGCTTGATCTCAACTTAAAAGGCAGTTTTTACACCTCCCAAGCCGCTGCGGAAGTAATGCGCAAGCAGAAATCGGGACATATTTGCAATCTTGTGGGCATTTTAGGAAAACATCCCATGGCCATGGGGACTGCTTATTGTGCCTCTAAATTTGGCGCAGTGGGGCTTAGCAAATGTCTGGCAGAAGAACTGAAACGCTATGGGGTCAAAGTGACCTTATTTTACTTCGGGGGCGTTAATACGCCATTTTGGGATCAAGCGGGCTTAAAAGTCGATCGTGAAAAAATGCTAAGCGCAGACACAGCAGCCCAAGCAATTTTATTTGCCCTTCAAGCCGAACCAAATGCAGTTCCCACAGAAATAAACATCCAACCTGATAATCATTTATTTTTCTAACAAACACTGTATCCTATCGGGAGGAAGCGCCAAGGAACTGAGGCTTGACATCAATGAAAATTGATCAAATTCACTTTTATGTGGAAAATGCTTCCCGCTGGCGCAATTGGTTTACTTCTTACATGGGATTTAAACAAATTGCGCCGACAACTCACTATCACAATTGCTGTATCGAAGTTGTTAAAAGCGGGGAAGCAGAGTTCCTGCTTTACTCCCCTCAAGGGAATGACAATCCCGTTGCCGCCTATCTGAAACAGCATCCCCCAGGCGTAGCAGCGGTTACCTTTCATGTTTGCGATCTCGAAAACCAACTGCAACAAATGCCAGTGGAAGACATCACCCTGTTGCAGCCTCTCCAAACCATGGAAACGGAACAAGGCTGTCTAAAATGGTGTCAAATTGCAGGAATTACAGGGCTCGTTCATACTTTGGTAGAACGACAGGGACAAACGCCTTTATTACCCTGGCTTCCCCATTGGGTACAGAAGTCTTCTTCCCCCTTGCCGGCGGGCTTACATTTTACTAACATTGATCACCTCGTACTCAATGTCGGGGCAGGGGATTTATCTCCTACAGTTCGTTGGTATGAGCGAGTATTTGGTTGGCAACGGAAACAAGCGTTTTCCATTGAAACGTCTTACTCAGGTCTGCATTCACAAGTCTTAGTTGCCCCCAGCGGCCAAGTTCAATTTCCCATTAATGAGCCAAGTTCCGATAATTCGCAAATCCAAGAATTTATTGATTTTAATCGCGGTGCTGGAATCCAACATATTGCCCTGAGTACACCGAACATCACGGAAGCGACACTCGCCCTGAAGGCATTAGGTGTGTCATTTTTAAGCGTTCCAGACACTTACTATACCCAACTGCAACAACGATTCCCAGAACTTCCGTTTTCACAGCCGGAATGGGAAAAAATTCAACAAGCGCAAGTTTTAGTGGATTGCGAAGCCAATGAAGCAACTCAATCATCAACCACTGACTTAGCGATTCCCTTGTTGTTACAAATTTTTACACAACCCATTTTTGATGAACCAACGTTCTTTTTTGAATTGATTGAACGGCGTCATCAAGCGCAAGGCTTCGGTGAAGGCAATTTTCGTGCTTTATTTGAAGCGATTGAGCGCGAACAGCAACAAAGATAGAAAGGTTAGCAGATAAATAAAAGGTCGCAGAATCGGCTTTCTGTTTCAGAAGGCGTCTGCTGCGACCGTTTTCAAGGAGTGAAATCAGATGAGAAATTTCTTTTCTCCCCATCTGCAATCTTTAAAGACAAGGGGAAAAATTTTTCCCCTCACTTATGAAACTAGCTTTTTGCCTCTTCCACACGTCCATAGAAAATACCGCGAACTTTGACGTCTTCAGGTTCCCGGGCGCCTAAGTCGGTATCTGAGGGTTGTTCACTTTCAAAAGTGCCGGCAATCTCACCAGTTACCCCATCAACCTTTTCAATTTGTAAGGAGATATGTCCTTCTCCTTTTTGATAACGCTTTTGGTTTTCCCGTTGAAATTCGTCATCATCGGCCTTGGCACGAAGCCCCACTGCGTTGTCATAACCGCTGGAAAGACCTCTTCCTCTGGTATCGAGGAATAATGCCCCTCGATAGGAAGGCACTTTAAACTTGCCTTCAAAGTCAGTGGAAGTGTTAATGTTTTCTAAACCGGGTTCGGTTTGAGCGGTTAGTCCTTTAATCGTAAATAGAAAAGGAACCTCTTCTCCGCCAGGAAGTTTTACCGTAATGGGCTGAAAGTCAATCCCATCAACTTCTTGGAAGAAAAATTGCCCATCTTCGGTAAATTTCAAGTTGGCAACAATTTGATCCAAACTGGAAGCGGAACGGGTTAGCAATTTACCAGAAACAAATTCTGCTTCCCGACGTTTGTTGGCAGGTTCTTCTTTCACAAAAAACTCTGTCGGTTGCAGACACATATCTTTAATTTGATAAGGGGTGTCGGGATTGACTTCAATCGTACCTCGTCTGCTTGATGCCAAACGAGGACATTTGTTGGCTAATCCCGTTCCCACTACTTGATCGTAGGTCAGTTGGCTTTTATCAACGTATTCATCGGCTGGCTGTTCGGCACAAGCCGTTAGAACACTTAAACACAGCGCCAGGACAGTAGAAATTATTGCACGATATCTCATAATTTGTTTTGATTCCTTTTATGAAAAACTCTCCGCGACAGCAATTTAAAAGTTGCGCCCATTGGCTGAAATCCCAGGTAAAAATTTCAAACACAACATTTCAAACACAACATCTCTAGGTTTGATCTGTTTGATTTTGCCCTCAGAGATGACACCTTGTTTCATCAAGGTCCTCTGATCGCTGCTTAAATCCTCATCTGGGTAAGATGATGATAAGTTTGAATTAACACAAGGGCGCATGGGTCTCGTGTTAGTTGTCGATCAGATAAGAGGGATTTCGCCAAAATCTTATGATCATCAAAAAAAACTAATTGAACATCCAATTAGGCATTGTACACTGACAAGTTGCTTTTCCTAGCAAGGAAAGTGCTGAATCCCGTTATAGTATTAAGTTTTGTAACTTCAAAATCGTGATGGATGAGAAAACAAATCAAGAATTAACAGAGCAAGTAGAGGGTATGAAAGCCTCAATTTGGGAACTAGCACAGGATTGCCAAGGCGACAGTTCTGCTTTGTTATATCTGTTGCGTGTTTTAGAACAGTTGCATTGGCAAATTCGGGAAAAATTATTTCATCCTGCCCTGCCCGATACCCGGAATGAATTGTATCAGTTGCTCCGCGATATAGAAGAACAGGGCGGTTGGCCTTATATTGAACGGATGAAGTTGCAATCGCTGCTGATGAATTTGGAATTGCAAGACGAAAACAGTTCCTCCGAATCTTCCTCGAAGAGGGAACTTTAATCATGGTAGGATATCTGTGATGACCACTTTTTCCGTTTCCGGGATTCATCACTCTTAAATTATGCTTTTCCCTTCGACTCCGATTCAATTTGGCACCGATGGCTGGCGCGGCGTGATTGCGGCTGATTTCACCTTTGCCCGAGTTCATCAAGTGGCAACGCTAGCCACACAAGTATTGGCAAAACACTATAGTCATCTCGCTGAACAGAATTTAATTATCGTTGGCTACGATCGCCGTTTTTTGGCTGAGGAGTTTGCCCAAACAGCAGCAGAAGCTGTTCAAGCTAGCGGCTTTGATGTTTATCTTGCTGAGACTTATGCCCCAACGCCGGCAATCAGTTGGGCGGCAAAAACCCAATCGGCATTGGGGGCATTCGTGTTAACTGCTAGTCATAATCCGGCTGAGTATTTAGGATTAAAGGTTAAAGGCGCATTTGGAGGCTCAGTAACTCGCGAATTGACCGCCGAAATCGAAGAACGGCTAGGGCAGCCGCAACCCCCTTCCCCTTCCTTGCCGGGGAAATTGGAAATGTTCAATCCTTGGGATAGCTACCTGGCTGCCTTAGGGTCAAAAGTGGATATTCCTCGGATTCAAAGCGCGATCGCGCAGGAGAAACTAGGCATTTTTGCTGATGTCATGCATGGAACAGCTGCCGGCGGCTTATCTCGCTTACTGGGAGAGGGCGTCATTGAAATCAACCGCGATCGCGATCCCCTGTTTGGTGGGAATCCCCCGGAACCGCTTCCCAGTTATATTTCTGATTTATTCCGAGAAATGAAACAGGCAAAGCAAGAGAACCAATATCCCTTGCGCGTGGGATTAGTCTTTGACGGCGACAGCGATCGCGTGGCGGCAGTTGACGGCGACGGCAATTTTTTAAGCTCCCAAGTGCTGATTCCCATTTTAATTGCCCATTTGGTGAATCATCATGGGTTTACCGGCGAAGTCGTAAAAACGGTTAGCGGTTCCGATTTGATTCCGCTAGTGGCCCAACAATATCAACAACCGGTTCATGAAACCGCGATCGGGTATAAATATATTGCTGAGCGCATGTTAAACACCCAAGTGCTATTGGGCGGAGAAGAATCCGGGGGCATTGGCTATGGCACCCATATTCCCGAACGGGATGCCCTTTTATCAGCACTGTACGCGATCGAAGCAGCAGTTTTCGCGGAAAAAGACTTAGGAACCCTTTATGGAGAATTGCAGAACCAAGTGGGATTCCATTCCGCCTACGATCGCGTGGATTTGCCCTTAGCTAACGAGCAAGCCAAAGAACGGGTGCAAACTGTTCTCAACACGGAACCTCCCGCGCAAATTGCTCAAAGAGGGGTTAAACATTGTCAAACCATTGACGGTTATAAATTCCGCCTCGAAGATGACAGTTGGTTATTAGTGCGGTTTAGCGGCACTGAACCCCTCCTCCGACTCTATTGCGAGTCGGCAAATGAGCAACAAGTAAAAGCCATTCTCAATTGGGCAAAAGAATGGGCAAGCGGGCTTTAAGTTGAGGAAGGCTCACTTAACGCTTCTGAATGAAGTTGCTCAGAGGGGATAAACGATTCCCAAGGCAACAAAATGGGATTGTCTTGAAAAATAAGTTGCCCGCGATAGGTTTCGCGATCAATGGCAACCCCTTGGGTTTGTTCAGCTTTTTTTGGATAAATTTCGTAACATTTTTGATAAATATATTGCGCTGCCTTAATAATGTAAGGATCTCTTAGCTGGGTGGAAACGTCGGTACTGGTTTCGGGAGTAGAATCAAGTTGTTGCACCATCGGACAATTTGAAGAATTAGATGATCAATGAGCTTAACGTAGTTTGGAAAATGCTAGATGGGCTTCGATTATCCCAATCTAGCGAGTCTCTGTTGTAAGATAGACTGCTGTTTTTCTGCTTCGGCTAAAGCATCTCTTGCCCCTTGTACCACATCCTCTGGGGCTTTATTAACAAAGTTTTCATTATTCAAACGCCCTCGCAAGGATTGGACTTCTCCTTCTACTTTACTCAGATTTTTCTCTAATTTGCTGCGTAACATATCAATATCTACTACGCCTGCCAAAGGAATCAACACTTGTACCGTTCCCACAACCCCCGCGATCGCTTGCTGCTGATCATTCTCTAAACTGGCAGTAATGGTTAATTCTTCTACCTTTGCCAACTCGCGGATATAGGTTTCCCCTTTGCTGAGAATTTCGCGTTCTTGTTGATTTTCACTTTGCAAAATGGCGTTCACTTTTGTACCAGGCTTAATTCCGGCTTCCGCCCGTAAATTGCGAATGGTGCGAATGGTGCCAAAAATCAACTCAAATTCTTCTTCTAGTTGAGGATTAATCAGAGTCTTGGCAGAAGAAGCTGCTGTGGAACCAAGCAATGCCACTTTTTTCTGATTCAAAATCGTTTGCAATGTTTCCCGTTTGGGCTGGGTTAGCAAATAACGATAGGCAAACCATCCCGTATAACCCAGTCCGACTAATTTTAAAAAACTCGGCAATAAGGGAAACTGTTCTAAGGTGCTGACAAAAGCAAAGAGGAACGTCGCTGCAAACAAGCTGACAACCGCAATCGCTGCCCAAGTAAAACTGGATTGATTTAGATTGCTGGAGACTGTCTTAAGTTGTTTTTGGATTTGTCCCCAAATTGTCTGATTTTCTTGAGAAGAAGCAGTTTGCGGTGTTTTTTTCGCTAGCAACTCATCCATTTCCGGATAGGGTTGCAAGGCTAAGCTTTGATCCGGCAGCTGGGTAAGGGTATGCCAGATTTCTTCCGTCACATGAGGCATAAAGGGATGGAGAAGTTTTAAGATGCCTTCGAGAACATAGCCTAGGGTTTGTTGCGCCGCTAACCGCGATTGGGGATTATTTTGATCGTTGAGACGGGATTTAACCGCTTCAATATACCAATCGCAGAAGTCTCCCCAGATAAAATCATACAGCCCTTGGGCCGCTTCTCCTAAACCGTAAGTTTCAATTTGATGGCGGGTTTGTTGGGTAATTTGATTGAAGCGGGAAAGGATCCAGCGATCGCTGAGGGCTAAGTTGCCTAAATCGGGATTGCCCAACTGTTGGGGGGGTTTCCCGTCTAAATTCATAAACACAAACCGCGAGGCATTCCACAGTTTATTGGCAAAGTTGCGGGAAGCTTCCACCGAACTCGATTCATCGGTTTCGCGGTTGTACTGTAAACTAATATCTTGGCCGGCGCCTGTTACTTCTCGGACTAGGGTATAGCGCAAGGCATCGGACCCATATTTTTGAATCAGCAGTAGGGGATCAATGCCATTCCCCGCTGACTTGGACATTTTCTTCCCGTTTTCATCCCGAACCAAGCCATGGATATACACATCCCGGAAGGGCATTTTCCCGGTAAAATGACCCCCCATCATGGTCATTCTTGCCACCCAGAAGAAGATAATATCAAAGCCGGTAACTAGGGTAGTATTGGGGTAATAGGTTTCTAAATCTTGCGTCTTATCCGGCCATCCTAAAGTAGAAAAAGGCCACAACCCAGAGGAAAACCAAGTATCTAGGGCATCGGCATCTTGTTGCAATGCCGCGTTTTCCCCATATTGCTGCATGGCTTTTTCTCGGGCTTCCTCTTCGCTATGGGCAACAATATAGGGCGTCTCATCGGTAATTTGCCCACCCGTTTCACTGATGACATACCAAGCCGGAATTTGGTGTCCCCACCACAGTTGCCGGGAGATGCACCAGTCTTTGAGTTGCACCAGCCAGTCGCGATAGACTTTCCGCCAGCGTTGGGGAACAAAATAGGGGGAATTGTCTTGATCCAGACAGTCTAAAGCTTTTTGGGCTAGGGGTTGAATTTTGACAAACCATTGCGTGGAGATTAAAGGTTCAATGGGAACTTTCCCGCGATCGCTGTAGGGCAGCATGGAGACATAATCTTTCACTTTGACTAAATAGCCTTGTTCTTCTAACCGCTTCACCACATTTTGACGGGCTTCAAACCGATCTTGTCCCGCAAATTCCCCGCCATTTTCATTAATTGTTCCATCTTCGTTCATCACCGTAATAAACGGCAAGCTGTGGCGTTCTCCCATGGCAAAGTCGTTGGGATCATGGGCAGGGGTAATTTTGACGCAGCCGGTACCAAAGGAAGAATCCACGTACTCATCTCCAATAATGGGAATCTCCCGTTCCATTAACGGCAGTTTGACGGTTTTCCCAATCATGTCTTGGTAGCGTTCATCCTTGGGATTGATAGCCACTGCCGTATCCCCTAACATAGTTTCGGGGCGTGTGGTGGCTACTTCGATCGCGCCGCTGCCATCAGCGAGAGGATACCGGAACTGCCATAAGGATCCCTTCACTTCTTTATTTTCCACTTCCAGATCGGAAATGGCGGAACGGGAAGCGGGACACCAATTCATCATGTACTTCCCGCGATAAATTAATCCTTGCTCATATAATTTCACAAACGCAGTACGGACAGCAGCAGACAAACGGTCGTCCATCGTAAAGCGTTCCCGCGACCAATCAGCCGACAAGCCTAACCGCTTCAACTGATTGACAATACTGCCGCCCGACTCTTCTTTCCACTGCCAAGCCCGTTCTAAGAATTTCTCCCGGCCAATATCAAAACGGGTTAATCCCTCTGCTTGCAATTGTTTATCAATGATCGCTTGGACGGCAATGCTAGCATGGTCGGTTCCCGGAAGGCAGAGAGTATTATCGCCGCGCATCCGATGATACCGCACTAAGACATCAATCAACGCCGTATTGAAGGCGTGTCCCATGTGTAGATTGCCAGTGACATTGGGCGGCGGAATGACAATGCAGAAGGGTTTGCCTCCTTGTTCCGGATGGGCTTCAAAGACCTTTTGATCATCCCAAAATTGTTGCCACTTCGCCTCCGTTTTGGAAGGATCATATTGGCTAGGCAGTGTCGTCTCAGTCATGGTCGGTTTCTCCTATCTTGTTATTGTTTTTCTTCCTCACATCGGTTGGTTAGAGAAAATCCAACCTATATTTTCATCACTGCTGAACAATATCAGCAAGGGCCGGTTTAACAGTGGGATACTGATAGGTAAAGCCTTGTTGCTGCGTCCGTTTTGGAAGCGCTTGCTGCCCCTCTAAAACCGCTTGCGCGGCTTCTCCTAATAGCAATTTAAGCGCAAATTCGGGAACCGGCAACCAAGAGGGACGATTCATCACTTCTCCCAAATTCTTACACAATTCTGACATTCGCACTGGGTTCGGGGCAGTAGCATTATAAACCCCTTGATACTCAGCAGAATGAATGGCTTGTTGAATCAAGTTAACCAAATCGTCAATATGAATCCAAGAGAACCACTGTTTCCCGGTTCCGATAGGACCGCCGGCAAAGAAACGAAACGGGGTTAACATTTTCCCTAATGCCCCCCCTTCTCCTAAAACAATGCCAAACCGCAAAATCACCAAACGGGTTTCCGTGTTTTCCGCTTCCTTGGCTGCGGCTTCCCATTTTTGACAAACCGAGGCCAGGAAATCATCCCCAGCGCTGCTGCTTTCGTCAAAGCTAGCTGTTTCACTGGTGCCATAGTAACCCACTGCCGACGCATTCACTAACACTTGCGGTTTGGTTTGGGCTTGCTGAATCGCCTCTACAATATGTTTGGTGGTTTCAATGCGAGAATCGAGGATTTCCTGTTTGCGTTGCGGCGTCCAAGGTTGATCGGCAATCCCTGCCCCGGCAAGGTTAACAATCGCTTGCGAAGAGGCAATGGTTTCTTGCCATGACCCCGGTTCTAAGGGATTATACTCGATAATTTCCACTTGGGGAAACCCTTGTTTGGGAAAGACTTTTTCCCCCTTTTTTTTATCCCGAGTGAAGACAAGGATATTGTGTTCGGCATCGGTTAATTTTTGCACTAAGCGCGTTCCCACAAAGCCAGTGCCGCCAGTAATTGCAATTTTCATAGCGCAGTGATTTGAAATTAATGTTTTTAACTAGCTAGGTCAGAGGCATTATAGCTTGGAAAGTCTTGGCTTTAGCCGCAATGTCTTTGAAATTAACTTACGTTTAACCCCATTCTTGTTCAATTTTGTGTTCGGCTTCGATGATGTCTTGTTTCAATTGTTGCCAATCCAAATTAATATTGAAACGATCTTGAATTAATGTTCCTTCTTGCAAATAAAGAACGCGATCGCAGAACTGTTCTGCTAATTCCAATTGATGATTAACCATTAAAATGGTGGTTTCTTGTTCTTTCAAGACATTAATTACCCTCGTGGCTGTTGCAATATCTAATGCCGAAGTGGGTTCATCTAACAATAACACCTGCGGTTCCATAATTAACCCACGGGCAATGGTGACTAATTGACGTTGTCCTAACGAGAGTTGCAATTCGCTTTTATCATACCAACTTTCCGGAATTTGCAATTGGTCGGAGTAAGTGGCAATGCGATGATTAATTTCTGTCTTAGACAATTTTTGCAAGGTTAAGGGATAAGCCAACGTTTCCCGAACTGTCATTCCCAATAATTTTGGTTCTTGGGGAACTAAAACGACCTGTTGACGGAGAGAAATAACAGAAATGCTGTCATAGGAAGTGCCGGCAAAAAATAAGTTTCCTGTTGTCGGTTCGCTTAACCGATTGAGGAGGCGTAAAAGTGAGGTTTTGCCTGATCCGGAAGTTCCAAGAATCGCAACGCGATCGCCTCTGGCAGCGAGCGAAGCTCGATCGCGCTTTTTAATCTGAAAAGAAATATCTTTTAAAATGTTGCTAAACCCGAACTGATCCGTTAAACTAACTTGATCCGCTTCTAAAATAATTTCAGAATTAATTGTCATCCCAAACCAAACTCAAAACTAAAATAAATTCTTCCAATACATCTTCTCCAGAAACAGTTTTCGGATTGTCTAAAACCTCTTTATTTTGACCGGGGCGATAAATTTCAACTTGTTTTTCAACCGGATTAATTAACCAACCCAATCTCACTCCATTTTCCACATACTCTTCCAACTTCGCTTGGAGATTTGATAAAGCATCTGTTTCTATCGCAATTCCAGAACAAAATCAGGGGCGAGACAAGGAAATTTGCGATGTTCTTGTTCTGATAGATTATCCCATCGTTCTTGTTTTATCCAAGCCAAATCAGGAGAACGAATTGCCCCATTGGGCAACTTAAATCCTGTAGAAGAATCAAACACTTTACCTTGCTGTTTCTGTCGATTCCAAAGACTAAATTCAGCAATCAATTCTGCATTGCAATTGCCAGTTTCTCCACCTGTTGGCGAGATGATCATTAAATTTCCCTGTGGCGTTCGTTCCAATTTCAACTCTGGATTAGCCTGGGATAATTGAAAAAATTGCTCATCATCCAGTTGCCAAATCGGTTGAACATTTAAAGTATAAGGATTCATGATTTTGTCTCCTAAGGAATTTGTAAAACCACAAATTCGCCATCAGGGAAATAACTGCAAAATTGGGAATGATCAGCCAGCACAATAATAATGTTGAGATCAATATCAGGAGACATTCCCAAATCTTCCCAAGGCATTGACAATTCTAAACAATCATTAAAATAAAATTTAGCGCGAGTTCGACGACCAAACCAACGATTATTTTCTGTGGCTTCTTCCAACCAAACGGTTTCTTCGACGAGATTAATTCCCAGATGATGATGATATAAATAAGTAAGAGGCGGATGTTGGGGAAGATTCTTAAAAGGAAGCCGACTATTCAACAACGTTACTCCTGGATAAAACCAAAATAAATGTAAGTGCGGCGGTAAATTTGTCCCCGGTTGTCCCCCTTTTTTGAAATCAAAACGAAAATAGAAATTTAGATGATCCAGCCCATACCATAACCGTTGGATATCGCTATTATGATGCATTGCGCCAGAGGCAATTTCAATTCGCCCGGCTTTATCCCAGTCTTGTTCATCGGCAATCCCATCAATAAAAGGGTGAATAAAACTTAAGGGAGGATGGGATTTTTTTCGTTGATGCGATTCTAAGGGGGTTTTTAACTCCCCCGGAATCGGTAACCCTAACGCCTGATAAATTTTTGATAAATGATCTCGAAACAATTGATCAAAAATTGCATCCTGGTTGGAAGAATGTCCTTCCCCAAACCACCAAAACCAATCGGAACCTTCTGCGGCATAAAGGGCTTCCCATGCCTCTGGGCAATTTTCCTCAGTCGCGTCTGGATGATTGGCTAATGTCTGTCTTGCCTTGGCAAGCAACTCCCAAGCCCGATTTTTAATGGGATCCCCAATCCAAGTCGTGAGATTGCCATTTACCCAAGATCCGGTATGCAATTTTTCACTGGGTAAGATTGCCGTTGGCGGAAATTTTTCCAGAAACTCAGAAACAGTAACTAATTCGATTCCTCGGTGATCGCTTAGGGCTTGATATAGTGTTTCTAAAAAGGGGTTTCCATCTTGCTGGTACTGTTCCCAACAATTTTCACCATCAAGGGCAATCGTGACTAACCAAGGATGTTCTAGCGGTTCACCCAGATTGCTGGCAATTTCATTTAAACGATTAATAAAGTCGTTGGTTGCGGTTTGAGGGGAAAGTTTGCTGTAGGTAAAGCCAATTAAATCTGATAAGCGGTGATCGCGAAATACCACGGATAAATCTCCATCCGGAGTAGGGAGACGATAAGGTTGATATAACAACTCAGGGGCATAGAGGCTGCCGTTTTCATTGCGGTGGAAGAAATGATTCAGGGTCCAGCCTAAAATCCCCTCATCGCAACAGAACCATTGGAAGCCTGCTTGGGCAATATGGGACAAAACTTGAGGACTAATGGCTTGTTCCGAGGGCCATAACCCTTGGGGCAACGTTTCAAAGCAATCTTGGTAAACGGCTTTTGCCTTTTCAAGATGACGGGGGATATCTTCTTCCCAGCGAAAGCAATGTTGCGGGAGATTGATGTCGGGAACGGCAATCTTTGCCGCATCGGTATCAGCCAGTAACGGTAAAATGGCATGAGTGTAGGGACTGGTGGTTAATTCCAGTTGTCCTGTTTCCTGCATCCGTTTGTGTTGGGGAATAATTTGACGGATAATCTCTTGTTGTTTGGCATAAATCCGTTGTCGATCTTGTAAGGTAAAGCCTTTTCCTTTTTCCAACCAATAGGCAATCTCGGAATCGCCCCAAAATAACGGGTCAATCCAAGCTAGGTTATGCCAAGCCAATAAATCGCTGTAATCTTGATTGGTCCAATGATGTAAACACCAGGCGGCACCGTGGTTGACTCGTTGCTGATAAAGTTGGCGATAGCGAGGATGCGGATCAATGAGGGTGCGATAGTTGGCATCAAAAAAATGATTAATGATGTATTCTCGTTGGGCGCGATTGAAATGATGGGTAGGCGTTAGCGTAAGATTCAGGTAAGGATCGCAGGCCTTGCCATTAGCGTAGTCTTCTAATTGATGAATCAGAGAGGGAACTAAATTAACCGTTTGATGCAGCTTCGGATAACGCTCTAGGAGTAAAATTAGGTCAAGATAGTCTTTGGTTCCATGCAGCCGCACCCAAGGAAGGCGGTACTCTCCTTGGGATGAGGAATAAAGCGGTTGGTGCTGATGCCAGACAAAGGCGACATAGAGAGGATAGGCCATATCAGCTTGAGAAAGAGTGAAACAAGTGGTGTTAAAAGGCTCACTTAGTTTGTCTTACCGGCAGTTGTCTGCTGAGAAGGGAACACATTTCTAAAAACTGCATTCCCCTAATGCAAGACTAGCGAGTTATTTCTCCACAATAGCAGGTGCCATGGGGTCAGCAAGTGAAACTTCCTTGTTTTGGGCAGTTGTTTCTTCTAAGAAGGTGGAAGCGCTTTTTAAAGCTTCCGTATTTTCAATGGAGGTATTGGCCAAGGTAAATAGCGGATTAGACAAAATCCCCGCTAAGGAAGTGACGACTAGAGAAAAGACTAAGCCCACTTGCAAAGGACGCATTCCGGGCAAGTTCCAACGCACTGCCGGATAATTTCTGACAGTATCCGACATTTCTTGGGGTTCTTTGACCACCATCATTTTGACCACTCGGATGTAGTAGTAAATGGAAACGACACTTGCCACCAGTCCTAAAATGACCAGACCATACAAGCCAGCTTGCCAACCGGCCCAGAATAGATAAATTTTTCCGAAAAAGCCTGCTAAAGGGGGAATGCCGCCCAAGGACAATAAACAGATGCTTAAGCCCAGCGTTAGAAGCGGATCTTTTTGGTAAAGTCCTGCATATTCGGTAATTTGGTCGGTTCCAGTGCGCAACGAGAAGAGAATGAGACCGGTGAAAGCCCCTAAGTTCATAAACAGATAGACCAGTAAATAGAAAATCATGCTGGCATACCCTGCTTGGGTAGCGGCGACCATGCCAATCATGACAAACCCGGCTTGGCCAATGGAGGAATAGGCTAAGAGGCGTTTCATACTGGTTTGGGCAAGGGCCACGGCATTCCCTAAAATCATACTGAGAATCGCCAGGGCAGTGAAAATTAAGCGCCATTGCGGTTGTTCCAAGGGGAAAGCCACCACAAGCAAGCGAATGGCAAGGGCAAAGCCTGCCGCTTTTGATCCGACAGACAGAAACGCCACGACAGGGGTAGGCGATCCTTCATAAACGTCAGGGGTCCACTGGTGGAAAGGAACCGCCGAGATTTTGAAGGCAATCCCAGCAATCATAAATACAAGCGCGATCGCGCTGGCAAGTTCTCCCCCTTCCACTTGGGCTAATCCTTGGGCAATTTCGGGTAAGATGGTTTTGCCGCCGGATAAACCGTATAGCAGCGAGGAACCATACAAAAATACCGCAGAACTCGCTGCCCCGATGAGAAGATATTTCAGGGCTGCTTCGTTGGAACGGGAGTCGCGCTTCATATAGCCCGTCATTAGGTAAGAGGAGATACTGAGGGTTTCTAGGGCAACAAAAATCATCACCAATTCATTTGCCCCAGCCAGGAACATGCCGCCGAGAGTGGCAGTAAGCATAATGGCAATAAATTCGGAGAGGGCGCCCCCAGTTTGTTCCACATACCGAATTGACATTAAAATCGTGACCGCTGTTGAAAGCGCAATGACGCCGCGGAAGATAATGCTGAGGTCGTCGCCGCTAAAACTCCCTAATAGGGCGGTGGGGTTTTCTGCATCCCAGTAAAAATAGAGGGAAACAATGGACAGCAGTAAACCGGCAATAGCAATGTAGGGCAACCCGCGGGCAGCACGACGGCCCAAAATTAAATCGCCGATTAAAACCGCCAGCAGGGTTGCTACAACGATCCCTTCCGGAAGAATTAAACCGACATTGAGTTGATCTGAAAAATTACTTGCAAATTCCATATAAGGCGACTGATTTTAACAAATGATTAATACAGCGTACCAAGATTTAGGATAACAACTGACTCGTTGTTTGTTGGAGGGTTACGGTTTCCTTGACAGGAAGCGGCAATTAGTGAAAAATTGGCGTTTTGTGATGAAACTTAATATAAGTTAACCTTTTCTATTCTGGGGCAAAAAACTCTCAAGCCTAGACAAATCTAGTTTTTAAGGGATAATAACTTGTCTCAGGGAGAAGGTTACGAATTAAATAATTTGATGCTAATCATTAAATTTTATAAAGTTTTATGGTTTACTTCTAATGTTTTTTGTATTGTGTACTACTAAGGCAAGATTGCTCACGATTCAATTTTAAGAGACTGTTTTCAAAGCGCAGTTATCGTTAGAAGGTAAGTTTATGTATCCCAAATTTACTGTTATTCCCCGCTATCAATTAGATGACTCAATTCAGTGGTTAGAAGGGGTTGATCCCTTGCGAAATTACTGGATCGCGGTTAACGGCGATCGCGCTCGCATTACAACCCTTGCTGGTGTCAAAGCCGACTCATTTGAGGAATTTAAACAAATCATTCGCCGTTTCCGTGCCCTGCAGCCGGGAGAAGAAATGTTCATCGGAAACAGCGATCGCCCTGGTAAGATTATTTGTATTAGCGCCAATTGCTATGCCTATGAAAGCAATATGGAACAGGCGCCGGTTTGGCATCTCTTTGATGAAGAAAGTCTCGATAGCCTGCTCATGACAGCCCATCCCGACTGGCAATGTTCCCAAAAGGATCTGCTATTGGGCCGCTCGCAATTGGAAGCCTCTTGGGAAACCCCAGCAGTTGCTTAGTTTAACGGGGAATTTGAGCCAATTCTTCCCAGGAAGCAAGCAACTTAATAGCAACCGCTTGCAACTGGTTATCGCCGTTGATTAAAAATTGCCAAGCAACATTGACCCGAAATAGCGAGGTTTTGACGTATCCCTGGACATTAATTTCAGTTTCTCCTGTTTCTCGCTGTTGCCGGTTGCCTTTTTGGGGAAACAATTGCATCCCAACCGCTTCAGTGCTGAGATATTGCGCGATCGCGCCAACGCCTCTGACTGGTTCTTCTAAGGGAGGATGCAGTTCTCCGCTTTCGCTGAATAAATGGGCGGTTCCCTGAAAATCCTGAGCATTGAGCCTGTCAAAGTAATGATAAACTGCAGGATGATCGATGTCTTCAATAGCAATGGATTGAGAAGAAAGGGATGCAGTAGGCTTCATAGGCAAATTGATGTCGATAAATTAAGCGCTTGAGATTTGCTTTAGATTCAAAAATAAAAAGGATGCCAGTTTATGATTTGCTCTGACATCCGGTGTTCAGAGTTCGCGGTTAAGGAAACCGACAGACTAGGCGAGGGCATCAATTCCCATATCAACGACCATCCGACGCAGAACCGTAATTTGTTGATTAAACTCTAGGGATTCGGCTTTTGCAACCAATTGGGCTGCTGCTTTTGACATTTGATAGCCAGTAGGCATGGGGATAACAATCCCTTCTTCCATCCATTGGGCTAAGCGATACCAGAAAGCGAGTTTTGTATTGGTGCTGAGAACCCCATAAGCGCGAGTAGCAGGGATATTAACATGTTCTACCAGATTGCGCATAAACTCAAGTTGTTCCTGGTGAGTCATTTCTTTAACCTGATTCAGCAACCCTTCCGCGAGTTGTAATCGCGCAGCACCAGGGGCAGCGGGCGTAATCGATTTGCCGACTTGCACATAGATGTACCAAAGCGCAGCGAGTTGATCATCGGTGCTGAGTTGTCGGAATTGTTCGATTGTAGCGTCAACGGGCCCAACTGAGGTGGAAGCGGCGGGGTTGGTGTTGATGTTAGTAGTAACCATAGATCAATCCTTTAATTTAATTAACAAAGGTCCGTGAAAATGTCTTATTTCCATTATGTAAATTTTTATTACTAGATGCAACAAAATGTAAAACAAAATGCTAAATATCAGCCATAAGGAGGATAAGGAAAACAGAAAAAATCTTGGATCCCAATTCCTAGGATGGCAAGATGGTCGCAGATTACACCCGAATTTGATTCCGGCGCCTGCTACGACCGTTGGTCAGAAACGTTGCTGAAAACTCAGTTCTCCCCCCTACTACGGCAGCCAAGGATATTGACGAAAATTGGGTTTCCGTTTTTCCAAAAAGGCTTGTTTGCCCTCGCTTCCCTCTTCTGTCATGTAATAAAGCAACGTGGCATTGCCAGCAAGTTCTTGCAATCCCATTTGCCCATCGCAGTCGGCATTAAAGGCTGCTTTCAGGCAACGAATCGCCGTGGGACTTTTATCTAAAATTTCATTGGCCCAATTGATGCCTTCTGCTTCTAATTGCTCCACCGGAACGACGGTATTTACCAATCCCATGTCCAACGCCTGTTGTGCCGTATATTGACGACAGAGAAACCAAATTTCTCTCGCTTTTTTCTGCCCGACAATGCGTGCCAAATAACTGGCACCAAACCCGCCATCAAAACTGCCTACTTTGGGTCCAGTTTGTCCAAAAACGGCATTGTCAGCAGCAATGGTAAGGTCGCAGACCAAGTGCAACACATGACCCCCGCCAATGGCATAGCCAGCCACCAAGGCAATAACGACTTTCGGCAGCGACCGAATGGCCCGTTGTAAATCCAAGACATTGAGGCGAGGGGTTCCCTCATCATCCACGTAACCGGCTTTGCCCCGAACACTTTGGTCTCCCCCGGAACAGAAGGCATATTTGCCATCGGTATGGGGACCGGCACCGGTTAATAAAACCACGCCAATGCTGGTATCTTCGCGGATATGAGCTAAGGCATCATAAAGTTCCACAACAGTTTTGGGGCGAAAGGCATTGCGTTTATGAGGCCGATTAATGGTGACTTTCGCAATCCCTTCTGCTTGTTGGTAAAGAATATCTTCGTATTGTTTTGCCGTTTGCCAGTTCAGTTCCATGGGTAAATAATACTTTATATTTTTTGATTATCCATGCGCTCCGAAACTCGTTATCCTAAGAAAGGAAAAGTTAGTTGGGAGCCACGGAAAATGGACATACTTTCTCATCAAAAACAGATTAACTCAGTTAGTCTTCTTCGGCTTCTTCTAACATTAATAATTTGAGCGCAAGGAAAGTGAATCCAATCGCAGCAATGGCTTTCAGCAAACGAGTAGGGAGAATTTGAGCCACTCCTCCGCCTAGCAGCACTCCTAAAAAACTAGCGGTTAAAAGCGCCGCAATGCAACCGAGAAAGACCGCTGTGGGGAACTTGCTATTGCCGCCTAGCGCGATCGCGGCCAGTTGACTTTTATCCCCGATTTCTGCAACAAACACCGTAATAAAGGTTAATCCTAATAATTGCCAATCCATAAGTAATTGTTGGAATTTCTCTTACCTAACTCCCCTCTACCACATCTCCTAATAATAAAACGGCGATAATGATTAATAGACCGGCAACGATCACTTCTAGCCGCTGCGGCGACAGACGTTTCGCCAACCATTGGCCTAATAGCACGCCAATTAAACTCGTGGCAACAAGGGCCAAGGCAGCGCCTAAAAACACCACAATCGGCGATCGCGATTCTGCCGTAATTAAAAGGGTCGCTAACTGGGTTTTATCCCCAATTTCAGCCAAAAAAATCGTTACAAATGTGGAAACAAAAACCGCAGAAAAGCCTCTTTGAAAAAGACGAGCGTTGGTGGCAGACGGCGGCGTGGAAACCTGATCGCGCTGTTTAATCACTGTTATAGAAGGTGATCCTCAAATGTCCTGCTACATTGTATCTTGATCAGTCTTCCCCCTCTACAAGATCGAGATAGCGAAGCATTTCCCCGCTTTCCTCGCCATAAAGACTGGCAATATGATCGCAGCAACAGTCGATGGCAAACTCATGAAATTCACTAGGTGGCACCCCATAGCGGGATTCAAAATTGTCTGGGGTAACGCGGCAAAATGATGGGCGCTGTTCATAGATGCCGCAAGTGCGGGTTTCTTTTTGATAATGAATACACCAGCCATCTGCCCCAACGAGACTGTAATAATGTTCCAATTCGCTGGGAGAGAGATAAGTTTCCAATTCGGGACGCTCTGCGGGGTTAAGATAACAACAGGCACCGCAGCGGCTCATACATGACCAAGTTGCCATAGGTTTCCTTGTCTTACTCGCTCAATAATGCTTCGGCAAACTCATAACTGGAAAAGGGACGTAAATCTTCAATGCCTTCCCCTGCCCCGACAAAGCGAATGGGAAGATTGAGCTGCTTGGAAATGGCAAGGGCAACGCCGCCCTTAGAACTCCCATCCAGTTTTGTGAGAACAACACCGCTTAAACGGGCAACTTCAGCAAAGGCTTCCGCTTGTTTCAACCCATTTTGCCCTAAACTGGCATCAATCACCAGCAAGGATTCAATGTTGGCATCCGGGGCTTTTTTATCAATGACTTTCCGGATTTTGCCCAACTCTTCCATGAGGTTTTTCTTGTTTTGCAAGCGCCCGGCAGTATCCACTAACAGCAGTTCCGTGCCTTGACTTTCGGCTTTGCTGATGGAATCATAAACCACCGCCGCAGGGTCGGTATTTTTGCCAATATTGGCCACTACTTCTGTATTGGCGCGATCGCCCCAGGCTTTAATTTGTTCTACTGCCGCCGCGCGAAAAGTATCAGCAGCGGCAATGAGACAATTGTAGTCCGATTTTTGGCCGAGATGGGCCAGCTTGCCGATGGTCGTGGTTTTCCCGGCCCCATTGACCCCGGTAATCAGCCAAATATTGAGTTTATCTTTTTCCGGGGCAAAGGTCACCGGCGTATTTTTGTCTTGGAAGGGCTTTTCTAAGATCTCTTGAACAATTTGTTTTAAATACGCGATCGCGTCCTCTAACGGCAACGCCTCTTCGCGCATTTTGGCCTGTAAGGTTTCGATGATGTAGTCAGTGGCTTCCAACCCGACATCCGCCTGCAATAGCAAGGCTTCAATTTCCATGACCGCATCGTCGTTGAGAGGCCCTTTCCCCACTGCGGCTTTCAATTGATTGAAAAAGTTGCGGCGGGTTTTGCCCAGCCCTCTCCGCAACTGTTTGAGCCAACTAATCTCTTCTTCCGAGATTTGGTTTAAGTTTCGCCCTTGATTGGCCAAAACTTGGGCTGACCAGGCGGATTCTTCATCCTCGGCAACGGTTTCGGTTTCCTCACTGCCTGCCGCTTCAGAAACCGGTTCCGGTTCGGGAGTATCCTCGATCGCGTCCTCACTAAAGCTCCGGTCTTTTAATTTTTCCAATCCCCCCGATTGTTGCATCCAAGCTGGGGGTGCGGAGGGAGTTGGGGCAGGCGCGGTGTCCTCATTGGCGGCGTCACTGGCGGCTTCCTCACTCGTCTGTTCTGCGGCTACTTCCTCAGTCGCCGTTTCCTCCGGTTGCGATTCTGTTTCTTCGCTAACCGAAGGAGACGATTGTTCTGTTTGTTCCTCATTAAATTGACGACGAAACCAGTTAAAAACCATGACACCTCCAAGTTTTAATCATTAAGCGCGAACTGAGGACGAGGGCAGCTCCAATTGTTTGCTAACTCGGCGTAGAACGCCATTAATAAACCGATACCCTTCCTCATCAGAATAGCGTTTTCCTAACTCCACCGCTTCATTAATCGCAATTTGGACCGGCGTTTCTAGGATAACCATTTCTGCGACCGCCATGCGCAATAAAGCGCGATCGATTTTCGCCAGGCGATCAAAATTCCAATCTACCAAAGCAGACCGAATCAGATCATCAATTCTTTGGCGATGCTCAACAATCGTTGTTAATAACTGTACAGCATACCCTCGTACTTCTTCTTGATTCGCAATGGAAATAAATTCCGGTAAATCCACTGCATACCCCAGCCGATTCATGGCCGTTTGGGTGAGTTCCACCGCCTCGGAAATCATTGTTCTGGCACTATTGATAGTGGTAGCACGGGTTTCGCTGCTCAGTAACCGATCGCGCCCTCGCGTTAACTCCTGGGCCGCATTTTCAATGGTTTCCTCAACTTCATGGGTGAGCGTCCGAACTGCAGCCAGTACAATGTTATGCAACGCCTGCTCAGAAATTTTTTCGGGATCTTTACCCATTTGATTTTGACTTAAAAGTGCGAGTTCGCGGGCGACCCGGCGTGGTTGTTTACGTTTCATTGTTCCTTCGTTAAGTTAATCATTCGTTGTTCATTCTCCATTGTCCATTATCCTTATGGTTTCTCTTGCTCGTAAAAACCTTCTAGAAGATATTCCTCGTTTTCTAGTCGCCCAGGCCGGCATTTTATTTGCTGTCAGTTTAATAACGCTGCAAACTGGCATTTTTATGGGGTTTAGTCAGTCAACGGTCAAACTTATTAACAATTCCTCAGCCGATCTTTGGGTGACTTCCCAGTCCCTAGTACAATTGGAACTTACCTTGCCAATTCCGGTCTCAGAACTAATTAAAGCCCGAAATGTGTCTGGCGTCGCCCGTGCCGAAGGACTCCTATTTTCTGGAGCGCAATGGTATCCGCCCCAAGGAGAAATGGCACGCATCAGAGTGCTTGGGTTTGATCCCAGCGGTCAACTGTATCGCCCGCCCGAAATTGTAGAAGGGAATCTCAAGGAACTCCACCAGCCCTACACAGTCATGATTAATACCACCGATGAGGATAGTTTGAATGTTTCAGAAACTGGGGTGGAAGTGCAAATGAATTCCTTACCGGCGAAAGTTGTGGGAATGACTGAAGGCAATTCCTCAATGATTTCCAATCCGTTTATCATGACCTCGCTTAAAAATGCCAATGCTTATTTAAATGCGGGACGACGCTCGCAAATTGAATGTCAATTGCCCCAAGGATCATCACAACTGCAATGTATCAATAAGTTTGAGGAAATCGAAGAGCCGGCAAATGCGCAACCGTCTAGTGAGCCCAGAGATTTAGTTGCCTCGGATATCATTACCTTTATCTTAGTCAAAGCGGAACCCGAGATGGAATTATCCAGCCTAAAACAAAAACTTGAGAAAAATTTAACCCAAGTCACAGCTTATACGCAGCAAGAATTAATCGAGAAAACCAAAACGTATTGGCAACAACGCACCGGCATCGGCTTTATTTTAGGCTTAGGGGCTTTGGTTGGCGTTATTGTTGGCGTTGTTGTGGTCAGTCAGATTTTGTATTCTTCTGTGGCCGATCATCTGAAAGAATTTGGTACGCTCAAAGCAATGGGAGCTTCAGCAGGCATGATCTATCGGATAATTATTGAACAGGCATTATGGATGGCCGTTCTCGGTTATTTGCCAGCGATGATCCTCTGTTTTGGAGTGGCTTATGTCATTAATAATAATCAGGGGCAATTGTTAGTCATTAGCGCCGAAAGCGCGATCGCGATCTTTGCGGTAACCATTATCATGTGTATAGGTTCAGCAATTTTTGCGATTCAAAAAGTGAACCGAGTTGATCCAGCTATTGTGTTCAAAGCGTAGTCGCCAGTTTCGTTATTGTGTTATTTCAAAGTTCCCCGCAATCCAATTTTCCTCATGCCCAGTCTGCATCGCAAATCTCCATCTGCGCTGAACACATTACCATGTTCTTTCGGTCAGGGCGACAAGAAATCCCCATTCTCAAGGAGTTGAACTGGGAAACCAATCGGGGAAGCATTGCCCTGTTGATGGGGCCTTCCGGTTCCGGCAAAACCACCTTTTTGTCCATTCTCGCCGGCTTACTCACGCCCACAGAAGGCAACGTTTATTTATTAGGCCAAGAAATTACCAAACTTTCCCGGAAAAAACGGACTGCCTTTCGTCGTCAACACATCGGCTTTATTTTTCAAAACTTTAATTTATTTCCAGCACTCACGGCGGCAGAAAACGTCGAAATTATCCTCAATATTAAAGGTCTCCAAGGAAAACAAGCCCGCTATGAAGCCCAACTGTTATTGGAACAAGTGGGATTGGAATTATACGGAAACCAAAAGCCGAGAGATTTATCAGGGGGACAAAAACAACGGGTTGCCATTGCCCGTGCCCTCGCCGGAAGTCCGCCGCTGATTATGGCCGATGAACCCACTGCTGCCTTAGATTCCCAAAGCGGCCATCAAATCACTGAATTGCTGCGTCGGTTAGCTAAAGAAAAGGGGACCACTGTCTTAATTGTTACTCATGACCCGAGAATCCAAGATATTGCCGATTACATTACTTATTTAGAAGATGGACGTTTCAAACCCACAAATTAAATTAAAATTCAAAAGCGAAGTCCGTGAAAAAGAACTAGCAAGCAATGACTGTGTCTGATCTCAAAACCAACGATATAAAAATTGATGCCGGAGATGTCCAAGTTGATGCTTATCTTGCCGAACCCAGCACTGAGGGAACTTATCCCGGCGTAATTGTCATTCAGGAAGTGTTTGGGGTAAATGACCATATTAAAGATGTAACACGGCGCATTGCTAACGAAGGATACATTGCTGTTGCCCCGGCCATTTATCAACGACAAGCCCCTGGGTTTGCCGTGGGATATTCTGAGCAAAAATTGGCAGAAGGCAGAAAATATAAAGAACAAACTAAAGCCAGTGAACTCCTCAATGACATCCAAGCCAGCATTAATTGCTTAAAATCCCTTCCCAACTGTCAAGGAGAACGGTTTGGCTGTATTGGCTTTTGTTTCGGAGGTCATGTCGCCTATTTAGCCGCTACCCTCCCCGACATTCAAGCCACAGCTTCCTTTTATGGGGCTGGCATTGCCACCAATACTCCTGGCGGCGGCGAACCCATCATTACTCGGACCAAAGATATTCAAGGCACCCTCTATGCCTTTTTTGGCAAAGAAGATCCCCTTATCCCCTTAGAACAAGTGGATCAAATTGAAGCAGAACTTAAAAAACACAACATTCCTCACCGCATCTTTCGCTATGATGGAGCCGAGCATGGCTTTTTCTGCGACCAACGCGCCAGTTATCAGCCCGCTGCTGCTCAAGATTCCTGGGAACGCGTGCAAGGATTGTTTCAAGAAACCCTGAAACAATAATTCCTGCTAACGTTACTGAATAGGGGAACAAGAGCAACTATCGACCATTGTTTCCCCTAGTCCCATTCTTTACAATATTGTTTAACTTAAAATGACCTCTAACTTTACCCCCTCTTCCGAATCTCAAGCTAACATTCCTTTTTCCCAACAAGATTTTGAACAAGCCCTGGCCGACTATGATTACCAACTCCAAAAAGGACAGGTGGTGCGCGGCAAAGCTGTTACTTACGACAATGACGTCGCTTATATTGATGTTGGCGGAAAATCTCCTGGACTTCTCCCGTTGCGGGAAGCAGCTTTAGAATCAGTTGCCAAGTTTGAAGACGTTATTCCCTTCGATGAAGAACTCGAATTTTTAGTCATTCGAGAACAAAATGCGGAAGGGCAAGTGACTCTTTCCCGACGGGAATTGCAACGACAACAAATTTGGGAAACTTTAGAACAGCACTACACCGAACGAAAACCGGTGGAAATGCATGTTACCGGCAGTAATCGCGGCGGCGTGAAAGGAGAAATTATGGGCTTGCGAGCCTTTGTTCCGCGTTCGCATCTTTTGGCTTCGGATAATTTAGATGACTTGATTGGTCAAAACTTAACCGGACTCCTGATTGAAGTCAACTCGGAAGACAATCGTCTAGTATTGTCCCAACGGGAAGCAGCCAAAGCCGATGCCATGGGTGACATTATTGCCGGTACCCTTGTTGAAGGAACAATTGTTAACCTCAAACCTTATGGAGCTTTTGTGGAACTCGGCACTGGCGTCACTGGTTTATTGCATATCAAACAAGTGAGTCAAAAACGGGTGGAATCCCTAGAATCTCTATTTTCTGTGGGAGAAACAGTCAAAGTCATGATTATCGATGTCGATGAACATCAAGGCCGCATTGCCCTCTCCACCAAGGAATTAGAACATTATCCCGGTCAAATTTTAGATAATAAGGACGAAGTGATGGCTAAAGCTGAATCCCGTACTGGCGGAAGTTATCGCGAAAATTAATCCCTGATTGAACCGTTCCTCTCTCAAGTTGGGAGAGGAATTTGGGCTAAGCAATCGATGAGTGCCTAAGTGTGAAGGGGTTGAAATTGTCTAAATATAAGCAATAATATAGGCGCGATCGCGCTTTCTGAAAATTTGATATGGATGGAAAAAAGGGCGAACGATGGGACTCGAACCCACGAATGGCGGAACCACAATCCGCTGCCTTAACCACTTGGCTACGCTCGCCGCGCTTCTAGTTCCTAAATTATCATAACATTCAAATAACAAGCAACGCCAACCCCGATTCTTGTTTCCAACGGAGCATTTATGAAATCCCAACCCTGGCGCCTAACTATGTTCATTAGCGGTATCGCTGTTATTGCAGTAGGAACTGCCATGGCAGCCGCTAACCCTCGTCGTGACGCTTACCAAAGCTATGCTGCCGAAAAAATGAGTACTTATCTCAAACAGGAAGTGTGTCCTGATGCGCCCAAAAACTTCGGAGGAGTTTTGCGAGAGCAATGCAATCAGTTCGTGGATAGGGGAAAACAACCCATGAAACAATGGATTGCTGAATCGACTGAAAGATATAATTACATCTTATTTAGCATTTATAAAACAGAGTTGTCTTTAATGACAGGATTGCCCAGTTATCAGTTCAAAACTTTGGGAATATTCCAGAATTTCTGGATTTATGAAAAAAAGAAACAATAAATTTCGCTCTCCGCATTCAACTTAAATCTTCACTTCCTCAATCTCGGAAAAGAGGAAATCATCATTGTTCAAATAACGTTCACAAGGAATGGTAAACGGACAATCCGCACAATAGCCTTGGCTTTCTTCTACTTGGAGAAAGGATTCTCCTTTTTGTTGGTAACGTTGCCAGTAATCGCTCAGTTGATTCAACAATTGGTTTAAATCGTTTTCTGTTTGCTGATGTTGCTCTTGATTATATTGAAACTTGAAAGAACTCGTTTTTTTCGGGACGTTAACAAACCAATAGACTAGTTGAATTTGTTCTGGAGAATACTCAGAAGTTTCGGCTAATAAATATAAATATAAACGGGTTTGCCAATTTTTAGTTAATTGTTTCTTATTGGGAGGTTGAGGATAAGTTTTCCAGTCAATAATTTTGGCATCATTTTTACTGAGAATTAATAAATCGTAAATTCCAGTTAGCAAAAACTGTCCCTTAAGAAGCGTACGCCGATGTTCTGAATATCGTCGCGTTTGAGGTTGCGGATAAACAATATCGGGAGCGGCTTGGGCAATAGCATTAAAAGAATTTCTGACGGGTTCATCTTCTGCTAAAATTTGCTCAGTGGGTAAGTCTAACTCTCGTTGTTGCATGAACCGGTGAAACCGATTGCCTAAACTTAAATTGCTTTGTTGTTGCACCGTACAAGGAGAGCTAAATTGTTCAAGATAAATATATTGAAATTTTCGGGGACAAATAGATAGTAAATTGAGATGACTTTGCGATAATTGCCAAATTGGTTCTGTCATGTTCTGTAATAATTAAAGCTTAATGATTATTTGATAAGGCGAAGAAATTAACGCCATCTAAGCTAAGATTTGCTTAAGACAAAAACACTGCCTCGGTTTCCCCGAGAAATGCGTAAGTCTTCATCCAGATAAGTAATTTCTAACCAGGCATTGGGATCAGAATTATTAATTGGAAAGTCGAACGGTGGAAAGGTTTTTCCCTGCTCAATTTCTTCAATATAGGCATTCGGAGTTTGATAGCCCAACATCCGTTGCAAACCGACAATCGAGCGTTGAAACTTCACATTGACTCGCTTTTCAGAGGCGGGGGTGAATTCGGCAACCACAGAAACCATCCCTTCTAAAAACGGAATCCCCACAATTTCTGCAAGGTTATAAACTTTGGTTTCTTCCGGGCGAATACATTGATAAATTTGTCCCGGTTGTAAAATGGGAAAACGATCAAAGCCCAGTAAATCTTTGCTTGTGGTATATAGCAATCGCCAATTTCCCCCTAGTAAATTACTGCGTTCAATGGGATTTGGGGTGGGATTTTCTGATTCTAATTGCGCGATCGCGCTTAGGAGAGATACCTTTTCCGCTTCATTGGCTAACAAGCCCCGATTTCTTCCCGCGATGGCATGGAGCAATTGAGTTTTTTGTCTCATTTTTATCAGGTTAACAACAGATAATTTCTTCAATTGTATCAATTCCCTGCTTTTGCTAATTCAACATACGTGGCAAGGATTCCCCTACTACATCCGAAGGATTAGTAGAGGGACGGGGCGTATAAACGTCTGGGGAAATCCTCACTCTCCTCACTTCCTCACTTCGTTGCGTCGCTACGGTCGTCGCTTCGCTCCTGCGTCGCTGCGTCCAGACACTACTCCCCTCAGGAATGGCCACATCTTCACTAAGCTGTTAAAATTAAAGTGCATCGTGAAATTAGTCATCGATGAAACAAGTCATTACCGCCAAGTTAAAGTT
>PXPI01000094.1 GCA_003021905.1 Cyanobacteria bacterium SW_9_44_58 | reverse complement strand
TTTAGCGACACGAAAACGTTGAGCTAGATTTCGGATGGAAAGTCCTTCTTCCTCACGTACTTCAATGATTTTTTTCCGAAAATCAATTGAATAAGGTTGGATGGACACGCTTATTTTAATCTACTGTCTTTCCTTCTCAGTGTACCTTATTGGTCTGAGAATTGCTATAGTTAGGCGTAATAGTAATGTAAAATCTATCAAATAATCTGTGTAAATCAGCCCGTAATAAAAGACCATTACTAATTGTATGGGAGCCAGATTGAGCATATGGTTTAATATGAGCGGCATCTAAAGCAGGTAACGTTCGTTCACCCGTAATTGCACATTTTTTTTATAAGCATCTGTAACTAAGACTCTAAAAGCACCTTGGCCTAGGCGACTCTTAGTTAAATATTTTGCTCCGTATTTTGTACTTTGTTCAGAGACAGAAAACTTCGAATTTTTTAATGTAGAGTCACTGTTTTTCTTTGCTAAATTAGATATTTTGTTTTGTACTTCCGCATATAAGTTAGCACCTATAGTGTTTTTAGTGTTGTAAATTTTCCCCCTAACAATATTGGGTTTCCAATCTTTTGGTATTGGAATCCATTGCTCTCTGGGAAAAAAGAAAGGTTGTCCTAGTATGCTACATCCGATTTCTGGATCAATTGAATAATTATGTCCTCTGGATTTGCGATACTTAATAATTTTATTCCTGAACTCTTCATAACTTGGAGTTCCATTTTTTTCTCCAAAAGCTTCCCAAGCAATAGAAAGTGGTAAATTTGAATAACTAACAAAATATCCCCCTCCAGTGATATAATTTAAGGGAGTATGTAGTTTAAATAAAAAAAGCTCTATATTTCTACGAAATGGAGGAGTTCCACTCGGTTGCCAAAAGTTTACTTCATCTGGTTTTAAATTGGCCAGAAAATTATACCAGTTGTTGTCAGTGACTCCAACCCAAAATTTTATTACAATTAAATCTAATATAGCAATTCTTACTCTAATGAGGTACGCTAGACACCGAACCAATTAAGTCATTAAATTTTGTCATGAACCTTACTCAGTCAATGTTGTTACTGTACCTCGTGATTCCAATAACTGCTATAAGAGCTTTCAGAAATTAATATTGAAAATGTTACATTAGTCAATTTTGCGTATTTCAATATAACACTTGTTCTTTATTTAAATAGAATAGATCATTAATGAGCCAAACGCCTCATCCCGCATCCACTGTCCGTAATAACGCACATCTGCTACTAATCCCTGCGCTCCTTGCCAAGATTCTAATTGACTCCGTTGCCTATCATCTGGATTCACTGGCGGGCAATCCTTAAATCTAGGCGGAATTTCAATCAATGCTTTATTAATTAATTTCGAAGTTAACAAACCGATAAATTTCTGCTATAATCAAACCACTGTCAAGAGGCGCGACAAACCTCTTTAAAAACGTTAGCACCTTAACGGGTGTACCAGTAAAACCAAAACCAATCAGTTTTAAGGCTGTAGGGTCGGGCGGACCCAAACAGGATAATCAACGCTTTTGGAGAGAATACCCTCTGGGGTGGAAGGGAAGTGAATTTCCGGAAACTGTAAGGTGTTTCGATTATTTACGTCAGTTTCTTTCATCAAAATTGACTGTTGTCGAAGCATAAAATCAACAAAATCTTGCTGCAGTTTTTGGTCTTGCTCTTTAAAGGGATTAACTGAACATTCTGCTACTGTCACAGGAGAAATAATACCTTGTAAATTGCCCTGATCTAATTGTTCTATAAAAACTTCTACGATATCAGCAAATTGGGGATGATTTTCAATAAAATAAATAATCGGAGCAGTATCTAGAAAAATCGTATTGACGCCTTGTAAGGCACTATATAGGTTCACCTAGTTGCTCCTATAATACTTGTCTTTCTGTCCAATCGTTGCGCTGTTGATTTACCCAATTTTGAGCATCTTGACCTTCTAATAATTTAGGAGCAATTCCTTTAAATTCTTTAAGCGATCTTTCACTTTTTTGGTCGGCATGCTCTTCAAGATATTGAACAAGTATATCACTATCAGATAAATTAGAAGCAGTGGAGGGAAACTGCAATTGTTGTGCTAAGTATTGGAACACTTTAAGCTTTTCGTTTTGATTTAATGCATCAATTTCATTAATAATATGTTTTAATTTTGGCGTCATTGTTTTCATACCAAATTCATTACATCTCCATTTCGATTTTAGTTCCTCGCTCCCACATTTCGCGCCAACGATAATTGACACTACTAGCCCCAAAATCAGGTTCTCGTTGGAACGGTTCCTGTAAATATCGCACTGTACAACCTTTGCCTGCTACTTGATAATTGCCGGTTGCTTCTCGTACTGCGAAGGCATCTCCGTCACTAAACTGCTCATCTGTGGGAACTTCCACCAGGGCTAACAGATAACTGTCTCCCTTATTCAAAGCGGTAAGAATTTCATTTTTCGTGACGGTAACCGTTTCTGCCCCTTGAATTCTTCCCTTCACTTCTAGAAAGCGTAGATGTGCGGTTTCTGGAATTAAGGACTCAATATCATATCCACATTTTTGGTCGCTAACGTCTCGGGGTTGATAGCCCAAATTTTGTTCAGTTTGCATGACCGCTGCCATGGCTAACTGTTCCACCCGCTGCGTTTCTCGGGCAAAGGTGCTGGCAGTTTCGTTTCGTTTGGCTTGCAACCGCTGAATTAATCCTATGGGCACGACTAAAGTGCCGCCAACGACAACCGGCGGTTGTGGAGATAGTTTTCGTTCTTGTTCCAGTTCCGATAATCGTTTTTGGAGACGAGCCGATAACTCATCAGCCCGTTGTTGGGCTTTCTCGGAGTTGAGTTTAGCGTTAACTTTCCCGGCTTGTTCTTGTAACCGCAAATCGGCGGCTCGCTGGTCCCAATAGTTAATTTCTTTCGTCAGTCGATCTTTGACAGCCCGACGAGTTTTCTCAATTAATTCTTCCTTACGTTCCCGGACCTCTTGCAAATGTTGAGGCACTAAGTTCGCGATCGCGTAGCTGCTGGCTTGCCGTTCGATATCCTCTCGCAATGCCAACCCTTCAACTACCGATTCAACTAGGGATTGTTCGCTTTCTGCCAAAGGACGATAGTCAAGGTAAGGGGCATAACCGGCACTATACGCTTCTCCCTCACTGGGAATTTCCACATACTGCATCCGCCGAGAAACCACTTGTCGCTGACCGTTATTGGCAGGACGGGCATCTTGAATGGAATGCTCTAGATAAACTAAGGCTCGAACCGTTTCTCCGAAATCATTATCATCAACCAAAATTGCCCCCTGTCGCAATAAATCGCGATGCCGTTCTAAAATCAAATCAATCGTAGCCGTAAGCAGAGGATGACCGGGACAGACAAATTCAGCCAGCGGTTTTCCCGGAATGCTAATCAATTCCTTTTGGAAACAGATCCGTTCATAGCGCCGCATAATGGCGTTTCCCATGCCAATTGCCTGATCCCGATTGCGGATAACTGCCGGAACGTGGGTAATTTCATATCGCCGGGATTCCCGTTGGCGAATGCTGCCGCCCAGGCGTTGGAAGGCTTCGAGGAAAAAGGAAGCAATGAAATGGGGTTGCACTTTGCGCGCTTCCGCCCGTTCCATGCTTTCCCGAATTTTCTGGATTTTACTGGCATCCATGGAATCCCGTACCAAAGCCCGTTCTTCCAAAAGTTCCTGGAGCCGATTCCGGTCCACCCGTTCGCTAACGGCTTGATTCAGTTTTTCCTTGACTTCAGCGCGATCGCCGTATCGGATAGCTTCTATTAAAAGTTCCCGCAGTTCTTTTCCGGCAAGCGCCTTCCCTAAAATATCAAAGACTTGTCCCCCAAGTGCTGTCTGCTCAATTTCCAATTTCTTCAACAGCGTCAAATAAACATCCCCTTCCCGCGTTTCTTCTGCGACCAAGTTCCAGAGATGGCAGACTTCCGTTTGTCCAATGCGGTGAATGCGGCCAAACCGCTGTTCTAAAGGTTGGGGTTCCAGGGAAGGTCATAATTGACCATCAAATGAGCCCGCTGGAGATTGATTCCTTCTCCGGCAGCATCAGTCGCAACCAGAACATCAACGTTAACATCCTGCTTGAACGCTTCTTCTGTATTTTTGCGCTCTTCCCGTCCCATTCCGCCATGAATGGTTGCCACAGCTTCCGGGCGGCCTAACAGTGTCCCGATGCGTTCGGTTAGATAGTTCAGGGTATCGCGATGTTCTGTAAAAATAACCAATTTGCGACGATACCCTCCTGCATCAAACATTTCCGCCTGATTTTGTAACAGTTTCGAGAGTTCTTCCCATTTACGGTCTTTGCCGCTCCGTTTTACTTGTAGAGCTAAATTTTCTAGTTCACGCAACTGATCAATTTCTGCTTGCAATTCAGCAATGGTACGCGCTGCAGTTGCTTGGTCTACGACTTCCTCTTCGGTAGTTTCCCGTTCTTTACTGGAATAATCTTCAAAATCATCGTCCCAATCTTCTTGACTAATGCGAGTACTAAAATCGATTTCGCTATTCATTGCTGCGGGCTTCTTCTTCTTGCAGCCGCCTTTGCAAGCGTTCCCGTGGGCGCTTAAGAGACTGATAAATTGCTTCGGGAGAAGACGCCAGACGGCGTTGCAAAATAGTCAGGGCAAATCCCACAGTTCCCTTACGTCCATCATTGGCAAGGGCTTCTGCCCGATTGAATTCTTCTCGCACATAATCCGTAACTTATTGATACAGAATCGCTTCTAACTCTGATAATTTGTACTGTATAGTATGGGCGCGGCGTTCCGGAAACAGAGGCTTGCCATTAAATTTCAGCAAATCTTCTTTCACCAAGCGACGAATTAAATCAGAGGGATCGCAATTATGCACCCCGTCCCGAAACCTTCCTTCAAAACGATCGCTGTCGAGAAGAGATAAAAATAGCTGAAAGTCTTCTTCTTTCCCATTGTGGGGCGTTGCCGTCATTAGTAAGAAATGACGGGTAAGAGACGAAAGCAGTTTTCCCAGTTTGTAGCGTTTGGTTTCTCGAATTTCCCCGCCAAAAAAGGAAGCCGACATTTTATGGGCTTCGTCCACCACCACCAAATCCCAATCGGTTTGGGCAAGTTTGGCTTTTAAGTCATCATTACGACTCAATTGATCCAATCGCGCGATCGCCAGGGACATTTCAGCAAAGGCGTTCCCGGTTCGCGCCGCCTCAATGCGCTCATTGGTCAGGATTTCAAAGGGAAGATCGAATTTTTGAGATAATTCATCCTGCCACTGCACCGCCAAACTTCCCGGACAAACAATCAAACAGCGTTGCAAATCGCCGCGAATTAAAAGCTCGCGAATAAACAACCCTGCCATAATGGTTTTTCCAGCCCCCGGATCATCTGCCAAGAGAAATCGAAGGGGTTGCCGCGTCAGCATTTCTTGATAAACGGCAGTAATCTGGTGAGGAAGCGGTTCTACTAGAGACGTATGAACTGCCAACAGCGGGTCGAACAGATGGGCGAGTCGAATGCGGTGGGCTTCTGAAACCAGCCGCAACAATCCGCCATCCCCATCAAAACTCCAAGGACGTCCTTCTGTTACGATCTCTAGCGTTGACTCCTGATCGCGCAGCAATAATTCAGTATAGGGCTGACCATTGGCATCTTTGTAGGTAAGTTCTACCACGTCGCTGCCATGCCATTGGGTATCAATGACAGTTACATTTTGATTGGGCAGAATCCCTTTGACAATAGCGCCACGAGTCAGATCTTCCAGTTGAGTCATTACGATAGAAGATTTAAAACGTATTAGTATTGTGACAATTATGGGAAACTATGTCGATATCGGGAAAATATTAAACAAAAACAAACAAAAATAATTCCCCTCTTCCAAAACAGAAAAGGGGATTAATTTAATTAAAATTAGCGATTGCTACGATTAACGAACAACACCGCGTTGAGCTTTGGCATCAATGGCTTTTTGCAGATACAGATTCAGGAACTGCCAACCATTGGAAATGTAATAGGGCAGCTTGCGCACAAATTTAATTGCCCGTGGCGCGTTTGTGTTATCAATGGCATTCAGGTTTTCATTATTCTTGCCGCAGATTTCCAACCGATTAAAGAAGTTGGGATTATCCACATCTAAAATGGTGGGGAACACGCGGGCAGCCGTTTCATTGGTTTTCTTGATGACATACTGGTCATATTCCCGGGCATCTAATCCTAAAGCCTCATAAAAACCGGACCGTTGAATGTCATTGAGATACATGGTGGCAAATACTGCCAACAAGAAGAAACGACACCATAACCGGGCAACTAAGCCATTTACGGTATAAGGTTGCGATTGCATTACAGCATCGAAAAAGTCGCCGTGACGGTTTTCATCTTGACACCAGTTTTTGAAGAAGCGGAATAAGGGATAAAATTCGTGTTCGGGATGTTCTTCTAAATGGCGATAGATGGTAATGTAACGCCAGTAACCGATTTTTTCCGAGAGATAGGTGGCGTAAAAGACAAATTTGGGTTTAAAGAAGGTGTATTTCCGACTTTTGGTTAGAAATCCTAAATCCAACGCGAGATTAAAGTCGGACATTGCTTTATTTAGAAAGCCGGAATGACGGGCTTCATCCCGCGACATCAACGTAAAGCATTCCGCTAAAAGCGGGTTGGAATTTTTGAGGCGTCTTCCCAGTTCTTTGTAGAGGAGAAAACCGGAAAACTCTGCCGTACAAGAACGTTCTAAAAATTCGACAAAGCGGCGGCGAGTGCCTTCATCAAGATTTTCCCAAGACTGATTGAATGATTCGTCTCGGATAAAATGTTTCTTGTTATAGTCAGCGCGGAATTCTTCTAAAATTGCTCGCAGTTCATCCTCGTTGGGTGAAATATCCATCTTCGCCACAGCATCGAAGTCAGTGGTATAAAAACGAGGGGTTAGAAGCGTTTCTTTTTTAGGGGCTTTAATTCCGGGCCGTAATTGTTCCTGGTCTTGCTGTTGTTGACCTTGCTCGTTTGCCGTGTTAACCATATGTTACTAAATTAGTATTGCTTCCTCAAACTGTTGGGAAAGGGTATAAGTGCGGTTTTGTTGTTCAGTTTATCAAGGGCTGGGGGCGCGATCGCGCTTACTTGTTAACGATTGCAACAAAAATCTATATCCCTGTGCGGATTTTTTTAAGTTTTGTAACAATTTAGCGACGCACGGCTTCCAAGATGCGGGAATAATAAAACCGCGTGCTCGTCATATCCTGACGTTTAATTTCCATCCCATTGTCCTCTAAAATTTTAATAATTTCGGCTTCTGAGTGTTGATAAGCCCGCGTGGTTTTACTTGGCCCAGGAAAGAATTCCCCAATTTTCTTTAATAGTGTCAGAAAAAAAGTTTTGGGGGCAAAACTCAAAATTAAACGCGACTCGGCACAGTCCGCTAAATGTTTTACCATGCTGGGAATATCTTTGTCGGGATAGTGGATGAGAACATCTAAACAAATTACAGTGTGATAGCTGCCGCTAATCGCTTCTAAGTCGCTCACGGAAAAGTGGATATTATGGTTTTCTCCCAAAGCCGTTTGCGCTTGGCTTTTGGCTTCTTCCACCATCTTTTCCGAAATATCGCTGGCATAGACAGTTGCCCCTTCTTGGGCGAGGGGAATGCTGAGGCTTCCCGTGCCGCAGCCGGCATCGCAGATGGTTAGTTCTGATAAATTTTCATCTGCTTTTAGCCAACTGACAACCGTTTCAATGGTTTGTTGATGCCCAATGCGAATATTTTTCTGGACGGTATTAACTTCGCCGTTTCCGTAAATGTTGCGCCACCGTTCAAACCCAACGTCATTAAAATAGTCTTTAACAATGGTTTTATCGTCGCTGGTTGTCATAACAGTTGTGGTGAATAATTGAGGGGTTCCAAAAGTTACACTTTAGCACGTTTTTTATGGTAACTATGCTCTCTCAGCTTTGGGCATAATTCGTTTCCACCTCAGTTTTTGTGCCGAATCATCCCACTGCCAATGCAATAAGTTGGCCGGTTGTCCAACAGTTAATCCCGGTTCCCCTAAGGCTTCTCTAGGGCTTTCTGTCGCTAGCGCGATCGCGCTTCCCATTTCGCAAATCCCCCAGTTTACTAAATTGCTGACCCCAGAGAGAAGGGGCAAGGTTGTTCCGGCAAGAGTGCCATCTGCCAGTCTCGCGGTTCCCTGTTTAATTTCAATTTCCCGATTATCCCAGGGATAAACGCCATCTGCTAAACCTAGGGGGGCAAGGGCATCACTGACAAGAAACAATCGTTTCTCTGCTTCTCCCATTCGCAGTAACAGTTTCAACATGATCGGAGAAATATGTTCCCCGTCGGCAATCACCCCACATTTAACGCCACGATGCACTAATGCTGCTCCTAATAAACCTGGTTCGCGATGATGAAGCGAGGGCATGGCATTAAAGGCATGAGTGACTAGGGAAGCACCCTGGCAAAACGCGCTTTCTGCTTCTGTTACGGTGGCGAGGGAATGTCCCAAACTAATCAAGATGTTGGGATAGCGCGATCGCAGTTGGGCAATTATTCTGTTATCACAACTTATTTCTGGCGCACAGGTAACTACCCTAACTTGTTTGCTATATTTTCCGATAAGCGCTTCCAAGTTGTCAAGGGTGAAGGAAGATAAATAATTTTCGGGATGGGCGCCGCGTTTTTTCGGGTTAAGAAATGGGCCTTCTAAATGCACGCCAAGGATTTTGGCATAGGGAAAATTTTTCGTTTGATACTGTTCAATATATTGAGAAATTGTGGACAGCGATCGCGCTATTTTTTCCGGGGAAGTGGTGACAATTGTGGGAAGAAAGCCATCAACGCCTTGTTGCCAAAGAAACTGCGAGATATTGAATAATTGTTCTAAATGATGGTCTTCTAAATCCGGAAAGGGTAATCCTAATGCCCCATTAATTTGTAAATCAACACCGCCCAAAGAGATCCAGTCTCCTTCTACATCATAAACAGCGCGATCGTATTTTTGATGACTCGGTTGGGATTGAATTGTTTTGATGATGCCATTTTCAATTTCAAGTTGATAACGCTGGTTATCTTGATGTTTGGGTAAACGAGCGTTGATCACGTAAAATGAGGTTTTGTTAGGGCTGGAAACATTATTTTGATTCATTTTTTTTTTGAAACGAATATAAATTGCAGTAATTATATTAAAAACAAAAGATAGAGTGAGAGTAAATAATACAAGACCACAAAAAGTAATCACAACAATACCTACAGGATCATCAATTTTACCATACTGAATTATCCCAAAAAATAGCGAAATAATTGGAACTGCAACTAGGACATAAGGCAAGAGAATTTCCATTCAGTGCTTAGCCAAGCTGATAAGTTCCAGTAAATACTTTTGTCGCAGGACCGGTCATATAAACAGTATTGTCTTCCACTGACCATTCAATTTCCAAACAACCGCCGGGAAGTTCTACTGTGGAAGCGCGATCGCAATTGTCGGTTAAAACACCGGCTACTAAAGACGCACAAGCCCCAGTGCCGCAAGCTAAGGTAATGCCGGCGCCTCTTTCCCAAACGCGCATTTTAAGATAATCTCGCCGTACCACTTCAATGAATTCAGTATTGGTTCGTTTCGGAAAAACCGAATGATGTTCAAATTGCGGACCAATTTTTTCTAAGGGAATGGCATCGGCATTTTCGACAAAGGTAATACAGTGAGGATTGCCCATACTGACACAAGTAACTTGCCAATTTGTATCGCCAACAGAAAGGAATTGGTTAACTGCTTTTTCTTGAGGCGGCACTAGAGTGGTGGGAATTTCTTGAGCTAATAAATTGGGTTGTCCCATGTTTACTTTTACCTTATTGCCTTCTTTTAATTGCGGACGAATTAGTCCGCCTAAGGTGTGAATTCGATAAATCTTATTGCTGTTTTCTTTTCCTTCGAGATCAGCGAGAAATTGGGCTAAACAACGAATGCCATTCCCGCACATTTCCGGTTCTGAGCCGTCGGAATTATAAATGCGCATGGTGTAATCGCTGTCTCCTTGCGGCGGGAGGGTAAAAATGACACCGTCGCCGCCAATGCCAAAATGACGATCGCAGAGTTTCATGGCTTGTTCCGAAGTGAGACAAGGGGTATTATCATGACGGTTGTCAATCAAAATAAAATCATTGCCAAGGCCGTGATATTTGGTAAAGTTGATTTCCATAGTTATTCAGTTGGGTATTGTAATGACAGAATTTGATACTGGCTTACCAAGTACCCGTATGGTACAAAATTTGATTAAAGAAGAGAAGGATGTGGAGATTAAACTCCTGAGTGAAGATTTAGTGGTGGGAAAAGTGCTTTGGCAAGACCAACATTGTCTTTGTTTAGTTGACCATTATGACCAATCTACCCTAGTTTGGCGGCAAGCCATTGCCTATTTAAAACCGAAACCGTAATTCATGATGGTCCCGCTTTAATTGATTTGTATAATAAATTAGGGCTGGTGACTGAAGACAAATTTCTAGCTAAACCTATCTAAACTTGCTTACTTATTATGCTATCATAGGTTTATGAGTAAGTTTAGTATTTCCGAA
>PXPI01000093.1 GCA_003021905.1 Cyanobacteria bacterium SW_9_44_58 | reverse complement strand
ATCCAATTTAACCGCAATAAGCTGCCTTTTTATCAAAGGGGATTGCGAGCTATGGAACTCATCCAGCAACGGATTTGAACTGCTTGTCACCCCGTGAGCTTAATATCGCTTTACTTGAGGCCCCCTTTTTCGACAACAAAATTAACAATTTTGATCATCGAAGTTTTGTCCTTTCCTTGTTGGTAAATTTGCGTCCAATGAAAGAGGTAGCCAAGCAAGTTTGCCAGTAGAGTAACAGGTAAGCTGGCGCAGTCAGCAACCACTGGCTTCCAACTGTCATTGCTACACCATGGCCGCCGCTGCACCAGCAGTTTTATACATATCAAAATCTGACGAGTTTGGAAAGTAGTTATGACAATTGCTTTACGAGAAGATATTCTGTATATCTTACTGGAAAAAATCGCTCACTCCAGCAACGAAAATAAACAAGCAAAGGACATTTCTTTTACGGAAGCTGACTTCGCCGGCCGTGAAATGACGCAAGCCAATTTGTTGGGCCATTTGGATTATCTTAGTCAAGAAGGCTATATTGACGCAGAATTTGAAGGAAGCGCTTACGCAACGCAAAACGTTTTTGATCCCCACACCATTGAATTTAAAAAAGCAAACCTAACCGAAAAAGGAAAACAATTTTTGCAAAAAATGAAAGACAACAAACCCGAAACTTTAAAACAGGGTCCCGCTTCACCCGTTACTTCTGAAAACCAACCCTTTTTAGAAAAAGTGAAGATCAAAGCAGAATTGGAAGATATTTTTGATGCCCGAGATGTTACTGAAGTCGTGTTTCGTACCATGCGCGATGTCATGACCACTGAAACCTCGACTCGGGTAGCGGAAGAATTGCAAGGGGAACAAGCCGTTCCCAGCGATAATCAATCTTTGCAAGATGACATTTCCCAGTTGTGGCAAGATACCAATCCCATTGTTGCCTTATTAAGCCGCATTCGCCCAGTTCTAAATATTAAAGACGAAACCTTTTTATTCCGCATTCGCCAAGAAGGAGGATTGCAACGGGGAATCGATCCAGAAACAGTGCTTTATGCTGTTTTTTCAGCGACTAAGGATGAATTATCGCAACAGCGTGTTCAAGAAATAGCGGAAACCTTACCGGGGAAAATCCGCCAAATTTGGGAAAAAGCATAATTAATGCTGATGAAAAACCAGTAACCGGTCTGAATCAATCCTAGAATATTTCGGTTGTTTGAATTGAGTGGTCACTGGTTAGTTAGTGAGCTACTCCCTTCAAATCAAAGACCCCTGAAGGGAGCTTTTTACCCAAAACGACTAGTTAAGTGCTGCTTTGGCAGCTCTTTTTTCGGCAGTTTTCTTACTTTCTCCCACACCAACCCCATAAACTTGATCGCCAATGCGAACTTCTGCGGTAAATTCTTTGGCATGATCTTGGCCCGTTTCTTTCACAATAAAATAGCGAGGAATTTCGCCAAAATAGGCTAAAGCCCATTCTTGCAAACGCCCTTTATAATTTTCATCCAGTTGTGAGGTGGCAGTCACTTCTTCGGCAATGGAAGCAAAGAACGGTTCGATAAATTCTTGTACCGCTTCCAGTCCGGAATCGAGAAAATAAGCGCCAATGACAGCTTCCATGGTATCGCTGAGCACTTCCGGATTTTGGCGGGTGTCGTCTTTTTCTGCGCCTTTTCCCAAGTATAAGTATCGATCCAGATTTAAATGAAGGGCAAATTCGGCCAGTTGATGTTCGTTATTGACTAAGCGCGATCGCAGGCGAGAGAGTTCCCCCTCTCGCATTTGGGGATAGGTTTGATATAACAGCTTTCCCACCAAAAATCCTAAAACCGCATCTCCTAAAAACTCCAGACGTTCGTTGTCTTCTTCCACATCGGGATTTTCATTAACGTAAGAGCGATGGGTCAAAGCTTTTTCCCAAAGCGTAGAATTCTTAAAACTAGGTAATTGCAGTTGTTCGAGAGTCATAGCAGCTAAGATGAAACCGTTACTCACAAGATAAACTATAATCCAAAGTCGTTTCCTAATTTTTACTTGTGCAATGTCTCAGCAACGTGTTGTCATCTCAAATTTTACTTTAATTCTTACGGGCGTCCTTTTTTTTGCTGGGGTTTTATTATGGCAATTACAAAGTCTGATCATTGTTTTAATGATTTCTATTGTATTAGCCTCGGCGCTTGCGCCAACGGTTAATGCTGCCGAAAGGCTGGGACTTCCTCGCTTTTTAGCGGTTATTTTTGTGTATCTGGTACTAATTGCTGGATTTACCGGTGCCGGCGTCCTTATTGGTCCCACCGTTGTTGAGCAGATTCAACGGTTAATTCGCAAACTGCCCAGTTATTTGGAAACGTTGCGCCTCCTTGCCCAAGATTTAGCGCTGCGCTTTGGCGTGACAGATGCCGAGACTTTGGATCCCATCAATCGCCTTTTTGATACCAAAGCCCTAACCAGTTGGCTGATTCGGTCTAGCCAACAGTTATTGGTACGCTCTTATGGCGTTACGCGAGGGATTATTGGCGGATTTGTCAGTGTGATTCTGGCAATTGTTTTGTCGGGTTATATGCTGTCCGGTTCCCGGCGTTTGATTCGAGGGATGATTAATTTAATTCCTTCTCCCTGGGATGCGCAGTTAGAAACGCAGGTTCATCCCGTTGCCCAACGCATGGGAGGTTATATTCAAGGGCGCGTACTCGTTTCCGCGATTTTAGGGGTTGTCATTACCATTAGTTTAAGAATCCTCGGCATTTCCGAGTTTGCCCTTGGTTTAGGCGCGATCGCGGGCATTACCAATTTAATTCCCTTTTTTGGTCCTGTTTTAGGAGCGATTCCCGCAGTAATTGTTGCTACGGCCAATGGCGGATGGACAGTATTATGGGTGTTATTGTTGTTTGTGGTGATTCAAAATGTGGAAACCTATGTGCTTGATCCGCTGCTGGTGGGAAATACTGTTCGTCTCCATCCCCTTTATCAACTCCTTGCGGTTATCGGCGGCGCACAAGTTTTAGGCATTTTAGGAGCATTAATTGTTCCTCCTTGGGTGGCAGGCGGCGCTACCTTAGTGGAAAACTTGTATCTGAAGCCAAAGATGCTGGGGAAAGAATCAAGCAATCCTTCCTCCTCTACGCCTTTACCTGTCAAATCCGGTCAATAAAACAATTTCTTATGAAGTTTCGCGATCGCGTCTTATCTGTTTTATTAAGTGTTTGTGTTGTTACCCTCAGTTGTTGTCTATTTATCTTACCGGCTTGGGGACAAACCAAGGAAACCGCTCCCATTTTGGTTGATGGTCAAGCGGTCTTTCAAGTGACAGGCTCAGGTCAATTTTCGGCACAAGAGCGAGCCGAAGACGCAAATCGCACCTTAAATCGCATTATTCAAAACAATTTCCAACTAATAGAAGGAAAACAATCCCCCATTCGAGTTGAGGTGGATACTAGCCAACGCCTTCCAGTATTGAAAGTAAATGGGAATTACTTGCTTTCCGTAACGCCTGAAGATACAACCCAGGGCATCAATTTAGAATTAGAACAACAAGCCGCCATTTGGAAAACCAAATTGCAAAATGCGCTCAGACAGGCAAAAAAAGAGCGGCGTTGGGACTATTTATTGCAAGCCATCCTAGTGTCGCTAGCAACTATCTTAATAGCCGGCTTATTGATTTGGGGAATCGGGATAATTTGCGAGCGTTGGATTAACCCTTTCTTAAAAGACTCGGAGAATCATTCCAGCAGCGGTTCTCACTCCCAACCCCTATCCGGTTCCAATACCCAGTTTATAGCCTTTCAAGTATTTTTAAACTTCCTACGCGGTGTCATTATTCTCATTGCTTTAGGTTATATCAGCACCCTTTTTCCCCAAACGCGCCATCTCAGTCGTCAATTTCGCGATACTTTCATTTACAGCCTCACCTCTGATTTATTTCCGTTAGGCGATAATGCTTATTCGGTTCTGGATTTAATTATCCTAATTGCGCTGTTTAGTGTGCTATTTATTGTGGCACAAAGCATTAAACGAGTTTTAAGACTGCGCGTGTTGAGTCTGACGGGATTAAGCCGCGCGGCGCAAGAAACCATTGCCCTCATAGCAAACTATAGCTTTGTTTTCATTGGGGCACTGGTTTTATTGCAGATTTGGGGCTTAGATCTTAGCTCATTAACTGTTTTTGCCGGGGTATTGGGGGTAGGAATCGGTTTAGGCATTCAAGGCATTGCGAAGGAATTTGTCAGCGGCTTAGTCTTAATTTTTGAGCATCCCATTCAAGCCGGCGATTTTGTTGAGGTGGGGGAATTTGTCGGGACAGTAGAACATATTAGTGTTCGCAGCACAGAGATTACTACCCTCGATCGCGTTTCTGTTATTGTACCCAACTCTCGGTTCTTAGAAACAGAAGTAGTGAATTGGAGTCATCGCAGCCCCATTTCTCGGTTGCGAATTCGGGTAGGAGTCGCTTATGGATCGAATCTGGAAGTGGTTCGCCGCGCGTTGCTGGAGGTTGCTAATGAACACTCGGATGTCTTGTCGATTCCCCCTCCCAATGTATTCTTTTTAGAGTTTGGCAACAGTTCCTTAGATTTTGACTTGTTGGCCTGGATTTCTGAACCTCGCAAACAGTTTCAAATTAAAAGCGATCTCTATTTTTCAATTTATCAATTGTTCCAAGAAAAAGGTATCAAAATTCCCTTCCCGCAACAAGATATCCACCTCCGCAGCGGCAATTTGCCAGTAGAATTAACGCCGGAATTAACGCAATCTCTCACTCAATTATCAACTCATTTGTCCGGTTGGTTGACAGATCAGTCTTCAGAAAATGGCAATCGTTCCGATCATTCTTAAGCAAAAAAAGGAGATACCTTTGAAATTGGATATCTCCCTAAAATCGCAATTTTTAATAAGTCGCTATTTTTCGACAGAACTTAACATTTCTTTGAGTTTTGCTAATTCATCTGCCCAGCGAGGATCAGGTTGCGTTGCAGTATTATTATTGCTTTTACTAGCAGCAGGCTGTTTCGATTTTTTATTATTTTTGCCCCGTCGTTTGTTGCTGGGAGCATTGTCTTTATTCTTCTGCTTATTGGGGCGGGAACTGCGTCCTTCCGAGGAACTTTCTTGCTCTTGATTGGAATTGTTCCCTTCTCCTTTATTTTTATTGCGAGGAAGGGCTTTTTCAATCTTTAAAGCATTTTCTTTGAAGGTTTGACCATTATATTTTTCAATAATTTGGTCTGCCATTTCATCATTAGGCGCCGTAACAAAGGCAAACCCTCTACAATTCCCGGTTTTTCGGTCTTTAATAACTTTAATAGAGAGGGAATCGCTGTCTTCTCCAAAGACTTCTTGCAATTGTTCGCGTTCTACTGCCTCTTTTGGTAAGTTGCCCACGTACAGACGTACAGACATAAGAAATACCTCACATTATTTGACTGGTCAAAAACTTTTTAATACAGTTACAACTCATTTCAAACTTAGGAACTTGAATCGCAATAAAGTAAAGAAAGTTTTATTGTATTTTGTTCCATTAATTGTTTTTTTTGTTGAAGCATTAATTCCAACTCAGATTGTTGAACAAATAAGCGTCCCTACATTCCTTCTCTCTGCGCGTGTTACCTTGACGATGGGAATAACGAAAACCGCGTAAAGGAATTCAGTTCAAATCCAGTTGTAACTGTACTCAAAATTATTACAATTTTTTACACTATGTCTCAAGCTATCATGAATTTGCTCTTTTAGCTACCCTGGAAAAGAAATTTCCGCTTTGGGTGAGAGACTAGTATTACGAGAAAACTAGCCGTCGTTATTTCCAAACCTTCAAGCAAGTCAATTGGGAAATAAATCCAACAATATATCATAGCTCATTTTGTTTACTCTGGCAAGTGCCGGTTATTTACTTTAAAAACGCGATGCAACCAAACTTATTGCCTTCGGCAATCGCCCTAGGTATTGTCAACTGTCATCAATTCTTAGCAATAGGAGATTGCAATGAAGCCAAGGATTATTATTGGCGGGTTGGGATTAGCGAGCATCATATGCCCGAGTATGAGGAAGATCCACATATTTTGATTGGCAATGCGCGATCGCGCTCCACATTAATGGCAGCTGGCATCAAAGAGGCGCAAAGTTTAGTGTTAGCCGGATCGGTTTAAGGAGTTTTGGGATGCAGCGCGGCTGCCCACTCATGGACACTAACTACATTATCTGCGGCTTGAGAAATATCGGGATGCGCATTGTGGCATATCTCCATGAAAACAATCATGATGTTGTGGTTATTGAGCGCGATTGCGAACACCGATTTCTCCACACAGCACGCTCTTTGGGCGTTCCCATTATTTTAGAGGATGCCAATTTAGATGCCACCCTCCAAGTGGCAAATTTTTGCGCGATCGCGCTGATTATTATTTTCTTATGTAGCGCTATGTGCAGATAGAAAATACACTTGCAATCCAATCAACATTACTCACCAGCAACTTTTAAAACTTCTGCGTAAAGTTCTCTATCAATCCAGAAACCAACCTCATCAATTAAAGTATCAAGTAACAGTCTTTAAAGCTAGTATCGTTTCGATTATTATTTCCTTTTTGTCCTTTTTGTCGCGATCGCGCTATAACTTGATGATGCTTGATTAACTCCCAATATAAATAGGTTTTGCTTTAATTGAAGGTTCTGGAATCGGTTGACCATCTTCTTGTAAAGTGTCAATATATAATTCAATCGCTTCTTTAATATTTGTTTCGGTTTCTTCGATAGTTTTGCCAGTGGAAATACATCCTGGTAAATCAGGGATATAAGCTGAATAATTATTTCCCGCCCATTCAAAAATTACATACTATTCTTTCATTTTTAATCCTCTAATTGCGCTTGTCTCTAAATACTTTTTAATGTTCCAATTGCAACATCATCGCTAGAATTGCCAGGAACAACAACAATACCAGGTTTAGTTGGATATTTGAAAACTCGATGACTCCCTTTTATTCTTGCTTAATACCAACCATCAGTTGCTAATCGTTTTACCACTTCACGGACTTTCATAATTAAATTCGAGTTACCCGATCGCGCGTTCCTGTTCTAACGATTCCCGCAATTGGCCTAACCAACCAATTAAATTATCCAGTTGCTGTTGCGTTTTCAGAACCCCTAAGCCGCGTACCGTTACTTTGCCTTTGCTGTAAACAAAGCGGGAGGCAATGTGTTGTGGCAGATGTTCTTGCAGTTTTTTCCAAGCCGGTTCTTCCATGGGCGTTTCCAGGGCAACGTGTTGTTTTCCTTCCGGTTTAATGCGCGAAAAACCAAGAGACTTGGTGATTTGTTTTAATTCCATTACTTGCAATAATTGTTGAACAGGGGCAGGCAATTCCCCATAGCGATCGCGCCAATCTTTGGCAATTTGGTCTAATTCTTGCTTACTGTTGGCGGCAGTAACCGTGCGATAGGCATCCATTTTCTGATCCATGTCGGTGATGTAATTGCCGGGAATAAAGGCGGTTAAGTTGAGATCGATTTGAGTATCTTCTACTTGCGGAATATCTTCTCCTTGAACTTCTTGAATGGCTTCTTGCAACATACTCATATACAAGTCGAAGCCTACTGCATTCATTTGGCCGGACTGTTTTGACCCTAATAATTCCCCAACGCCGCGAATTTCTAAATCTCGCATGGCCAGTTGATAGCCTGACCCCAGTTGAGTAAACTCTTGCAATGCCCGCAACCGTTTTTTAGCGGTATCATTGAGACTGCTTTGTCTGGGATATAGCAACCAGGCGTGGGCTTGAATGCCAGACCGTCCCACTCGTCCTCGCAGCTGATAGAGTTGGGATAACCCAAATTTTTGCGAGTCTTCCACAATAATGGTGTTGACGCGGGGAATATCCAACCCGGACTCAATAAGGGTGGTACAGACTAAGATATCGGCATCGCCGTTATTGAAGGTTAGCATGGTGGATTCTAGTTCCCCTTCTTCCATTTGCCCATGCGCGATCGCGATTTTTGCCCCAGGAATCATTTCTCGGATTTTGGCGGCGCTTTCTTCAATGCCTTCTACGCGGGGAACCACATAAAAGACTTGCCCTCCGCGATCCAATTCATTGCGAATAGCGGTGCGGATAACTTCGCTGTCATAGGGCGATAAATGCGTTTTAATGGGGCGACGAGACGGGGGCGGCGTGGTAATGAGACTCATCTCGCGAATCCCAGACAGGGACATATATAGAGTGCGGGGAATGGGAGTTGCTGTCAGCGTCAACACATCCACCGATGTCTTCATGGATTTGATTTTTTCTTTCTGATTGACCCCAAACCGTTGTTCTTCATCCACCACCAACATCCCTAAGTCTTTGTATTTGACACTTTTATTTAGGAGTTGATGGGTTCCCACAACAATATCCAATTCGCCGGTAGCAAGACGTTTCAGGATATCTTTGCGTTCATTGCTGGTGCGGAACCGATTCAGCAGCCCAATGTTGATGGGATAGGGGGCAAATCGTTCCTTGAGAGTATGATAATGCTGTTGGGTGAGAACGGTAGTCGGGGCAAGAAAGGCCACCTGTTTGCCCGACATGAGAATTTTGAAAATGGCGCGAATGGCCACTTCGGTCTTGCCAAATCCCACATCACCGCAGATCAGGCGATCCATGGGCTGATCGCTTTCCAAATCCCGTTTCACATCCTGAACCGCTTTTAACTGATCCGGGGTGGGCTGATAAGGAAAGGAATCTTCCAATTCTTCTTGCCAGTGGGTATCTTCGGGATAGGCATAGCCGGATAGCTGCGATCGCCTGGCGTATAAATCCAGGAGGTCGATGGCGACTTTTTTAACCGCTTTCTCAACCTTGTTTTTGGTATTTTGCCAGGCTTTCCCCGACATTTTATTCAGTTGGGGTTTCCCTTCTCCCAGATACCGATACCGCGAGAGGGCTTCTAAACTGTCTGCCGGAACCCGCAGCAAGCCATCGGCATATTGAACTAGAAGATATTCCCGGGTTTCCCAACTTTCCAGTTTTAAGAATTTCCCCACGCCATGTTGCCGGTGTACCACATAGTCACCGGGACGCAGTTTGTTGAGATCGACTTGTTTGGAGGTTGCCCGGCGGCGTTTGCGAATATAGCTGGGGGTGGTTAAAACATGTTGCCCGAAAAATTCTCTGTCAGTGACAACCGCAATGCGGAATGTGGGAAGAACAAAGCCTTCCAGTTCCGCTAAACCGGAATATTTGACAGCAACGGCAGTGTTATCGCGGTGCAATTTGTCAATTGCCGGATAGTCGCGGGGATTGGGAACAAATTGCGCGGGACAATCGTGTTCTTGCAACAGAGAAACCGATCGCGAGGGTTGGGCGGAAACAATCCACGTGTCGTAATTTTGCAGGGTAATTCCACTGTAAATTTCCCGTTGCCCGCGGATAATTTCTGCCAGTTTGGCAAACTGGTGCGGGGTTACAGGAACGGCGCGGCTGGCAAGATTGACACTATCGTCGTTTTCTTCAGTCAGTTCCGAAACATGAAGCTGATAAAAGGATTGGGCGTTTTGCAAACAACTGGTTAAGTCAGTGTGGAGGCGAGGCAGTTGTTGGCCGGGATACAATTCTTGATACTTTTCTTCGGTATGTTCCAGCCAGCGATCGCTGTGGGCGCTGCATTGATGGGGTTCATCGAGGACAACCAACGTATTGTGGGGAAGATAATTTAATAAGGAAGCCGGTTGCGGATAAGCTAATCCGAAAAATCGCCCCATTCCTTCGGGATATTTTTGTTCCTCATGGAAAGCCGTTTGTTCTTGCTGAGACAGAAACGACTGAAACCGATCCAAGTTGCCCTGTTCTTGAATGCCCTGGGCAATGAGGGGAGAATAGCTAGTGGGTGTTAAAGTTAGGGTTTCAATTTGATCAAGAGAACGCTGGCTAACAGGGTCAAATTCTCGCAGTTGTTCCAGTTCATCCCCAAACCATTCTAAGCGGATGGGAACTTCGGAGGTAACGGGAAAAATATCCACTAAATCCCCGCGACGGGCCCATTGGCCTTCGGTTTCGACAACAGAGACACGTTCATAACCCAGTTCGGTGAGGCGACGGTCAAGAGTTTGACTCTCTAAGGCCATGCCTTTTTGAAAAAACAGACAAGTTTTGGAAAAAAACTCTGGTGGGGGCAAATGGGGTTGCAGGGCTTTTTCGGTAGCGACAATGGCCGTGGGAGAATTCGGTTGTTGTGTCAGGTTTAATAAAACTTGGATTTGTCCCCAGATCATCTCCGATTCTGGGTTAAACGGTTCGTAAGGAGTCGCTTCTGAGGTGGGATAAAACTGAACCGTTTGCCAGTTCATGCTTTGCAACTGGGTTGCCCAGCGCCCGGCTTCTTCTAACGTGGCACAGATAACGACAAGGTGAGACGCTTCTCCGGTTGTATTGTCATTAGAACAATGTTGGGTAAACGCAGAGGCAATGAGTCCTTTGGGAAGGCGGGAAATGCCGCTTAGTTGTAGCGTGTGATTGGAAAAGAGACTTTGGAGAAGTTCTTGTGTTAAGCGCGATCGCGCCAGCGTGCGAATAACTGAAGCAAAAGCCATGAACCAACCCTGTTTCGGCGATAATTCGTTTTTATTCTAATTGAAAACGTTCCCTGGTTTCTCCAGGAAATCTCTGCTTAGAACAGCTTAACGCAGCCTTTGATTCTGAAAAAATTTCGTCTTTTTATGAATTTATGTTAACTTATCCCCTTTTATCTTTCATCTAGTGTGATTGAGATTTCAAATTAAAACAAACATGCCAAGTTACCCAAAATAAAGGAATTTATTTGCCATGAAGGGAATTTACGTCTGAAAAATACGCTAAATTTTCCCTAACTATGTAAATTAATATTGCTATTTACTCATTTGAAGAACTGAGATCGCTATACTGAATTGCTATCAGAGGAAGCTAAGAAAATAGCGAAACTGTATAAAAAATCAATTTATTATTCCGAACGTAAAAAACGGGAGGTCAAATCCATGCAAGTTAGTCAATCTCAAAGCCTTGTTCAAACGCAATTTTTTAGCGTTATTAAAAGCTTTTTAATTTGGTGTTTTACCCTAACAGTTTGCTTTTTAGTTGTCGGATTTCCAGTGGTTGCTGTTATTACGGCAATGACTTCTATCTTCGCGATCGCGCTTCAATCGGTTTTGTCGATGAGCGCCGTTTTACTTGTTGCTAGCAGTGTTGTTGGCCTCAACTTATCAGCAATTGTTTTAATTTCTGCCGGATTAACCCTAAAAGGAATTCATCCCCAAGAGGTTCGTTGGTTGCGCTGGCTACATGGAAAACAAAATTTAAAACAAACGGCAAAATTTGCCTCTTGTCCCATTACCTGCGACTTAATCGAACAATCAAAATCAATTTAATTAAACAATAAGAGTGGTCATTAGCGAAACTCGCTTTTTTCTAAATTTCTCTTACAAGGACGGACAATCGTTCGTCCTTGTTATTGGTTGCTTGCCCTAGGAATCCTATTTGTTGCTAATTAGAAACGCGATCAAGATGGCACTTGAGCGAAATTAGCCAGAAATGTTAAGCTAATCTAATGATTCCCATGTCACTAGGCTGGGATAGTTAGAGACTAGGCATTCCTCAACGGAAAGCACTTCCTCTAACCGTTGGTCAACGTTGAATTAATTAAACCTTATAAACTATGCTCACCCTAAAAATCGTTGTTTATCTTGTAGTGGCTTTCTTTGTCGGGCTGTTTGTCTTTGGATTCTTATCTAACGATCCCGCTCGCAACCCGAATCGTCAAGACTTAGATAATTAGCTAATTCCTAATTTCCAGATGAATCGGGCGGGAGAATCTCGCTCGATTTTATTATTGCATTGGAAATAAGTTAAAGTAGTAATGACTATGAACTATCATTGTTAAGTTAGAGATTAAGCATTCCTCAATGGAAAATGCCTGTTCTCAGGCTTGGCTCAGGTAACCGTTGGTTGCTATGACGACATGAGCGATCTTCCCTAGCGAGAGATTTGTCTTCTACACAAAGCTGGGGTGTCCCTGAAAGAGAAAAGACAACCCGCTTAGCGCTATGATTAAAATCCAAACTAACCAGAATCCGACAAACGGAAAAGCGTTCCTCGCCAAAAACGAAACAACTCGGTCATTAGAAGAGGCATTAGCGCAGTGTCAAGAACAAGGAATGCGCTTAAGCCGTCAACGACGGTCCATTTTAGAACTATTGTGGCGATGCGAGGAACATCTCTCAGCACGGGAAATCTACGATCGGCTCAATCAAGAAGGAAAAGACATTGGCCATACCTCAGTTTATCAAAACTTAGAGGCGTTATCGAGTCATGGCATCATTGAATGTGTGGAACGCTGTGAAGGGCGTTTATACGGTCATATTAGCGAAGCCCATAGCCATGTCAATTGCGTTGATAGCGGCAAAATTGTCGATGTGTATGTGGAATTGCCTGAAGATTTAATTCAAGAAATTGAAGCGCGAACAGGGGTAGAAATTACCGACTATCGGATTAATTTCTATGGTCATCAAAAATCCGATGCTGAGTAACTTGTAGCGATCAATTTCAAAAATATAAAGAAGCAAGGCTATCCCTTTCCAGAATCCTAACGGATAAGTTGTTACCCTAGAAACAATTCAAACCATCGTCATTAATCGAACATAAGTGAGTGTTTTTTCCACCGAATTAGATTTAAAAACGCTTTTTCCCTTTGAACTCGATAACTTTCAAGTTCGCGCGATCGCGGCTTTAGAAGAGAATAAGTCAGTTGTCGTTTCCGTTCCCACCGGTTCCGGAAAAACATTAGTAGGAGAATATGCGATTCACCGCGCCCTAGCTAGAGGGAAACGGGTCTTTTACACCACACCGTTAAAAGCCTTATCCAATCAAAAACTGCGCGATTTTCAAAAAACCTTTGGCCCCCAACAAGTGGGACTTCTCACAGGGGATGTTTCCATTAACCGGAAAGGGTCAGTGCTGGTCATGACCACAGAAATTTTCCGGAATATGCTCTACGGAACTTCCATTGGCGAAGTGGGAACATCCCTAGAAAATGTGGAGGCGGTGGTTTTAGATGAGTGTCACTACATGAATGACCCGCACCGGGGAACAGTCTGGGAAGAATCCATTATTTATTGTCCCCAAAGCATTCAACTGGTTGCCCTCTCTGCCACAATTTCCAATGCGGGACAGCTCACAGATTGGATTAATGAAATCCATGGTCCCACCGAACTGGTTAAATCCGATTTTCGTCCCGTTCCCCTGGAATTTTACTTTAGCACACCCAAAGGACTATTTCCCCTTCTTAACCAACAAAAGAACAATATCAACTCTCGGCTAAAACCCAAGAAAAAAGGGGGCAAAAAGCGCGTTAGCAAGGCAGACTGTCCTAGCATCCCCACTGTCGTAGAACAGCTAGCCCAACGGGATTTACTCCCTGCTATCTACTTTATCTTTAGCCGTCGCGGTTGCGACCAAGCAGTACAGCAGTTAAATGAACTTTCCTTAGTTACCGCAGAAGAAAGTGAGCAAATCCAAAATCATTTGCAACAATTTTTAGAAGATTATCCAGAAGGCGCCAGGGCAGGACAAATTGAACCGCTTAGACGAGGTGTCGCTGCTCACCATGCCGGCGTTTTGCCCGCTTGGAAAGGATTAGTAGAAGAGTTGTTTACGAAAGGCTTAGTGAAAGTGGTGTTTGCTACGGAAACGCTAGCTGCAGGGGTTAATATGCCAGCGCGGACAACGGTCATTTCCTCCTTATCCAAGCGGACGGATCAAGGCCATCGCTTGTTGCGGGCTTCCGAATTTCTGCAAATGTCAGGACGGGCAGGGCGTCGCGGTATGGATGAAAGGGGGAATGTGGTGTGTGTGCAAACCCGGTTTGAAGGAGCAAAAGAAGCGGCATATTTAGCCATCCAAGAAGCCGATCCCTTAGTCAGCCAGTTTGCCCCGACTTATGGCATGGTACTGAACTTATTGCAACGACAAACCATTCAAGAGGCAGAGTCGTTGTTAGAGCGCAGTTTTGCTCAGTATTTAGCCAACCAAAAACTCATTCCCGAACAAAAAGCGATCGCGCAGTTAACTCAGGGAATTGCTCGCATTGATGTGGAAATTGCGCCCATTCCCAAAGCGTATTTTACCCAATATGACAAACTCAAATCCCATCTCAAAGAAGAAAAACGGATCTTAAAATATCTAGAACGGCAAGCCCAGCGCGATCGCGCCCCGGCTTTAGCAGCAGCCCTCTCACAGGCCAAAGGTGGGGATGTGCTTTATCTAAAAGGAAAATATATTACCGTCTCTTCTCCTTTAACTGCCGTTTTAATTGATACCATTCCCAGCCCGGGACAATCTTCCCTGTTGATTTGCATTGCCGAAGACAATCGTTGGTATGTCGCCACGCAAGGGGATGTTGTTGCCATCGGAGAAGTCTTGCTTTCCCAATCTCACTTGCGTTCTCTGTCTCCCCCCAAAGATCTGGAACTCAAACCGGGAAAACGGCGTAAAGGGGATGAAACGACTGCAGAAATTGCTCAAAAATTAGAAGAAGTTACCCCGCCCAGTTTCGATTCTCCAGAAGTTGAGGCGCAAAAAGCAAAAATCGACGATATTCAACAGCGTTTGAGTAAGCATCCTCTGCAACAATGGGGTTCACCGAAGCAACTCTTAAAAACCTACAATCGTCGCCTGCAACTGCAAGAACAATTGCAAAAACACCAAGCCAATACCAGAGCCCATCAATCCCAACACTGGCAAGAGTTTCTCAATATCTGTGAAGTCTTAACAAGTTTCGATGCCCTTGAAGACTATCAACCCACCTCTCTGGGAGAAACTGCCGCTGCCATTCGGGGGGATAATGAATTGTGGTTAGGACTGGTATTGCGTTCTGGGAATTTTGATGAACTCTCTCCCTCCCATTTAGCGGCTGCCGCTTGTGCCTTAGTAACAGAAACCCCACGCCCTGATAGTGAAACCGATTTTTCACCGCCGCAGCCAGTCATGGATGCCCTGAGCGAGTTGCGGGGATTGCGTCGGGAATTATTCCAAGTGCAACGACGCCATCAAGTTGCCATTCCCTTGTGGTTAGAACCGGATTTAATTGGATTAGTGCAACAATGGGTAGAGGGCATTGATTGGAATGATTTATGCGAGGCAACTAATCTCGATGAAGGGGATTTAGTTCGAATTTTACGGCGAACGCGAGACTTCCTTTCCCAGATTCCCCATGTTCCCCATTTAACAAGTTCTTTGCGGGAAAGTGCCAGATTGGCAGTGGAAGAAATGGAACGCTTTCCGGTACAAGAATTTGATTAATGATTAATTTAAGTTATTCCCTGCTGTTGGCAGCTTTGGCGCGTCCACGCACATTGGCAATCGCCGCTTCCACGGCATAAGAGGCTGCAATAATATCGCGCTCTTCCCCGCCTAAATATAAACGTCCAAAACTTCCCACTGCTGTAACTTGCAACAGATTGATTTGTGCTGCTTTTTCCGCTTCATTGGCCGCGAGGGCAGCAAAAGCTGCGGGTTCTACTTCAAAGACATATAAACTTTCTCCGGTTAAGAGCATATGACCGCGCCGCGTGCGATTGATTAATTGGGCTTGGTGAGAATCAACATTGCGAATAATTTGACTGGAAACCACGCGCGGCTTAATACTGTCTTTTTCCGAAACGCCTAAAGTATCTAAAATTGCTCCGCCAGCGATCATTACATCGCCTTTTTGGGAGGAATGAAGTTCCAATAATCCATATAACCGTTCAACGACTTGCACCCCAGGACGAACATTGGTTGCTTTGAGAGCTACGTCAGTAATCCGGTTGATTTCAATGCCAGGAGAAATTTCAATCCAGAGGGAGGTATCTCCAGGCAAGGGTAAAAATCCCAGTGATACTGTTCCCATATAAGCGGCGTGTTGCGCTTGCAGTCTATCTAAATAGACGTAACTCCGAAGCTCAATACCCAAAAGAAGTTCTCCTATTTCAGGTCAAAAAACTGCCATCATAACTTTATCAAATTATTAATCCTTTGCCACCCTGAGAAAAACCTGGGCTAACTTTAAAGATTGGGCATAGTGCATTCTAATCAAAAACATCTCCTAACACTGATTAAATAAGCTGTTGGAGAGAGTATGCCAACCAAAAACCGCTAGTTTTGATCCTGCAACACCTCAGGCAATAATAAGGGAGGAGGGTCGCTCAAGAAACCGCTTTGCACAAATGCTGAATAAATGCCGGTTTCCATGGCAATCAATTCCCGTTTTAATTGTTCGTTTGCTAGTTCTTCAATAGCAGGATTTTTATTGCTGTAAGTTTCTATTTCTTTTTCTAATCGTTGCAATTCTTGTTTGACGCAGTCCCGATATTGATAAAATTGCGAATCGAGTTCCCAACCCTGGTTGATTTCTTCATGATTCAAATGGGTCAGAATTTGTTTCAGGGCAACGATGCGAGCAATGAGTTGTAAATAGTGTTCTTGGAGATGTTCTTCGTATAAAAACCCTAATTGTTTCAGCAACCACTTGCTGCTTAATCCTTGGACTAAGAGATTAAATAAGACGACACCAAAAACGACCGCTTTTAAGGTTTGACTCTGCACTAAAACAATGGGGACGCTTAAGGCAAGGGCAATGGACACTGAACCGCGCAATCCCGACCACCACAATACTGTTAGTTCCGGTAAAGTAATGTTGCTATAACCAAATTGGTTGCCAAAATAAGTCGTGCCATAAATCGCGATCGCGCGAGTCGCTAAAACCGTAATAATGGCAATGGCAATGGGATAAACATTGTCTCCTAAACTTTGAAAGTTAATTTTATCGCCAATGAGTAGAAACACAATGGAGTTTACCAAAAAGGCAACGAACGCTAAAAATTCCGAGAGAACTTGTTTTTTATGAGGGTTCATTTCCGAAACCCCAAATGTTCCCATGATTAAGCCAGTAACAATGACGGCAACAACACCGGAACCGCCTAATTCTTCTGTAAATAAATACGTTCCATAGGAGGCAACTAGCAGTAAAGAACGCCCTAAAAATCGCAAATCGGATCGGTTAATCAGATAAGAAAAGGCAACGCCAATCATCCCCCCCATCATTAACCCAATGCCAGCGAGTTTAATGACATTTTTCAGGAGGGCAATAATATTAACATCAGCTAAATTTAAGTCGGTGGGTAAATCTATTAATAAAACAAATGCTCCGATCGCGATCGCGACATTAAACATATTTTCCCCATCGGTGAGGGCGACTAAACGCTGATTGACGCCCAAACGACCGAATAAAGCTGTAATTGGGGCAGGGGCTGTGGCTGACAAACTTGCCCCTGCTAAAAGCGCGATTAGGGGGGAAATTTCGGTAAACGTCGTGAGGGTAATCGTTACCCCAATAATGGTTAGAACTACCCCGCTTGCTGCCGATAGAAAAACAACGCTAATATCGTGTTTGACTAACGACCAATTTAAGTCGATTGCGGTTTTTAACAATAACGGCGGTAAAAAAACAAACAGGGTAACTTCTGGCGGAACATTAATTAAACGAACATCGAGCAATGCCAGAATCGAACCAACAATTACCAATAACAGCGTATAAGGGATATCCCGAAATCGCGGAAAAGAACGAGATAAAGTAGCTACCCCTAAAGAAACTGAAAGCACTAGAAGAAACTGTTTTAAATGCTCTTGTAAGGGCGCTTCGCCGACAACGTTTTCGAGTGCCATAAATTAAATAATGAGGAAATAGAGGAGTGAGAACGGGAAGTAAAAAATAATTGATCACAAAAAAACTGCCTTAAGTCAGCTCGGATTGCGTTTCAATCCGAAACTAAACGATTTAGTTAATAATCAAAAGGGATTGCGTCTATCTACAGATAGAGTAAAAGAATCGCTTAACTCCGTCACCTAACAAAAGAGAGAAAATTCTGTAGAATGATGAGTGTCATTAACTTCAATTTCTACTTCTATTTGATATTAAAACAGATTTTGTTAAGTTTGATGCATTTTTTTTCAGGAAAGAAGTATTTTCCGTGCTAATAGGCATAATTTGATGTTGAGAAGTCAAAAACCGGATTAATTTGTCAAAACAGCTTCCACTCATTGGTTGGCGTGAAGTGATTGCCCTTCCCCAACTTAACATTCCAAACATTAAAGCCAAAATTGATACAGGAGCCCGCTCTTCAGCACTCCACGCTTATGACATTGAACTTTATCAGGAACAAGGCCAATCAATGCTCCGTTTTCGAGTGCATCCTTATCAGCGCAATACCCAAGACACGATTGAGACACAAGCCAAACTTCTAGAAATGCGACAAGTTCGCAACTCCGGCGGCGTGGCCCAATTACGCCCTGTTATCGAAACGATAGTAAAATTAGGCGAGACAGAAAGGTTAATTGAATTAACGTTAACCAGTCGCGACGTCATGGGATTTCGGATGCTTTTAGGCCGCCAAGCGGTGCGCAATCAGTTTTTGGTTGATCCTGGGCGCTCTTTTCTACTTTCAACACCAAGGGAACAAGACACCAAGGAAAAAATATGAAAATCGCTATTCTTTCACAAGATGCCTCTCTTTATTCCACCCGGAGACTTAGAGAAGCTGCTATAGAACGAGAACATCAAGTGCAGGTGATTAATTACCTGCGCTGCTACATGAATATTACCTCTCATCAACCCAGCGTTGTGTATCAAGGGCAACCCTTGGAAGAATATGATGCCATTATTCCCAGAATTGGTGCTTCTCGAACCTTTTACGGTACTGCTGTTGTACGGCAATTTGAGTTGATGGGCGTGTTTACTGCCAACGAATCGCAAGCGATTTCGCGATCGCGCGATAAACTGCGCTGCTTACAAATCCTTGCCCGAGAAGGAATTGGCCTTCCGGTGACAGGGTTTGCCCATGCCACCCAAGATATTGACGGCTTAATTGAAACCGTCGGCGGTGCGCCGGTTGTGATTAAATTATTAGAAGGCACCCAAGGCATTGGTGTGGTCCTAGCAGAAACCCATCAGGCAGCCAAATCTGTCATTGAAGCATTTCGAGGGTTAGAAGCCAATATTCTCGTTCAAGAATTTATCAAAGAAGCCCAAGGGGCAGACATTCGCTGTTTTGTCATTGGCGGCAAAGTGGTTGCCGCCATGAAACGGCAAGGGGCAGAAGGCGAATTTCGTTCCAATCTGCATCGGGGCGGCAAAGCCGATAAAGTGAAACTAACCCCCGAAGAACGGAGTACAGCGGTTCGTTCTGTCAAAGCAATGGGATTGCGGGTAGCAGGTGTTGATATGCTGCGTTCCCATCATGGTCCAGTTGTCATGGAAATTAACTCTTCTCCGGGACTAGAAGGGATTGAAAATGCCACAGGAATCGATGTTGCCGGCAAAATCATTGAATTTATACAGAAAAATGCCGTTCCTAATAAACTCACTGATCGAATTCCCTATTAAATGATCTCCGTAACTTATTGCTGTTTCTAACTGTGACTGAATTGAACAATCTCGCTATCTTCCCGACAATCGCGACTTAAATCGCTGTTTTCCCGGTTCCGCAGAAGGCTCGTTAGCATCGCGGATTGCTCATCTTTTTATGACAGAAATTGTAAGCCGCTGTACTCATGGCATTGATCTTCATACTGCTTCTGAGCATCGAACGAACTTTCCGCAAATTCGCGCTGATCTTTACGATCCCGAAACCTATCGTTGTGCCAAGGCTTTTGGCGCTTCAGTGATGATTCATGGGGTGACTCGAGATGGATCTTTGCGACAAGCGGCAGCCAAAAAAGGGATTCCCATTTTATTGTATGAAGGGGGAGAGGCATTGCGGTTTAATCCGGAAGCGATTCAGGTGGGAACCGAGGGGATTTTGCGGGTGATGAATGCCTTGGAGATGTATTCTTTTCCCGCAGTTTCTCCCACAGTCCCTACGCCCCCGGTAGAAGTGGAAACAACGAAATGGGTTCGCGCTTCTCAGGGAGGAATTTTGCGTTTACAAGTCGGGTTACAAGTCGGGTTAGGAGACAGAGTTGCCAAAAAACAGCATTTAGGCATTATTGCCAATGCCTTTGGCGATGAAAGCGGTACCGTGCGCTCTCCTTTTGACGGTCTTGTCATTGGACACACCCGAAACCCCCTAGTAAACCAAGGAGATGGCATTATTCATTTAGCTGCCGCTAGCTGACCGATTTTCTATAAAACGCCAGCATTGGCAAATCCTAAAATGACTCCTGCACCAAGAACATGACCAAAGCTTGCTGTTGCTAATAGTTCAGGAACACCAAATCCTTCTAAAATTGCCGGTTTGGGAAAAGGCAATTCCGGGCCGCCGCCATAGTTTTTGATGGCAAAGCGGCCAATGGCAATGGTAAAGACATTGCAAAGAATCATCACCAGGGCAACGGAAGGACTCCAAGAAACAGTCGTTGGTGTGCTAGCTTGAACAGCAGCAAGGATATTTAACATATTTAAGTTGTTTCTCCCAACATCAACAGCTAACAGAATTTTGACGCTCCAACAATCGGAAGAAGTTGGATTCTTAATTCATCGAGACACCTTTAAGTTTCCAGAAATTCAAATTCCTTCCACCGAGCGAGGGTATTCTCTCCAAAAGCGTTGATTATCCTGTTCGGGTCCGCCCGACCCTACAGTTTAGAGACTTAAATTGTCTTGGTCTTACTGGTACTTCCGTTAAGAAGCTAACGTTTTTAAAGAGGTTTATCGCGCCTCTTGTTAATAGTTTGATTATAGCAGAAAATTATGGAGTTGATTGATTTCGGGATATCAAATCCCTCAATCAATTCGCCTTATATCTAACGTCTAAAGACGCTTGGTTTGACGGCGCTCTTCTATAAAAATAATTGGTAATCAAACCATTGCTAATCTTTAGAAAGTAACAATCTGTTCATACTAATTTATATTTCTGAACAAATGAGAGTTAAAATCTGCGGCATTACTCAATTGGACCAAGCAAACGCGATCGCGGAGTTAGGGGCAACTGCCCTGGGATTTATCTGTGTGGAAAAATCCCAGCGTTACCTTGCTCCCGAGCGCATTGCTGGTATTACACAATCCCTAAATACTGATATTTCTTGTATCGGCGTTTTTGCTAATACTGAACTATCGGAAATAATTGCCATCGTCAAACAAGCCAATTTAACTAGGATTCAACTCCACGGTCAAGAATCCCCAGCGTTTTGTCAAAAACTGCGATCGCGACTTCCTCAGCTAGAAGTGATTAAAGCCATTGCCGTGAAAAATGCCGACTCTCTTACCCAAACTGAATGTTATGCACCGTGGGTAGATACCTTTTTGCTCGATGCCTATGATCCCAAACAACTAGGAGGAACCGGCAAATCTTTTAATTGGGAATATTTGCAGGACTTTGCCCCGCCTCGCCCTTGGTTCCTGGCTGGCGGATTGACCCCCAATAATGTTCCACAAGCGCTAGTAACAGCCAAACCCGATGGAATCGACTTATCTAGCGGTGTTGAGCGCTCCCCAGGAGATAAAGATTTAAACTTGGTCAGGGAATTGTTTCAGGTTTTGCCGTAATCCGTGAATAAGGGCGCGATCGCGCAGGAAATATGGCAATTTCCAATTGGAATCGCTTTTGTTAAGCACCTGTTACAACGGAAGTGAGTCTTCAAACAAAAAATTATGATAAAAACGTTTTCCAGTTCCAAGGAACAATATCAATGGCAGTATCAAGGCCGTGAGTTTACAGTCGCTTATGAAACCTTGGGAGAAGGGCCGCCGGTCCTCCTCTTACCGGCTTTGAGTACGGTTTCGACACGGCAAGAGATGTTGGGCTTAGCGCAAGTTCTCACCTCTGAATTTCAGGTGGTGGCGCTGGATTGGCTTGGGTTTGGGGAATCGGATCGTCCCAATCTCAATTATGCCCGATATTCCCGTCAAACGCCCTCACTGTACCAACAGCTGGTACAAGACTTTATCCACGCCAAGTTTCAAGAGCCGGTGGGCCTCGTTGGAGCCGGTCATGGCGCAGCCTATGCTATGCGGGTTGCTCAAAATCGCCCTTCTGATGTGTCTAAATTGCTCATGATTGCCCCCACTTGGAAAGGCCCGCTGCGGGCAATGGGGATGCCAGGCATCGTTGCCTCCGGTATTCGAAATTTAGTGCGATCGCCGATTGTAGGTCAAGCCCTTTATGCCCTCAATACAACACCGGCGTTTTTGAAATTGATGTACCGTCAGCATGTTTATACCAACGCCAGTCTCCTGACGCCGGAATTTATGGCAGAAAAACGCCGAATTGCCCAACAGCCGGGGGCACGGTTTGCGCCAGCAGCGTTTGTTACCGGCGGCTTGGATCCCATGACGAGTCGGAAGGAATTTCTGGAGGCGGCGCGATCGCTGACCGTTCCCACTAAAGTCGTAATTGGAGAACAGTCGCCCCGAAGCTCAAGAGCGGAAATGGAAGCCCTGGCTCAATTGCCCAACATTGACAGCAGTCAAATTCCCGGTTCTTTGGGCATGCACGAAGAATATGCCTCCCCAGTGGGGAAAATTGCCAAATCGTTTTTGAGAGAAAAATGAAAATCTGGGTTGATACCGGCAACTGTTCCACTTTTACCAGATGAGGCTTTAAAATTTCCTAGATTACGATCAATTGGGCTAATGCCAAATCGATCCCACCAGGCTGACTCCTGTGAATCTTAGGAGTATCGCCCCTTTTGTTAGAATTAACCAAACTTAATCGTCGCAAGCAACAATAAACAATACCGAATGTCAACACTTTCCTTAGAAGAAGAATTAAAACAAGCTGTGGAATCCCGGCGCAATTTTGCTATTATTTCTCACCCTGACGCCGGGAAAACGACGCTCACCGAAAAACTCCTCCTCTATGGCGGGGCAATTAACCAAGCAGGTGCGGTCAAGTCTAAACGAGCGCAACGCAAAGCCACTTCCGATTGGATGGAATTGGAAAAACAGCGGGGAATTTCCATTACCTCCACGGTTCTCCAATTCAACTATCAGGATTTTAAAATTAATCTCTTAGATACGCCAGGGCACCAAGATTTTAGCGAAGATACGTATCGCACCCTCGCTGCTGCTGATAATGCGGTGATGCTGATTGATGCGGCCAAAGGGCTGGAACCGCAAACCCGGAAACTGTTTGAAGTGTGTCGGATGCGGTCGCTGCCCATTTTTACCTTTGCCAATAAGATGGATCGCCCGGCGCGAGAACCCATGGAACTCATGGATGAAATTGAGCAAGAATTCGGGTTGCCCACCTACCCTGTCAACTGGCCCATTGGGATGGGGGATCGCTTTCAAGGGGTTTATGATCGGCGAACTCAGCAAATCCACCTGTTTGAACGAACGGCCCACGGCAGCAAACAAGCGGGAACAACTGTGATTTCCTTAGGAGATCCCAAAATCGAAGAAATACTCGATCAAGAACTTTATTTCCAACTCAAAGACGACATCGAAATTATTGAAGAAGTTGCCCCCGAATTTGACCGGCAAAAAATTCACAATGGGGAACTCTCTCCCATGTTTTTTGGCAGCGCCATGACCAATTTTGGGGTGCAATTGTTTTTGGATGCGTTTCTAGAGTACGCGCAACCCCCAGAAGCGCACAATTCTTCTCGGGGAGAAATGGATCCCACTTATCCTGAGTTTAGCGGCTTTGTATTTAAGCTCCAAGCCAATATGGATCCCAAACATCGCGATCGCGTGGCGTTTGTTCGCGTTTGTACGGGCAAATTTGAAAAAGATATGAGTGTCAACCATGCCCGCACCGGAAAGAGCGTCCGGCTTTCTCGTCCCCAAAAGCTATTTGCTAAAGATCGAGACTCCATTGAAAATGCTTATCCTGGGGATGTTATCGGTTTAAACAATCCTGGGGTATTTGCCATTGGCGATACGGTGTACACGGGCAAAAAGGTGGTTTATGAGGGAATTCCCTGCTTCTCGCCGGAATTGTTTGCCTACTTGAAAAATCCCAACCCTTCGAAATTTAAACAGTTTCACAAAGGGGTTACGGAATTGCGGGAAGAAGGCGCGATTCAAATCATGTACTCTAGCGATGAAAGCAAGCGCGATCCCATTTTAGCGGCGGTGGGACAACTGCAATTGGAAGTGGTGCAGTATCGCATGGAAAATGAGTATGGGGTGGAGACGAAATTGGAAATGTTGCCCTATAAAGTTGCCCGTTGGGTGAAAGGCGGTTGGGAAGCCCTTAACCAAGCAGGACGCTTGTTTAATACAGCAGTGGTGAGAGATCTTTGGGAGCGCCCCGTTTTACTGTTTAAAAATCAATGGAATTTAGAGCAAATTCAAGGGGATCATCCAGAACTGGAATTAAGTGCAACTGCCCCCGTGGGGAGCGGCTTGCAACCTGATACTTGATCGAAAATTCCCCCAACATTGGGGTAGGGAACCTCCCGAACCTAAGGAGTTCCCCCAACACATTGGGGGTAGCTGAATGAATGATTCGGGGCAGAATTAACCAACGGCAACGGGAGAACTTTGCCAACGCCCTAATGGTTTAGCAATGGTGCCCAATTCGCCAACTAATTCATCAAACCGGGCCGGTGTCAGAGATTGAGCCCCATCTGACCAGGCTTTGGAAGGGTTGGGATGAACTTCAATCATGAGTGAGTCAGTTCCGGTCGCGATCGCGCCCATGGCCATTGCCGGAACATACTCAGATTTACCAGTGCCGTGACTGGGATCAATCATAATTGGCAAGTGGGTCAAAGACCGCAATACAGGAATTACTGACAAGTCTAGGGTATTGCGCGTATAGCGGCGGTCAAATGTGCGAATGCCCCGTTCGCATAAAATGACCTTGGGATTGCCCTCAGCCAAAATATACTCAGCGGCCATAATCCATTCTTCAATGGTGGCTGACATGCCGCGCTTGAGCAGAACCGGTTTTTCTTGAGCCCCTACTTTTTTCAGGAGAGGGAAGTTTTGCATATTTCGCGCTCCCACCTGCAGGACATCTGCCACTTCTGCAACTTTTTCCACATCGGCAGTGTCCATCACTTCCGTAATAACGCCTAAGCCGCTGGCTTCTCTAGCCGCCGCCAATAAATCTAAGGCACTTTCGCCATGGCCCTGGAAGGAGTAGGGAGAGGTGCGGGGTTTATAAGCGCCGCCGCGTAAAAATTTCGCGCCAGAGGCTTTAACGGATTTGGCAGTTTCCACAATCATTTCCTCATTCTCTACCGAACAAGGACCTGCCACTAACACCACCGGATGATTTTCGCCAAAGGTGACTTTGCCCTCTGGGGTGTCCACAACGACTTCACTGGGTTCACCGTGACGAAATTGTCGGCTTGCCCGTTTAAAGGGTTGCTCAACACGCACCACTTCTTCAATCCAGGGACTCATTTCCTGGAGTTGTAAGGGATCCATGGAAGCGGTATCCCCGACTAATCCGACAACAACTTTATGATGCCCAACGATTTTTTCCGGAGTCAGCCCTTTGGCTTGACAATTTTCGCAAATACGGTTAATTTCGGCTTCCGGCGAGCCGACTTTCATGACGATGATCATAGCAATTAAAATTCCTTGCTGTTGCTTGCTTTGTCAATTTCACAGACGTTTTGGCAAACGCCAATACCCATTTCTGATTGATCTATCCTTATCTTATGTTAATGAATGGAAGTTAGCACGAAACCTTGCGGTCTCGTCATAACTTGTATCTCGTCTTTTCATTAGACTAGATACCCTTCTACATTGGGATAGGACGGTTTGTCCCCTTCTTTTCCTAGAATGCTTATTCTAGGGTAAATAATTGTATCTACCGATAACTGTAACATTACCCATTGCACTTAACGATGAACGAACGTTGAGTTGATTCATGATCAGTGCAAGCGGACAGTTAACCAATTTTCAATCAAAAAATTTTGAATTATTCTTCGCGCGGTTGCTGTCTAGCACTGCGCCAAGCCGCAAAAATTCGTTTTAGGTTCGTGGTAAATTCATTCCAACCGAGCAGCGTTCCGTGCCGCTGTTCATCCCAAGAAGCAGAAATTAGACCATAACTGAGTCCTAAAACGCCTAGTCCAAATAATCCCATACTTACCAAAACCACTGTATAGGGAGGAAGCTCAAGCAATTCTTGGGAAACAATCCAGTAAAAAATAAAAAAGCTCAAAATTCCTAGGCTCGTAGGAATTCCTGAAAAGAAAGCCATGCGACGGACCATTCGTTGACTCACGCCTTCTGGAATAGCGGAAAGGGAGGCTTGAGCTTTACGTTGAGTTTCCGGGGAGGACTGAGGTTCAGCTTGGGCATCACTTCCCGTTGTTGTTTTATGTTTTTTCTTGCGCTTATTGCTCGGTTCAAAGGGTAAGCTTGCGCGTTGTTCTTCCGATTGAGAAGCCATAACAATTTAAATAAGGATTAGCCACGAATACCAAGTCGTTTAATCAGGTCTCGATAGCGTTGTTCATCTTCTTTCTGTAAATAGGATAACAAACTCCGACGATGACCGATTAATTTCAGCAGTCCCCGTCGTGATGCATGATCTTTATCATTGGCTTTTAAGTGTTCCGTTAATCGGGTGATTCGCTTAGTTATAATCGCAATTTGAACTTCTGTGGAACCGGTATCCGTTTCATGGAGTTGATACTCGTTAATAATTTCTTGCTTCCGTTCTTGAGTCAGACTCATAGTTATTATTTCCTAGCTTACTCTCATTCAAATGATGGCAATGCGATTTTCCATAATAGCACTTCAAAAATCAATCAGGAATAGGCCTAATCAGTTAGTTGCCGGCTCACCCTTGCTCGGTCGTTGATTGAGCCATTGTTGGAGCAGAATGGCGGCAGCATGAGCATCAATTTGCGCTTTATCTCGCTTGGGAGAAAAGCCTTTCTTGGTTTTGAGTTGAGTTTCGGCTTCCACGGACGTTAAGCGCTCATCCACATATTCAATGGGTAACTGAATTACTCTTGCTAACCGTTGTGCATATTTTTGCACCCGTTGCCCTTGTTGCCCAATTTCTCCATTGAGGGAATAGGGCAAGCCAATTACTAAAACCGTTGCTCGACGTTGGGCAATCAAATCATTAAGTTGTTCCACATCATGCCTAAACCCGGTTCGTTTAATGGTCATTAGGGGAGTGGCAATTAATCCCATCCCATCGCAACCGGCAACCCCAATTCGTTTTTTGCCAATATCGAGTCCTAATGCCGATAATGTTTCTCTCACTCTTGTTCTCCCTGTTCCTCTTCCGGATTGATCAGTTCTTGATCTCGGTTTTCTGGGCGGGGATAGCTTGAAAAGGAATTGAGCCAGGGCAAACGACTGGGAATCGGCGTCCGGCGCGGCCGCAATCCCTGTAAAACCCCTGATAATTGGAGCCGTTCCAAGGAAGACGAAGGCGCCTCTCGCAATTTGTGCCATACAGATCGGGATAAAATTAGGGTATGCTCAACTCGCTCTGCCCCCATTTGTTCCAGATACTCTTCTCGTTCCGGCTGATAATCTGCTGAGGCCAGCAGTAGGTACGGATTTTCCTGAGAGCTGGATAGAGATTGGGCCATTTGGGCAAGGAGTTCGGGATAAAGCCAGGTATAGGCAGGATGAACGGTTAATTGCGCTCGATTTTGTTGATTTTGCTCTTGGCTCAGATGGTAGTACGCGATCGCGGCTTTCCGCTGCGGTTCAAACACATAGCCTTGTTGGGTATGCTGTTTCCCCAACCATTGTTGCAACCGAGTCACGGCCATATCGAGGAAGCTTCGCTTAAAGTCTTTGATGTGGCGATCAAAGACTTGCCGGAGCAACGGCGGCATCGATACGGTATCCAGTTGATAAAGCAGTTGGGCATCGGCATTGTTAATTGGCAGCAAGTTGGGCAATTTCGGCTCTTGCTGCGCCAATTCTTGCAGTTTATCAGGGGCAATGGACCAATAAGTAAACTGTGCTAAGGGCTGAAATCCATTACGGCGATACAGTGCCAAAATATGTTTGTGATGGATATTAATTTCTAAGATCCAGGTTCTAGCTTCCCAAATGCTTTCAAAGCAATATCTTAAAAGCTGAGAACCAATGCGTTTTCCCGAAACCGGATAGTTCCCATCAAATAAAATATGTTCCACTTGCCAAGTACTGCGGGTATTATTGGTGGGAGACACTTTAATGGCACCGACGACTTGTTCTTGTTGTTCAGCAACATACCAACAAAAGTTATGTTGGGCGGGATTGGGAAAAAGACTTAACAGTTTCCTGGCGCTATAACCGGCGCGAAACTGATCAAGCTCTTGACTCAACGCTAATGCTGAACCACTATGGTGAAGTTCATGGGATTTGCTAATCAAAGCTTTGATCTGCGGTAAGTCTCGATACTGAATTGAGCGAATGGTGAGGTTGTTGTCTTCTGGGATAAATAAATTCATGTTGATTTTGATTGAAAATAATGATTAGCTATTGTCTCACCTGAAAGAGTGACACTCATGCAGGGCGATTGTTTCGATCTTAACCGGTTTACCGATTCTCCTAAAATTGAAACTGATCCAATTGGATAGATTTACCTAACTGTAATGTGTTTAAGGAAAATTATTTCTCTGTTCTATGTTCTATCTGGAAAACAACAAAAGATTTTAGTCAAACTTGCAACATTGTTTGTAAATTTTTATAAACTATTAATTAATATTTGTCGATTAGCCTGGCTCAACTTGAGGGAAAGGTCTTCTATTTTCAGAAGGCGTTGTCTCTAACGAGAGTGCCATTGCGACAAATCGGCGTTCCCGGAAACGTCTCCTGATCATTCAACAAGTGGTATCAATCAAGGAAGAAACTTTAATGAAATTACAAAAACCTGGTATCAGATTTTCCCCGGCAACGGGACTGTTAATCGCTCATATTTCCGCGATGATATTTGGCATTGCCGGCTTAGTGCTGGTACTTCCCAATGGAGACTTTATTGCAAGTCTCCCCGAAATTGGACAAATTGCCTTTCGTTACTCTATGGCTGGCGGCGGTGTCGTTTATATGCTGCTAGGGGCGGCGGCAGTTGCCGTTTATGCCTATCAAACCCTAGGAAGCAAACGCTGGTTAACGTTTATGGTGCCTGCTACTAGTTTGTCGTTAGCCAGTGAACTGTTGGGAACAAGCACGGGGTTTCCCTTTGGCGAATATCGTTATTTGAGCGGCTTAGGATATAAAATTGCGGATTTAGTTCCGTTTACGATTCCACTATCCTGGTTTTATGTGGGATTTTGTACCTATTTAATTGCCAGAGTGGGATTGGAAAATCGTTCCTTACCCAATTGGGTACGTTCCCTGGGCGCGATCGCCATCGGATCGATTCTCCTGACGTTCTGGGATTTTGTTCTGGATCCAGCGATGAGCCAAACCGATGTTCCATTTTGGATATGGGAACAACCAGGGGCATTTTTTGGCATGCCCTACCAAAACTTTGCAGGTTGGTTTATTACTGGCGTTGTTTTTATGAGTGTTGCTCATTTATTTTGGGGAAATCAACCCCTAAACCTTGGCCGCAGCGATCTAACATTTCCTTTTGCCATTTACTTTTTTAATATCCTGTTTGGCGCTATTCTCAGTCTCGCCGCGGGTCTCTGGATTCCAGTGGTACTAGGCACGGTTTTTGCTGTTATTCCTTGTTCTCTCCTTTACTGGCTGACTCCCAAGATTTCATCCACGCAGGGGACAGCAGAAGGGGCAAGTGAAAAAAATTCTGTTTCCGTCGCGCAACTTCAAGGAAGAGGGGCTCAGTGAGTTGCAGTCATAGTAGCGGCAACTTGAGAATCTTGGTTGCTGAGGGGAGTTGATTATCATGTCGATGAGTTTTGAATCAGTCATAACAGGAGGCATTTTTTTGCTGCTGCTCCTGCAAATTCCGGCAGCCTTAATTCTCCTCTCTCGTTTACTGAAAGGTGCCAGACGGTTGCCGCCGCTTTCACCAACAGTGACAACGCCAGAACAATTCGGCACTGTTAGTATTGTTGTTCCGACACTCAATGAGGCGTCTCGCATTTCTCCCTGTTTAAGAGGATTAACCCAACAAGGCTACGAAGTGCGGGAAATTCTCGTTCTGGATAGCCATTCCACGGATGGGACGCCGGATTTAGTGAAACAAGCGCAAAAGGATGATCCCCGATTTCGTCTCTTAGCCGATGATCCCTTACCTCCACAATGGGTTGGTCGTCCTTGGGCCTTACATAACGGCTTTTTAGCAAGTTCCCCAAACAGTGAATGGATTTTGGGGATGGATGCCGATACCCAACCGCAACCGGGGCTCGTCCCGGCAGTCATTGCGGCTGCTGAATCGGAAGGCTACGATATTTTGTCTTTATCTCCCCAGTTTCAATTGAAATCTCCAGGAGAGTGGTGGCTGCAACCGGCACTGCTTATGACATTGTTGTATCGTTTTGATGTAGCAGGGGTAAAATCCCATGCCCCAGAACGGGTGATGGCCAATGGACAATGCTTTTTAGTCCGCCGAGAGGTTTTATCAGCCCTTGGGGGATACACTGCCGCCAAAAACTCATTTTGCGATGATGTTACCCTAGCCCGTTATGCCGCTGCTCAGGGGTATCGCGTTGGGTTTTTAGATGGGGCAAAGGTACTGAAGGTGAGAATGTATGAAGGAATAAAAGAAACTTGGCAGGAATGGGGACGATCTTTGGATCTTAAGGATGCCTCCACTCCTAGCCTTTTGTTGCTGGAACTTTGGCTTTTATTGGTGTTGCAAGGGTTGCCCTTGCCATTGAGCTTGGCCTTTGTTGGGGGAGTTTTAAATGGAGAAACAGAGTTAATGTTTCTCATCATGGGAGGATTAAATAGTGGACTGCTATTGATGCGTTTTGGGCTATTATTGGCTGTGGCCAACTCCTATGATCGCGCTGAACAACGATTTTCCTCGTTGACATTTTGGCTTTCCCCCTTAGCTGATGCTTTGGCTGTTTTACGGATTTTTCTGTCGGTAAGCAGACGTCCCAAACAATGGCGAGGAAGAGTGTACTAATGTCGCTTTAGCCTTCTGCTCGTTCCAATTGCCAGAGAATTTGGTTTCCTTCTCGTCGGACTCGCGAAACGACCCAGTTGCGCCAAGACCAGTGGTTTCCTCGGCTCGTAACAGCGCTGGCATTGACGTTCATTAAATCAGCCAGTTCAGAACTGCTGATTAAATAGCCTTTTTCCGCTATTTCGTCGGCAATTCTCAAGGATTGGATCAGATGTTCCAATCCTTCCATCCGATTCCCTTGGACAAGGGGAGAATCTCCTAGTGAACGCTCCTCTAATTCTTCCATAGGATTGGTTGTGTTTCGACTCGGTATTTCCTTGGGCGTTTTTGATTGTATCGTTTGGGTAACATTAGTAACGGTATCGCAGTTAGCGGGAACGGGAAATTCAATGGTTTGTTTGAGGGAAGGGGAATTTCCTGCCGCAAAGGATCGCGCGATCGCGTCGCAACGTTCGTTGCCGACAATGCCTTGATGGGCACTAACATGCCTCCAATTCACTAGGGAATCATTGAGTTGGTCTAACCTTTTCCAGAGGTCTTGATTGAGAACAGCTTTCCCGCTAGCAGTTTTCCAACCTTTCTTTTTCCAACCATTTAACCATTGGGTAATGCCTTTAATAAGGTACTCACTGTCACTATAAAGAGCAATGGGTGTGGTTTGACCGCTTTCATGAAACAATTGCAGAGACGCGATCGCGGCTTGCATTTCCATGCGATTGTTGGTGGTTTCTGAATCAGCGCCGCCTAATTCATAAATCGAACCATCTTGGAAATATAAAACAGCTCCCCAGCCCCCTTGTCCTGGATTGTCGCTACAAGCCCCATCGGTGTAAATGCAATCAATTAAAGGTAATGTGGACATATTTTATATTTAATGGTTTTTACTGGTGGAGAAAGAAATTGTCACTGAAAAAGTGTGATAAAAAATAATTATGGTTATTGCTCATCGCTCCCCCTCCTCCCATCTTGTCCTCAACAGGCCATTAACGTTCTGGAAGATAAGCAATGGGATTGACGGCTCCTTTGCCAGGACGTCGAATCTCAAAATGCAGGTGAGGCCCCGTGCTTCGGCCGCTGCTGCCCATTTTTGCAATGGGTTGTCCTTGATCCACTTCTTGGCCTTTTTGCACTAAAACCTTGCTGTTATGCGCATAGAGGGTAATACTACCGTCAGGATGTTGGAGTTTGACCCATTTACCGTAACCTCCATTGTTCCAACCGGCGACAACGACTTCACCGGGAGCGCTAGCGACAATTGGCGTTCCAATGGGAGCGGCAATGTCAATTCCTTTGTGCATTCTTCCCCAACGTCTCCCATAACCGGAAGTAAATACCCCTTCGGCGGGCCAAATATAGCCATCAAATTTTTGTGGACTATTGGGAAGATATTGTTCTGGAGAAGATAGAGGCGGTAATTCCGGACTCACTTTTTCTCCAATAGGGGGATTTAAAAAGTTATTATAAAATTCAACTTTAATGGGAGCTGTCGCTAGAGAATTCGGAGAAGCAGAGCGAGAAGAAGATGAACTGGGAGAGAATAGTTTTCCTCGATTGGTTTTGGTAGCATTTTTCCTCTCCTCGTCTGTTGCTACTTTCGATTCATAATTTACCCGTAATTGTTCCACATCAGCTAGAAATTGTTTAATAGGCAGTTCCGATTTAACACCAGCATTTTGATTCTCAGAAGAGCTGAATTGCTCTCCAATGACAAGGGGAATAGCATGGCTTGATTCTGTTTGAGAAGCAGTATGGTCTTCTTGCAACACAGAATTGTTGGACGAAATAGCACCCCCCACTCCTGCCAAGGGTTGTTCCAGGAGTTGTGGTTGATAATTTCCATTTTGATCAACGGGAATTTTTAAGGTTTGTCCCACTTGTAGAACTTGTTGAGGATGAATTCCGTTGTAGTTGGCAATTTGTTCTGGAGACATTTCGTACTGTTGGGATAATTCCCATAAAGTTTCCTCTGGTTTGATTTCATGGTTGACTACGGGCGGTCTTGTTAATGTTGGGGACAAACTCCCTACATCGCTTTCTTGAGTGCGTTTAGCTTGTTTTTCCCAAGCCTGGGCCGGTTGAGCCATGGAAAACATCAATAGCATGGGCATTGCCAAGGTTGCCATTTTGGCAATTCCTTGATGAGAGAACTGCTTGAGCTGGGTTTGCTTCGGACAGGTTATCGAACTCTTATTTTCGCTTTTGCTGGGAAACAGGGACAAAGATGAAAAAATAGGGGGGACACTGTTAGGAAAATACTTCAAGAAAACCTCCTTTTGTTTGACCTTATTGTCCACAAGTCATTCATGCTGGTGTGTTTAACAACATTTCTCAGCCTTCCTCTCCTTCGGGAAAAATTGATTGATGAGTTTCTTTCCTTAGGAAAGTTGGCAACACAAGCCCATAATAAACTGTTTGAGAAATTTTTTGCACTTGTTTAGCCATTTTTTTGGATCTTGGTTTGATTCAATCCTACCCAAGTTGGAAATTTGAATTAACTAACCCATTGCTCCCAGTTGTCGCTTCGCTTCGTATAAACTAACGGCAACACTCACCGATAAGTTTAGACTGCGAACATTAGGGTTAAGTATTGGAATTTGCAAAATAGTATGAGAACTTTCCATAATTTCCGTAGGCAACCCTTGACTCTCTGGTCCAAATAAGAGCCAGTCTTCTGTTTCAAAAGCATAACTGGTATAGGAACAGCTTCCTCTAACACTAAAGGCGATTAGCTTCCCGCCTCGTTGGCGTTGGATTTTAGTAAAGCTATCCCAGTCCTGATGTTGGTGTAAGTCAACATAGGGCCAGTAGTCTAGCCCAGCACGTTTCACAGCACTCTCACTGATGTCGAATCCTAGATTTCCCACAAGATGCAATTCGGTTTCAGTGGCCGCACAGGTACGAGCAATATTGCCAGTATTTGGAGGGATTTCAGGTTGATATAAGACGACTTTGAGCATTGTTTAGTAGATTTTGCTCTCAATGATTTGCAAATTCTTTGTTGAGATAAAAGCGAGACAGAAGCAAATAGGGAAATGTTAAAATAAAATCACACTTTATACCCAATTGATTATCATATTTTTACCAAGAGGAAAACAGGTTATAAATTGTGATCAATTAAAAATAAGAGATTAAGGGGTAATTTGAGGTAGTCAAAGACCGTTAATTCATTGATAATAACCATTTATCTTAAATCAGCCAATGTTGGGAACGAAACTACGCGGACGCTACTACATTTTTAAAGAATTGGGGGTCGGAGGATTTGGTCAAACTTTTCTAGCCAAAGATTGTGACTTTCCTGGAAATCCCTGGTGTGTCGTTAAACAACTCAAACCTCAAGTGAAAGACCCCTGGATTTTACAAACAGCAAGACGATTATTTGATTTAGAAGCCTCGGTTTTAGCTCGGATTGGCAATCATCCCCAAATTCCTCAATTAAAAGCCCATTTTGAAGAAAATGAACAGTTCTACTTGGTACAAGAGTTTATTGAAGGAAATTTATTATCGAAAGAATTGAAGGGGAATTCCCCTTGGTCTCAAGAACGCGCGATCGCGTTCTTAGAAGATATTCTTGGTGTTTTAAAGTTTATTCATGACAATCAAGTAATTCATCGTGACTTAAAACCGGAAAATATTATTCTGCGTAATAGCGATCACAAGTTGGTCCTTATTGATTTTGGTTCCGTAAAAAAAATTACCACTCTTGGTGAAGAAGATAGGGAAGATTCATCATTTACAGTAGCTATTGGTACCCCTGCTTATATGCCTTTAGAACAGCAAGGAGGAAAACCTTCTTATAGCAGCGATATTTATGCAATTGGCAAAATTGTTATTCAAGGATTAAGTGGAATTTCTCCAAAACGGTTAGCAGAAGATCCTGATACTGGAGAATTATTGTGGCGACATTTCGTTAACATTGACGATCCCTTTGCCGAAATTTTAAGCCGCATGGTGAAATGGAATCCACGCGATCGGTATCAAAGCGTTGTTGAAGTTATTGATGATTTAAATGCCTATTTTAACAAAATTCAATCACCAAAAGTAAACAACACTTATCAAAAACAACAAGACGGTTCTTATACGATTAACGGTATTGTTCATAATTTAAAACAACATCCAGAAATCAGCCGGATTAAAAAACTGCTGTTTTGTGTTTGTAAGCACCGTTGGGAAAATAATTCCAGCGTTCTTATCAAGTATCGTACTAAATCGCTACTACAAGAATTATATACTAGAGAACCGGATTTTATTTCCTTTCAAAACAGTATTCAGGAAGTAGTTAATACGCTCAATAAACAAAAGAAATATCAAATTATAGCCGATTTGATTATTGACCAAGTAAAATACCTGTATGAATCTTCTCAACCACTAGGAACAGATAGTTACGATAATAATGATGGAGTTCCATCGCAATTTACCGGCATCCAATTAGGAGAGCATAGCGAGCAACATTCATCTCAAAACTATACTGATATAAATCGAAAACCTAATTCTGATAGTGTAACCATTTCTAATAACTTGAAACTAAAAAATGAATTCAACAATTTGGACAAGGAAGAAGCTGTAATCGTTAATGTAGATTCTCAAGTTAATTCTAGCCAATCTCAAAAAAATCAAGAAAACTCCGACCACACCAATTGTCATTTTTTTGATTTACGTTATGAAGCAACTCGCTATACAACGCCTCTTCGAATTAAAATTTTACTTTTTTCTATGCTCTATTATCAGATCAGTTTTAATGAACAAGATTGGTCATTAGTTAGGACTCATTCACTGGACAACTTACTTAAAAAAGTTATAGAAACCTTTCCAACATTAGCGGAGTTAGAAACTCGTCTTTATGCAACTGCTAAGAACTTGAAAGAACAAGAAGGATTAACACAAACAGTAGGCGCGATCCTCCAATCTCTTCGTCCTTTCTATGATACTTAGGCCATTGTCGGGAGTTTCTCCAATCGTTTTATCTCCATATTTGCTATCATGTCCTTGACCAAAATGAAGAAAAACGCCTCCCGGTTCAGAGGTAAAAAGATTTAAGCCACTGAACAGCTTAACTTGATGATATCCTTGTTGCCATAACAGCTTACTGGTTAGAGTAACAATCGTTGAATCGAGAGGAAATAACGCCAGTTGATTCTTATCTATACCACGTTGTTTTTTTAGTTCGTTTCTTAAATCAAGAAAAAGCTGATAAAATAGTTTAGAATCTCGATTTTTGCTGGCTTTGGAAAAAGTCGTTAGATCAACATCGATACCACGAGTGTTTAAGTGCTTAAACAAACCGTTGCATAGTTTGCCCTTGATCCAGAACAAATTCTAGCCAAGTAGAAACAAAGAGAAAGGTATTTAACACAGGGTAATCATCTTTGGGAAGATGTCCGAAGTGTTTTTTGACCAAGCCAGGAAAATTTGATATCATTAAAGTTACATTCATTGAAATGGAATGCCTCCAGTTTACCAAATTGGAGGTATTTTTTTTAGTTTTTTTTTATCGTTCAACATTTATGCATTACTACCAATCATTTCAGCTAAAGAATAAGCAATTAACGGAACGCGAGAACGGATAAGTTTTCAAAACTTTTGTTCATCAACTGTTTAGAAGAACTGAAATAAATTAAGTAACCCCTAAAGTAACCAATAGTAACCCCAACTACTGGCCCTAAAAAGATTTGCTCGAGGATAATAGTTAACCAAAATACTGTATTTTGAGAACCTTCGCTAATCCCAGCTAAAGAGAAAAAAATTAAAAGAAAAGGTAAACCAATTCCATCATTTAAGGCGCTTTCGACATTAATAGCTTGCCGAATACAAACGGGAACTCTGGAACTACTGACCACTGCTTGAGCAAGGATAGCATCCGTAGGAGCTAAGATTGTAGCTAACACTGCAGCTTCCCATAAATTTAAAAAGTTAACTCTGCCAGAGTTTTAATAATTGATGTTTTAGCCTCGACATTAATTAACCCTAATAGCTGCGGACTTAGTAATAAACCTAAAGTAACAAATATAATCGGCGGCGTCAGTACAGTTTTCTCTACTCACATCTTGCACCTGGTAATTTGAATATCTAATCCATGCTGTTGTAGTAACGTTCGCTTCTTTTCAATTTCGGCAAGGAAAACAGCGACAACTACTTCCACCAAGCAACTCTCAAGGATGATGGTAGCAGCAACTCCCCAATCCGGTAGTTGTTTACTATCCAGTGACAGATAACCCCAATGAGCAAGGAGAAAGGCTACTAAGGACAAAATCAACCAACGATACATTCCCTTAACAGTCTTTTGAGCAAATCTATGGAGACCAAAACGATACTTAGCAGTTTTGAAAAAGCCTTCAATTTGCCAGCGATGTTTGCCCCACCAAACGATGGTACTGGCTTTTAGGGGTTTTGTAGAAACAACGTAGCGTTTACAGGGTTGGTTTGCTCCATCTCGTGGCAAATAGAACCAATCGACGGTTACCGGAAAATCTAATCCTTGAAGTCTAATTTGTTGACCAGGCTTATGTAATTGCCATAAGCGGCGATCATCTTCCAAAACACGGTCACGACGAACACCGGTAATCGCATTAAGCCTCATGGAACGTATGCCTTTCAAAAATTCAACGCTTCCAAAAGCCGTATCTGCTAACACCATCACCTGAAACTGGCGTTTCAGCCATCGGGGCAGTTGCCGTACTAATCTCAATCCCAGCTGTGCCGGAGTGGCATGTCCTTTCCCTCGATAGATGCGAAAACTCCATGGGATACGCCATCGCCCTACGACTAGATAGACAACAACCAGATGTAATCCTCTCTTACCATTAAAGACATTAACTAAGTTTTCATAGTCCTTAAATTTTCCTCGCTTTTGTAATGTGGTTAAGTCAACGATTATTTGTAAATGAGGACGCCGACCTCGAGGATGATACTGGCTTAGCTGCTGCCGAATCATGTTTCTCACTTGGCGGATGATGGCTCGCACTGGAGGTAATGATTCAGAAAACGACTTAGCGCACTAGCTGATTTAACTTGACAGTGTTCGGGTCGGTGGCTTCCTTGAGCCTTGAGAAACAATTCTAGAAATGCTTTCAAGCTCTGTTTCTGGTAATCACTTCCCATCAGTTCTACCAATTGGTAGATCAGCTGTTGCGCATTACTCAGGTCTTTCATTAATCGAAGGTCACATTAAGAGTATCCCCTTTTTACTACTGTTTTGCTCCTTGGTGCAAGATGTGAGTCTAACCACTTTGAGATTAAACCAAAAGCTACAATAAAAATAGCAATGACAGCAAATGTAGTTGTAATCATTAGGATGAAAACAATTAGGATGAAGACAATGCCGACATTGCTATCTTAACTATCTATCGTATGGAATTAAAAAACCAATACCCCAGGGAGAACCTGGGGGAAAAGGGAACCTGGCACCGAGCTATTTTCCCAGACAGTTGCCCGTCTAGTATCTTCGCCGCAACAGCGTTTCACTGCCGAGTTCGGGATGGGTCGGAGTGGT
>PXPI01000092.1 GCA_003021905.1 Cyanobacteria bacterium SW_9_44_58 | reverse complement strand
CTCAGACATCCCCTCGCTTGATGCAACTCGTCAACACCGCGAATCACCTTCCCTAATCCGCTTCGCGCTCGATTAGGGACTGCCGCGCTATCGTTCAAATTAGCTGGGGGAGAGCTTCTAGGTGTTTAGCAGTTTTGCGATATTCTTGTTGATTTCCCTTATAGGTCGGCGGCGCGGAGTATCAATGCTCTGTTTCTTCAGAAGGAACGCCTACAGCAAATCCTTGTTCCGTCGGGTAGATTTCTGTTGCAGGAGTTTCGTTTTCTCCAACCAGTTTTACGCGAACTGTGTTGGCATATTTTTGCATGACTTCGACAGAAGCAATTCCAGCAATAGGATTCTTTTCTTGGAAAGATTCCCCGCTGGGTAAACGCAATTGTGTATTCGTCAAATCAATAACTAGCGTATCGCCGAATATCTTGCTAGGGGTTCTTGGCTTTCCACCTGTGCCAGTTTCGATAAACAGGGTGAAACCTTGCTCCGTTTTTTGCAGCTGTACGCCTGTTATGTCAGTGATTCTTTTAGCGATATTTTCATGGGTGCCTTTAGTATTTTTAGCTGGTGCCTCATTCACTTTTGCCCCTTTAGCAGGTAAGCCCAGAAAAGCTAGAGAATAGACAACGGTAGCAAGACAAGCGAGTTTAGTTGGACTTTGAAGCAATTTTTTCAAGTTAATACTCCTGCTGAGGACGCGAGATAAATCATAGCACAGACACGATCGCGCTTTCATTGTTGTTCCAACCAACCTCGCGATCGCGCCTCTCTTGATCTTTCCAACACCCGATGGCGCCGGTCTTTTCTGCAATTGCCCCCTCGTTGAATTTCATTCGCTTTTTGCCAGTTCTTCCATTCGCTTGAGGAATTCTTGCTTTCGCTGCTGGGGCTGAAACGGTTCTGCCGCTTTGGTTGCTCGTTCCACCGCTTCTGTATAGGCTTGATCATCGTCCATTAGCCGACAAATGGTATTGAACCAAGGTTGAACAGCCTCATACGGCGGAATCTTTAAATAGGTTTCATCGCAGCCTGCGGGGACATCGAACAAAAAGCCGCCGCCGTTCAATTGTTCGGGAATGCCGCCGTTACGGGTCGCTAAAACGGGAATGCCTCCCAGTTGCGCTTCCAAAACCGCACGTCCTGAGGCTTCAGGCCAAAATGAGGGAAACAGAAGGATACTGGTTCTTTGATACACCCGCCTCATATCTCTCTGATTGGGAAGCCACCAAACATTGGGCATTTCTGCTATATGGACATCGTTGCGCTGCCACATTTCTTTGGTAATGGTTCCCTCAAGGCAAAGAAACGTTAGATCGGGCCGTTGTTGATAGGCCAACTGTATTAACACCAAAGCCAGTGTTACCCCTTTGCGCGGCGAAGGGTTAATAAAGGTAATAAATCCCTGTTTGCGTAGATGAATATTGTTGGTAGGAAATACATCCTCCCTGGGGGCATAAGCATTAGCCTCGATAATCGCGTTTCTGAAAATTTCCGGTTGGATTCCCAGTCGCTGGCGATATAAATCTCGCAGGAAGTTTGAGGGACAAATAATGTGATCAAACGGTTCAAAGACTTCCGAGTCCTCATAGGAGGCATTCGCTAAATAAAATACCAGCTTTCGCGAATATTTGCGGGCAATTTCCCATAATTTTTTGGATAACAGCGACCCGCCGAAGCCAATAACAATATCCGGTTGCCAAGCTGACAGCAATTCGTTGGCTTTGACTAGCAGCTGCTTCGCTTCATGAGTCGTTAGATTTTTTTGAATAGTGCTTTGGGTATAAAGAATATTGTGTTGAACGCCGGCAGCGGTGTATTGAAGAAATTTTCCTTGATGGTCGGGATTGGCAAGTTTCTCGCCAACCGCTGTCGCCATGGCAAATTCATAATTCCCGTCAAACAAGGAAGCTGAAATGGAGTAGGCGTGCCACCCTGCTTCCGCAAGCCAGATTAAAAGGGTTCTCAGGGTATGGGCGGCGCCGCTTCTGGTATCGAGAAGGCACATTGGGGATAAAAAGACAATCGTTCGACTCATTTTTTTCTAACTTGAACCCAATAAAAAGGGACAGGGGGTTCCTGTCCCATAATTTTAGCTGTCGCCAGCAAGGAGCAGAATGGCGCTAAACGGCCAATCTGCTGGAGAACTTCTGAGCGATTAGACTAAGAAGATATCGCTTGCTTGGATACTGCCGCCTCCGATGGTAACGGAGCCGCTGCCTAATAACGGAGCTTGTACTGTACCGCTAGTACCAGTACCCGAAATTAAGCCGCTGGCATAGAAAAGCTGGCTACCTCCACTATCCACTGCAAAGGCCAGGAAACCGCTAGTAAAGGTAGCTGTTGTATTCGCAGTGCCAATGCCAGTTCCCGTAGCGCCCACAAGTGCACTCTGAAATGTGCTTAAATTTGAAAATGTTCCGGCAAAGCCAGGTAAGGCAACTGCTGAACTAAAGCCGCCCGCTGACATAGCGCCAAAGGAGCCACCAGCAAATGCTGTTGTGGTGCCTGTCATGATACCAGTAATGAGATTAATGGAGCTGCCGGTAAAGGCCATGCTGGCAAAGGCTACAACCGCATTGGCAAAAGAATTTCCTGTCGCGGCATCGCTTGTTACCGTTTGCGTAAATGCTGGTCTTGCCGGCGTGCTAATGACAGTGGTGTTAGTAGTGCGATTGTTGCTGTTGGTGCCGACATCGGCAACAAATTGATCCAGCCCGGGCTGGAAGTCAACAATATTGACGTTGCCAGCAGTCGTATTGCCGTCACTGCCGCTGTTGCCATTGTCATCGGCGAAGTCGGTATCTTCGACAAACAGGAATTGGTCGTTGCCGCCATTGCCGGTTAGACTGTCACTTTGGCCGCTGCCATCGTAAGGAAGGCCGGAACCGCCAATCACATTATCTGCGTTGTCGCCAACAATGGTGTCGCCGTTGTTATTGCCAAAGACGTTTACGAAGTTTTCCACCGTGAAGGTAGCATCAGACGTACTGTCGTTATTAAAATCAATCTCTAGCGTATTGGTTGCCAAGTTGGCGTTGGCAAAACTGCCAAAGGATCCGTTGACCCCATCAATTGCGTTGACGCCCTCAAAGCTCGGAGTATCAGCATTATCTGCATTGAAGTCTTCATCGCCGACAATCCTTTCAATTGTGGGAGTGGGATCTTGGGTCAGCTGGTCAATTCCATCAGTTGCACCGGTATCGTTGCCGGTATTAGGAACATCATTAGCGGTACGGCCGCCTTTGGCATTCCGTCCAAAGCTCAGGAGGGTGACCTGACTGTCAAGGCGGTTGTAATCGAGGGTGTCGTTATCGCCAGAGTTTTCGCCGCCGTTGACGGTGTCGTCGCCGGTGCTGCCGAAGATGGTATCGTCGCCAGTTCCGCCGAATAGCAGGTCATCGTCTTCACCGCCATCGAGCGTGTCGCTAAGCTGGCCGCCGCGCAGGGTGTCATTGCCGGCGCCGCCTTCCAGGGTGTCTTCACCTGGCTGGCTGCTAGACTGAGAAATCGTTAAGCTCACAGGATTGACTTCGCCATCGCCGACCAGGCTGTCATCGCCTAAGCCGCCGTCAAGGGAGTCGTTATTAAGTTCGCCGACAAGAGTGTCGTCGCCAGCTGCGCCAACGAGAGTATCGTCTCCATCGAGACCGTTGTCGCCGGCAACAAAGTCATTACCTTCGCCGCTGTCGATGCTGTCTTCGCCTTCACCGCCGAAGAGAGTATCATCGCCGGCGAGGCCGAAGATCGTATCGTTGCCTGCGGCGCCATCGATGCGGTCGGCATCGTCGGTTCCAGTGAATTCATCGTCAAATTCGGAACCGACGAACACTTCAATACTGTTGATTTCTGTAAATTCAGTTGCCAAATCGACAGTTACACCATCAGTAACATTGGCGAAACTTACGGTGTCAAAACCGTTGCCGCCGTCAATAGTATCATCGCCGCCGGAACCGACAAAGATGGTGTCATCGCCATCGCCAGTGGAGATGTCGTCATCGCCGCTGCCAGAGGTGATGGTGTCGTCGCCTTGGGCAGTTGTAATAACAAAGTCGCCGTCGCCGGTAATGACTTGGTGATTGACGTTGTTAGCGGTGAATTCCAATTGGGCAGGATTTTCTTGGAAATTGTGCCCAACTGTAACCACAACGGTGGGAAGTGAAATTGGTATTTCGTTATTGATCAGTGTACGATCATCGCTGGGATCGCCTAAGCCCAGGGCTTCGCCCAGCTGATATTCCTGAGTGATTACCTCCCCGTTGGTAGCCGCCAGTTCTGCGGTGGTAATCAGGTCCGAGGGAGAAACGTTGACACGGCCCACTCGCGCTGTTGTGGGAGCGGTAATTGTTTCGCCGCTGTCAAAGCTGCCATCGCCATCAGCATCGGTGAAACTGATCAGATCCTCGGCAGTAATGGTTTGAGGGGAGCCAATGATGTTTTCGATGACGGTATCCACCCCGTTGGGGTTGCGTACAGTCACTGTATTCAGGCTATCCACCAAACCGGCGGTAACCAGTTCCACGGTGCTATCCTGGCCGATTTGACGGCCGCTGAAGGAAGTAACATTGGCGCCGCCGATTTCCTCAATTTGGTCCAGGCTGAGATTGAGGTTCACCGGTTGCCCCTGGGTAGTGGAGCCGGCGCTGGTGGTTTGGGTCAGCTGACGAACAATGTTGTTGTTGAGGGTAAGCTCGAAATTGCTGTTGGTATTGGGAACCGAGTTGGACAGCTGAATTTCTTCGATGCCGCTGATGTTGTTGTAGTCGGTGGGAACGGCAGTGAAGGGTTCTCCGCCTTGAGCGCGGAAGTCTAGGGTATCGAAGTTGGAAATGCCATCTACGACATCGAGACGTTCGGCGTCAGTAACAGAGGTTTTGAAGTCTTTAACAACCGTGGGGGTATCCTGAGGCGCATCGAATTCGGTGCCTGCAATTTCAATCACCGGAAGTCCCACGGAACTGGGATCGATGTCTCCGTCCCCGCCATTGATGGTTTGGTTGCCGCTGAAGGACGTATCGCTGAAGATAATCCGTTCGTGAGCGTTGCCGCCTTCTACAGCACTATCCACATCTTCCGCCAGGTTGAACAGATTAACCAGGTTGTTATCAAAGCTGTCGTCAAGTTTGTCGCTGCCGCCGTCGAGCAATTCGAAGCCGGCTTTGACCTCGCCGGGACGGTCGGAATTGTTCCGTTCATCCACATCGCCGGGGGCGGATGCATCTACCGTTAAGGTGGCATCGGCGGTAGTGACCACATTGTTGGTCAGGGTCACTTCATTGACTACCGGCTCGCCATCGGTGCTGTTGCCGTTGAGTTCAATGATTTCTACCCGCGTGACATTGTCGATTTCGGAGAGGGAATCCAGGCGGGTATTGGCGGCCAGCGCCAGGGTATCTTCTTGTCCAATCCCGCCGTTAACTGTGTCTTGGCTGTCTAAGCGGCTGACTTCGGTGTCCGGGTCGATGTCAAAGATGAAGCGATCATCATCCTCGCCGCCTTCTAGGGAATCTTCGTCGGCGCCGGCAACGATGGTATCTTCTCCTGCGCCGCCGGTAACGACGTTTTGGCCGCTGACCGTGTTGCCCTGGGTGGGACGCAGGTCAACGTAGTCGTCGGCAGCGCCGCCATTGATAGAGTCATTGCCGTTGCCGCCTGTGATGATACCGGCACCGGCATCGGCAATGGTGATGAGGTTGCCTTGAAGCAAGTTGCTGCCAGAGCGTTGGTCAGCGAGGTCAAAGGCGCCGCCTTGGACAATTACCGTGTCATCGCTGCCGATGCCTTGGGTGTCTAGGGCGGTTTCGCTGCCGGAGGCGGTAACCACTCTTAAGGTGTCGGCACCTTGAACCGTCGGTTCGCCGCGGGTCAGCTGCCCTAAGACTTGGTTGTTGATGATTAAGTTGTTGTTAACGCTGGCATTTTCCAGATTTAGCTGCTCAAATCCGGAGACAAATGCCAGGGGTCCCAGTTGTTGGGTCAGGTCTCCCGGCAGGCTGTTTTCCAAGCTTAGGATGTCTTCTTCGCCTTGGCCTTGGCCGGCAGCGGCAATGGTATCGTTGCCGAATCCATTGCTGTCGCTGAGGTCGTTAAATTCAGCAGTTACAGTTTGTTGTTCGTCGCTTCCGATGTAGTAGGTGGGGTTGGGGTTGGAGATGGAGCCGTTGGGAACGGTGAAATCTCCGTTGTCGCCTTGGGGAACCAGGATAGCGTTTTCCCCGCGGGTTAATTGCACTGCCTTGGCATTTCCCGGATTGTTCAGGTTAGGGGAGGCGTCTGCATTGCCATCGCCGTCTTCATCGGCGCGGATGATGGGGATGGTAATCGGTGCTTCCGCTCCCACTTGGAAACTTCCCGAGGGAGGGGTGATATCGCCTAGGTCGATTTCGTCCACTTCGCTGCCGGTTAAGAAGGCGAGGTTGTTTTCCAGAACGCCGAAGGTGTTTTCTCCGCCGGTAATGGAATCGACCAGCAGATCCGACAGGTCGAAGGTATTCCCGCCTTGGCTGTTGCGGGTGTCGAGTACCTGGACATTACTGACGGTTTGCAGGGAGAAGTCGTCGTTATTGCTGCCGAACGTGGAATTTTCCACTGCTGGCGTTTCCAGCTTATCGAATCCGGCTTGCCCATCTAAGCTTGCGTCTTGGGAGTCGTAGATAATCAGGTCATTGCCGTCTCCGGCTTCCACGGTGTCTTCACCGCCGCCGCCGTCAACGGTGTCGTCGCCGTCAAAACCGCGAATGGTTTCATTGAGGTCGCTGGTTTGGAAGGAGGAATCGCTGGAATCGGGGGTGAGCTCATTGGCTTGGTCGTCCCCTTCAATGAGTTCATCTCCGGGCACCGTAGAAGAGATGTCGTTGCCTAAACCCACCTGAAGATTGGAGCCTGCCAAAGCGTTGGTGCCGATGGCGGCGCTATCGTTGGGATTATCGGGATTGCTTAGGGTGAATTCCTGGGCGCCGGTTTGGCTCAGGCTGAGATTCCCATCTGCCAAGCGCAGGTCTAGCTCTTGGTTTAAGCTGGGAAGCGTTAGAATGGTATTGTTGCCATCGCTGATTTCGAAGCCGCTGCTGGTCGCCTGGAAGCTCAATTCACTCAATTCCAGGGCTAAATCGGCACGCTCGATTTCAGCGTTGGTTTCAATCCCGGTAACATTGTTAGGGATTAGGATGGTTTCCTGTCCGCCTTGTCGGCCGCGAACTACATCGCCGTCGTTGCCGATGGTGGATTGTTCGCCTTGGTTCAGGATAATTGTTGCCATAATTATTACTCCTTAATAATGGGCTAACTACAATTTTGGTACACTGCCCTGTCCAAAATTAGGACAGGTGTTTGGATAGATAAAGACTTACTGCTCTATTGAGGAAGCCAGCTTGACATTAGGATAAGACCAAAGAGTCTTCACCAAATTCCTCGATAAAGGTCGGTTGATTGAAGATGGCACTGTCTTGCTCGGAGGTTAAATCCCCTAAAGTTACATTAACGATATTACCATTTTCTGGGTCATCAAACGCAATAGTTTGTTCCCCATCTTGTTGGTCTTGGTCGGGCAAAACTGTAACACCAGGATTATTTAAGTCTGCTACATCGAGGACGTCGCTGCCATCAAAACCATTAATGGCAACGCCGTAGTTGCCAGTGGCAAAGTCAAAGGTGAGATCCCCAGTTGTGGCATCGAAGCTAGTACTGTCGTTTTCAGGTTCAACTGCCTGAGTACTAGTGCTTGTGTCCTCAACTGTAATTTGACCAGAGGCAATGGGATCTTCTTCCCCAATAGCAGCAGATAGGGTGAAGTTTTCCGGCCCTTCATCACTGCTGTCGGCGGCAAAGCTTAGCTCGACGCTAGCTTGATTATTTGGGCCAACTGAAGTTTCCTGAGGAAGCTCACCTTCTATATCATCGGCATCAATGTCGCCATCAAATATCAGGTTAACTGTATCGCCCTCAGAGGCATTTTCAGTTTCAATAGTGAAGTTAACCGTATTGTTGTCAGTTTCATTAACCGTTGCGACATCTGAACTTACTTCAGTAACCTCGCCAACAGCAACGCTGGTGTCATTGATAGCAACTTCTTCCGTTGCTTCAATGACCTCAGCGCCAGCCTCTTTCAGAACTGCCTGACCCGAGTGGTTTACATCGCCGCCAACGGGAGTGCCGTCGGGGGCAACAACCAATGGATTATCATCATCGTTGTTGATGGAGAACCCAAAGTCTAACCCTGCTGCCGGTTCATCAGGGGTGTTATTGGCGGCAAGTTCTAGCCCTAGGGTTTCTAGAGCGCTGGCTGCCAAGCTAACACTGGTTGTTCCGCCGCTGACTGCAAAGTTGTCGCCGGAGGGGGTGAGCTCAGCATCAATTTGGACATCGCCAATATCAGTGCCCGCTAAGCTGTCATCTCCCAAGGCCAAAGCAAGTTCAGGAGAAAGCAACAGGTCAATGCCGCTGAGAGTGGCAGTGCCGTTGGCGGCGTCAACCGCAACCTCAGGGGCGCTGGCATCAGCGAGGATGGAGACTTCGCTGCTGGCGTCAGGGACATTCAGGGGAGACGCATTTTCTAAGAAAAAACCGCTAGCGTCGCCCCCTGCACGGCTCTCATCAAAGCCGATGATGGGATCTTCAACGGCAGCTTGCGCCCCGTCAACAAAAGAGAGGTTGGCGGTGAAAGTTTCTTGACCTTCAGTAGCTTCATCAGCGACGACGGGAAGCTCTAAAGTGCCGCTATTGTTATTGATTTCAATGGACCCGCTTAAAGGACCATCAAAATCGACGGCATTAATGCCGTTGCCGGTCAAACCATAGTTAACGGTTGCCCCATCATCGATATCGCTGGTGTTTACCGTGAGTGTCGTGCTGCTGCCTTCATCCACGGGATCAGGGTCGGCATCAACGTTGCTGATGCTAGGCTCAGCACCGCCGACTTCGGATTCGTCCGGGCCAAGCTGCAGGTTCTCTTCGTTAACCTCGTCGCCGGTCTCAGCCAGGACTTCGCTGCCCACTGTGATCTCCTGATTATTATTCAAGTTCACGGTGGTATTGCCGTTGGCAAACCGAAGCTCAAAATCCTCGCCGGTATTGACGGTCAGTTTAATTGCTTCGTTGCCGTCGCTGTCGGTGAGGGTAAGTTCGGTAAGCCCAGTGCGCGCGATGGTGTAATTGGCAAGCGGTTGCGCTACATCCACGCGATCGCCGCTTTGCGGGGTAAAACTAACATTCGGGCCATCTTCAATTAAGAGCGTTTCGCTACCGGCACTGCCCTGAACGTCGGAGTCAAAGCCAACGCTTAGCTGTTGGTCGCTGCCATCTAAAATTAACGTATTCATCATAACTTTTATCCTCCTATTTAGCGGTATATGGCGTTTAGGGGCAGGCGCTGCCGCCTCCCCCTTTTAATCATGGTTGGTTATGCAAACGCTAACGCTTGGTCGCCAAAGACATCTTCAAACCCGGAGACGCCTAAGATATTTCCGTCATCTTGGTCCGAGAGTCCGGTAATTGTGATATCTGTGTTGCGGATTCCTAGTGTCACTTCGCCATCAACAGCCTGGTTATCAACAGCGATGTCGCCAGCGCTGAACCCGCCTTCGAAGAATAGCTGTTCACCTTCTTCAAAGTCATCAATGGTGACGCTTTGGGCTTGTGGATCGCCTTGGTTGTTGACAATGTTGTCAAAGATGAACCGGTCTAAACCGGCGCCGCCGCTGAGGGTTGCGCCATCTTGGTCGCCATTGATGTTGTCAGGGTCGCCGGTGCCATTATCCACTTCAGCAGGACCTCCGTTGCCAGGTAGATTCGGAAGCCCAGTTGGTGCCTCCTCATCGTTATCTTCGATGGTTACTGTGGCGCTGCTGTTCCCGAGCTCAACATTGCTGTTGTCGCTAGCCAGGGCGACGTCAAAGGTTTCGCTGTCTTCCACCTCATCGTCGTCGTTGATATCAACCGTGACCTCAGCGCTGGTTTCGCCGGCGGCAATGGTGAATTCTTCGCCATCTAGAGCAGTGAAGTCATCGCCAGCAGCAGCCGTTCCCGCTTCAGTAGAAGCAGTGAAGGCAACGTCGCTATTGAGGGCTTCCGCCAACTCAACAGTCAGGCTCGCTGTACCATCGCCTTCATTGACTGTCACGTCAGTGTTAGCAAAGGATAGGTCTGTTGGTTGAGCATCTTCATCATTATCTTCAATGGTTACGGTAGCAGAGCTGTCTTCAGTCTCAATTAAGTCTTCTCTGCCCGCAAAACTGACTTCGCTGAAGCTAACGTTGAAGTCTTCGTTTTCTTCTGCTTGGTCATCGTCGGTGATATCAACCGTGAGAGTGGTGCTGGTTTCACCGGCGGCGATGCTGAATTCTTCGCCTTCAATGGCGGTGAAGTCTTCGCCGGCAGTAGCGCTGCCTTCGCTTGTAGAAGCAGTAAAGGTAACCTCACCAGGCAGTGAATTGCTTAAGCTAACTGTGAGGTTAGCCGTGCCGTCCTCTTCATTAACGGTTAGCTCAGTATTGGCAAAGGAGATGTTTCCGAGCGATGGCGGATCTTCATCAACTGCGCCGATAATGTCGCCGGTTTCGGGTTGATCGCTGGCAGAGAGCTCTCCTTCCAGATTGGTAAAGGAAATTTCGAACTGAGAGGTGCTTCCCTGGAAGCCATACAAGTTACCGCCAACAATTTCATCATCGGCGTTGCGATCAGCGACGAATGCGAGAACGCTGCCGCCGTCAACATCGGCTACTGCTTGAGCGACATCAAAGCCATCGAAGGTACCGAAGAAGCGAGTAAAGCTTAGACTCGAAACATCAACTTGGTCGCTGCCAGGCTCAAAGCCATTGATGGTGTCGGGGGTTCCCGCAGGTGAATTGCTGATTGCATTGAACACAAAATCGTCAGCGCCTGTTTCTTCCCCGGTCCCTCCGACAAGGGAATCAACGCCGTCTCCGCCAATGAGAGTATCGTCGCCGTTGCCGGAAACAATAGTGTCGTCGCCGGCGGCAGTCGCGATATTGAAGTCGCCGTCGCCAGTGAGGATATTGTGGTCAGTGCTGTTGCTATTAAAGTTCAAGTCAGCAGGGACACCGACTAAGTTATGACCTACTGTGACATCAACTGTGCCGTTGACATCATAGTTTTGCACGATAGTGCCGCTATTCCTGTCTAGTAAGTCGTTAGCATTGGTTTGGGCAAGTTCCAGTGCCGACGCAATTTCAGCAGAAGTAATAAGATCGCCCTGGACAACATTGACATTGCCATTGGGATTTTGGCCAACATCAACATTGACGCCGTTGGGATTGTAAATATTGACGCCGATTAAACTATCGGTCAGAGAGGAAGTCACTAAATCAACTGTGCTATCGGGCGCCAGATCCCCTGCATTGGGATTGCTCTCAAGGCCAAGAATGGAATCGATTTTATCCAGACTGATGCTCAAATTGACAGGTTCACCAGTATTGGCGCCGCTTGCCGTTTCCGTTTTTGTCAGCTGGCGAACAATGTCGTTGGTGAGCGTAATTTGATAATTCGCTGGGGTACCCTCGTTGGTGCTGGCAAGTTGCAGCTCTTCAAACCCGCTAATGTTGTTGAAGTCGGTAGCATCAGCAGTAAACTGCTCGCTGCTGGAAGCTTGCAGCTGCAAGGTGTCAAAGTTGGAGATTCCGTCCACAATGGCTAAACGCTGCTCATCGAACTCATTGTTGGGATCGGGAGCAACGGCATTGCTTGCTGCTTGAGAACTCGGTTGCGAGAGACTGCGATCGGGGACGCCTACGGAAGTGCGGCTATTATCCGGGCTGGGGAAGAGACCGCCGTCCCCGCCTTCAATGGAGTCTTGCCCATCGAACGTTTTGTCGTCAAATACTACGAGTTCGTGAGCATCGCCTCCTAAAACCGTGACGTTCGATTGCGGCGATAGTTCAGTGAGGTCAATCAGATTAACATCAACGCTATCCAGCAACGCCGTGGTTGCTAAATCGCTTTCCGGCGTATTGGTTCCCGGCGGGCCATCATTGGGATCTACCAAAGAGAAGGGCGCGCTCACTTCTCCCGGCAAGTCGCTCGCGTTTTCCTGATTAAGTGCGTCAAAGCCGCGCTGATCTTCTTCACCGCCGGTGGCGTCAATGGTTAACCCGCCATTAGAGGTCTCAACTAAGTTATCGGTAATTAAGAGCTCGTTATAAACAGGCGTATTGAAGGATTCACTGCCGCCGCCAGGGAAGAAAACATCGCTGCCGTTGCCGTTGAGCTCAAGAATTTCGATGCCGGTAACATTGGCGAGCTCGGAAGCGGAATCAAGAACGGTTTGGGCTTCAAATGCCAGGGTGTCTTCCTGATCTGCTCCGCCAGCAACGGTATCGTTCGTATTTAAGCGGCTGACTTTATCGAAGGTATCGCGCCCATCAACGCCGAATAGGAAGCGATCATTGCCTTCGCCGCCTTTTAAGCTGTCTTCGCCGGTGCCGGCAGCAATGGTGTCGTTGCCGCCGCCACCGGAAACAGCGTTGTCGCCGCTGCCAATATTATCCGGTGTGGGGACTAAGGTAATGTAGTCGTCTAAGTCGCCCCCTCTGATGGAATCATTGCCATTGCCGCCAGTAACGGTGCCAATACCGACTTCGGAATCGCTGGTAGTAAAAACAACGTTGCCCTGTAATAAGTCAACGCCGCTTCTGACATTAGCCAGGGAGTAGCTGCCGTTAGCTAAGATAATTTCATCGTCTTGTCCAACGCCTTGGGTATCCACAGTCAGACCGTCGCTGTTGACAGTTAGGGTATCCGCAGCCTCAATTTCGGGATTGCCGCGAGTCAGCTGTCCCACCAACTCATTATTGAGAATGAGATTGTCGCTAACTGTCGTGCTTTCCCCGCTTAGGTCGAGAACGTCAAAACCGGAGAAGAAAGCAAAGGGCGCCAGAGGAAGATTGCCTTTAACATTGCCTGTCAAAGCAAGCGTATCTTCGCCATCGGCAGCAGCGATGGTGTCGTTGGCAATGTTGTTGTTGTCAACATCTAAGTTGGAGAAGGGCGCGGTGACTGTTTCGTCAGCGCTTGTTCCCAAGTAGTAGCTGGACCCGGGCAGAACAGAGAATTCACCGCCACTGACAACGGAGCTTTCTCCTAATTGCAATTCGCGAACTCGCGCACCGCCCGGATTTGTAATATCAGGGCTGGTTTCACCGGTGCGAACGACTTGAATGGTGATTGGGGGTTCTTCTCCAGGTTGAAATTGTCCTGAAGGCGCTGTAATATCGCCTAAATCAATTTCATCCACTTGGTCGCCCACGAGAATGGCAAGATTGTTTTCCAGGACCCCTAAGGTGTTTTCGCCGCCGGTAATGGAGTCCACCAATAAGTCGGAGAGGTCAAAGGTGTTCCCTCCTTGACTGTTGGTGGTATCGATTAACTGAACATTGGTTACCGGTTCTAAGGAAACGTCGTCACTATTGCGGCCGAATGTGGAATTGCCGACTTCTTGAATTTGTAAGGTATCGAACCCTTCTCCGCCGTTAATGATATCGGCGTCAGGGTTGCCAACTAAAACATCATTGTCGGTACCGCCCTCAAGGGTATCGGCACCGCCGGCACCGTCGATGGTGTCGTTGCCGGCAAAGCCGCGAACGATTCCATCCGCATCAGTGGTTATAAAATCTGCGCCTGAGCCTTCGGGCCCGAACGAGTCATCGCCGGCGGTTCCTTCAACGAGACCAACCTCATCATCTCCAAAAACGCCTTCCGAAGTGGTACTTTTGTCTAAGCTTGCGCTAATGCTAGCGCCATCAGCTTCAGTAATGTCTTGGTCGCCGAGCTGAATGGCATCGCCATCAATCACTAAATCGGCTGCACCATCAGCAAAGACGAGACTTTGAGCAGTAGTACGCGCTGCCAGAGTGACGGTTGCTTCCGTAAGTGTATTGGTGAGGGTGAGATTTCCGCCTTGGTCCACACTTACAGTGTAGTCGCTAGAGGAACCTTCGAGGTTAATGGTATTGGCTCCCGCGGAAGCGCGAAGATCTAGGGATGCGTCTTGTTTAACATTAATGGTTTGAGCGCCAGCCGCATCAAATACTTGCGCATCAAAACCAGTGTCAATAATTAACGGAGGAGTTTGTTCCGTTAAAGTGCTAAAAAAGTTAGCCATAATTCAAATTTCTCCTTATTTCGTCAACTATCTATAGATAGAAAGTGAATCTTTACATTGGAAGGCGCAAAACCTCCCCTTGACCAAAGAAATGATAGGAAAATATCAACTAGCTAAGCAAGCCAGTCTTTCTTGGCCAAAGCGAGCAACTATGCAAAGGTGACGTCGCCAACATTCAATTCGTTGAACCCACTCACGCTTTGCACAGTAAAGTCGGTAGAAACGCCATTAAGTACAATATCCGAGACAGTGCCAGCGTTATTAATGGTCAGATTCGTGTTGGCGCCCGGTGTGACGACAACATCTTCAGCTTGAGCCTCCTCGAACTGAATGCTGTCATCTTCGCCAAAGTTGCTGATTTCAACAAAGTTGGGGTCATTCGCACTATCGGTGTACTGAATAGCTCCCGTACCTGCATCTTCGGAAGCGGGATTTTGCTGAGTTCCCAACCCATCTAAATCGACGGTAACTTGTTCTTCAGGGTCATTAATGACTGTATCGTCGGTAACCGTCATTGCTCCCGAAGAAATTGTGGTGGTGAGGGTTTCTTCTCCTTCGTCAACGTCGTCGGAGACAACGGGAAGCTCTAAACTACCAGTATTATCGTTGATTTCAATGGTTCCAGTCAAGGGAACACCATCAAAATCCGCCGCTTCAATTCCGTCGCCGCTCAGCTCGTAGTTGACCGTTTCTCCATTAGCAAAGTTGCTGGTATTGACCGTCACTGTTGCTGTTTCCCCTTCCGTTACTGAATCGGGTGCAACGGTAACGTCATCTAACATGCCTCCGGTACTGGTGTCCTCAACTGTAACCGGGTCCGAGGTAACAGTGCTTTCACCAATGGTTGCGGCAAGGGTAAAGGTTTCAGATCCCTCATTAACGTTGTCCGCTACAAAGTTCAAACTAACGCTGGCATTGCCATCCGCTCCTACCGTTGCCGTTTCAGGAAACTCGCCTTCTATATCATCAGCGGTAACCGTACCGCCAAAGCTTAAGTCTACTGTGTCGCCTTCAGCGGCATTTTCTGCGGCAATACTAAAGTTAACAGTGTTGTTATCCGTTTCGTTAACCGTCGTGAGGTCAGGGGCAACCTCGGTTACCTGGGGCGGAGGCGTCGTGCTGGTGTCGTTAACTACAGCATCTGCCGTTAATGTATTGCCATTAAAGGAGGCAGTAGCAGTTAAGTTTTCCAGACCTTCTGTGAGTTGGTCTTCAACGAGTTCCACCTCAACAGTCGTGCTGCTTTCCCCCTGAGCAATGGTTGCAGTGCGGTCGAGACTGCCAGCGATATCATCGCTACCAATGTCGCCGCCAAGACTGATATCGAAGGCCGTTTCACTACTGACATTGCTTCCATCAGCCGTGGCTAGGGTAAAGGTTAAGGTTTGACCCTCATCCGCTATATTGGCATCTTCGCTAAAGCTGAAGTTTCTTCCCTGGACATCAACATTGACTGTCGCTTTGTCAGTTCCGCCGTTGCCGTCGCTCACCGTGTACTGGAATGAACCGTTTCCAGTAAAGTCTTCATCAGGGGTAAAGGTCAAGCTAGTGATAACTTCCTCTAGGGTGAAGCTGCTTTCTTCGGTAATGCCGAAGCCGACATCAAACCCTTCTGCGGGGGTGGCCTCACTATCGGTGCCGCTGAGAGTCAATCCGGCAGCGCTGGATAATAACTCAGTATCGAGGCTAACGCTGGTTACCCCGTCTTGTACTGTTAGGTTGCCGCTTTCACCCTCGCTTACTGACGCTTGGATTTGGACATCGCCAACGTCGGCACCGGTTAAATCGTCAGAGGCTAACCCTTGCTCTGACAAGAATTGCGCCAACTCGGAGGAAACTAATAAGTCCGCTCCGGAAACAGTGAGCTGTTGATTTTGTACTGTTAAAGTGTCAGGGTTGCCCACATCGAACAACACCGTGTTCAAATCGGCATTGTCATTGACAAAGAAGCCGCTGCGGCTATCGCCTTGTCGTTCGGCGCTGAAATCAATCCCGAAATTGCCGACCGTAACCTGTTCATTAAAGGTGACGGTTCCTTGGTGTTGGATGACGCCTTCTCCAGGAGCGAAGCCTTGGCTGTTTTCTTCAAGCGTGCCGTTTTCTACAGCGCTTGTTCCTTCAATCGTGAGGGAATCGCCTTCGGCATCGCTATCATTAGCCAGCAAATCTCCCACAGGAATGTCTATGCTGCTTCCCTGCTCAGTGGAAAATTGATCATTGCTGGCTGTAGGAGGGGTGTTAACACTTGTATCATTAACGAATGCGTTCTGCGTCAGAGTGGCATTATTGACTGTCGCTTCAGCAGTCAGACTTTCTAAGCCTTCAGTGCTGGCATCTTCTACTAACTCAACGGAAAAAGGGGTACTGCTGCTGCCGGTTGGAATTGTGGCAGTACCGCTTAAACTATCCCCAGCAATATCGCTGAGGTCAATATCTCCGGCAAAACTGAACTCAATTTCCGTATCCCGGCTGATGCTATTTTGATTAAAGGTTTCAACAGTAAAGTTTAAAGTGTTGCCCTCATCAACCACCTTATCTGAGTTGATGGTAAAAAGACCGTTGCGACCTTCGGAAAATCCGAATTTGGCGTAGTGCTCTAAAGCAGAGTCTAATATGCCATCTTCAACGGCACGTGCTACATCGCGGTTTTCATTTAAATAATTGCGACTATCAAAAAATTGATAGCCGTTGCTTTCGCTGCGGACTTCAAGCTCATTAACCCCGAATGACAAGAAGTGATCCAAGGCGCTATCAAAAACGCCATTATTTACTGCTTCTTCAACATCAGGGTTTTCTTCTAAATAGGTCTCTTCTGTGAAGAAAGTTAACGTTTCATTAGGCGCCCGATTTTCCTGGAGACCAAATTCTAAAAAATGATCGAACCCGCTGTCGAAAACGCCATTTTCCACTGCGTTTTCCACATCCGGATTATTACTTAAATAGAATTGTTCATCAAAGAATCGATTAGCTTCCGATTCATTTATAATTGCCATATTCGATTTACCTCACACCGACTTGCCTTGAGTTCGACTGTCTGCCTAAGACACTTAGTTTCGATCTTAGGTTCCTGTTTTAACTAAGCTTAGCATACCTTGGATTCTACAATGCATTTCAACTTTCTGTATAGATAATAATTAGGGATAATTTAGAATAACACTCCCTCCTGAGGAAAAATCGCCTTGAATTATTAAGTACAGGTAAGTGTACCCCTGTTTTTTCGTCCAGTCTAATACTACCTATCTCTTTTTTAAATGTCAAGGCGTTTTAGAACGGAATTGGAAAAATCTAGCACGCTAGACCAATACCAATATTGATGGCGAACAAGGAGATAATGTTCCTTCGATTTGCTAGAGTGCTAGTTGATCAGGTATGGTTGCTTTGTTGAGTATCAAGCGGGAATGAGCTATGAGTCAAGAATCAGGTGTTAAAACCGAGGAAAAGAAACAGCATTTTGATGATATCTATATGGCATCGACGCCGGTTCCCTTTAAGGAACGAATTATTGATGCCCTAGACTATATTTCTGATAACAACAATCGACAAACCTTTGATCGCCTCATTCTGCCCTGGTGTCAACAGCAGCAGAGCAAACCGATTCCTTATGTCGATCTAGCTTGCTGTTTTGGCAATACCACCCTCGCGATCGCGCACGAAATGACAGTGGATGAGATTCGCGAGAATTGGAAAGATGCCGAAACCGCCAAACAGCCGCTCAAGTCTCGCCGCTTGAATCTGCAAACCACCGGTATTGATATTTCCGAGAATGCCGTTAATTATGCCCAAAATGCCGGCATTTTCGATCAAACGATTCAAGCGGATTTAAACCAGCCTCCGGCGGATAAAAAGGCCCAAGTATTGAAGACAATGCAGGAAGCCGATATTCTGGTTTCCACCGCTGCCTTAGTCTATTTGGAAGAAAGCGCGATCGATGAATTAATTGGCGCCTTTGCCCAAGCCCCTCGTGAAGGGTATGCTTTGGTAAATTTCTTAAATCCCTTTGGCTTAGAAAAAGCCGATGCCACTAAGCGAATTCTTCTCAAGCATCTTGACTTTGTCGGCAGTACGGCAACCCGCCACCGCCGCATGTCTGCCCTGGAACAAGAAAACTATCCCGGCGAGGAATGGTCATTGCTGGAAATTTGGGTATTGAAGCGCACCCCGTAAACAGTAGATTAACTTCAGATCCCCCCTACCCCCCCTTGCTAAGGGGGGATCATCTGTAGCGAGCATGTTTAGGATTGCTATATAAGTTGGGGTTAACAAGAGCATCGCTTAAAATACAAAACAAATGATGCTGTCTCACTTAACCGAACCATGTTAACCTCAACCGATTTTCGCGGTTTATTCAACCGGCGTTTTTTCAACAATTTTTTCCCGCTTCCTGCTAGCAGTCCCCTCATTGTCGGCTTAAAAACGCCCAATTTTGAACTTCCCGATGCAACCAACGACCAACAAGTCAAATTAAACGATTATCGGGAGCAAAAACCGGTTATCCTTGCCTTTACCCGCATTTTCACCGAAAAACAATATTGTCCCCTCTGCTATCCTCACATTGTCGAATTAAACAAACGTTATGAGGAATTTCGCCAACGCAATATTGAAGTTTTAATGATAACCAGTACGGATGTGTCGCAAAGTCAACAAGTCGTCAAAGATTTAGGCATTCAGTTTCCCTTGCTGAGCAATCCCACTTGCAGCGTTTTCCGCAAATATGGCGTTGGTCAAGCCTTGGGAGCCCCTTTACCGGGGCAATTTGTGTTGGATGAAGAAGGCGTTTTACGCTATAAACATCTCTTTTCTTTCCTTTCCCCTAATGCCAGCGTTGATGAGTTATTATCCGTTTTTTCGCCACAAGAAACAGTGGCAACCGCTGCCAATGGCTAGTTTTCCCGCCAAGCCGTTAGCAAATACACGGGATTAAGGGGAGAAAAACGTGTCAAGTTGGCAATGGGAATGGTGCGGGAAATTTGAATGTGGAGAACGCGATCGCGCCAGCGATGTTGTTGCAACCATTGTCTGGCTTGTTCGAAATTTTCTAGCGTGGCTAAGGCTAAAACAATCCTGCCTTCGCTGACAAGTGTTTCCTCGCAAACCTGTAGAATTTCATTTAAATTGCCGCCGGTGCCCCCAATGAACACCCGATGGGGGGAAGTTGTTGGCAGTTGATTCGGGGCTTTTCCGGCAATAGCAGTGACATTGTCTACCCCCAAGCGTTGGCAATTGTCTCTAATCAGGGAAACCCCCATTGCCGTTTGCTCAATCGCATAAACTTGGCAAGTGGGAAATAAACGAGCAATTTCAATGGAAACAGCACCCGTTCCGGCGCCAATATCCCAAATAGTTTGTTCCGGCTGCAACCCCAGTTCCCCTAGAATTAAGGGTCTAATCTCCCGTTTTGTCATTAATCCCGGGCGATCGGGAAAACTGAGAAATACCTCATCGGCTAAGCCGAAACGGGGCAGCTTTTCCAAATCGGGAACTGTGGAAACATGGCGCCGTAAAATCACCACATTCAAGGGAGAAAACTGAGACGCTTTTACAGTTTCTAAGTCCAACCATTGACAGCTTTCTTCCTTGCCTTCTAGATTTTCACAAACCCAAAATTGATACGAATAGGGCAAATCAAGGGCGGTAATCAACTGCGCGATCGCGCTGGGGGTATTCTGAGGATCGGTGAGAATGCCAATTTTTTCATCTCCCCTTTGCAGGGCTTTTACTAAGGCCTCTGTATTGCGCCCATGGGCACTGATGAAGGTAGCATCTTGCCAAGGCAGTTTGATGCGATTAAAAGCAAGTTGCAAGGACGATAAATGGGGATAAAACGTTAATTGCTCAGGGGAAAAATGGGCTAACAATAAACGGCCCAATCCAAAAAATAAGGGATCGCCGCTGGTTAAAACCACCACCTGTTCTTGAGACGTCAAAGCGGTTTTGATCTGCGCGATCGTTGCCTGTAAATTTCCCAATTTTATTCGTTTCCCCTGATAGTTGGAAAAGCAATTTAACTGGCGTTCACTGCCCACTAAAACCGTTGCCTGTTCAACAATTTCCCGCACCGTTTCCGTTAATCCCCCTTCGCCATCCAACCCCACTCCCACCACTTTAATTTGCGATGCGTTGCTCATACTTGTTCTTGCGTTAAGACTAATAAGGCATTGATAATCGCCCCAGCGACTGCCGATCCCCCCTTGCGCCCCTCAACCCGGATTTGGGGAACATCTGTTTGGGCAAGGATTTGTTTCGATTCCATCACGGAGACAAATCCCACCGGGGCACCCACGACGAAACTCGGTTGCGCGATACCGTTTTTAATGCCATCGCAAAGGGCTAACAGGGCAGTGGGGGCATTGCCGATGACATAAATTCCTTGGGGATAAGTCTCTAAACAATTCAGCAATCCCGTTTCCGTGCGCGTTTTGCCTGGCGGAACTGCCCCTGCTTGTTCCAAGGCACACACAATGGGATTATGACAGGTTTTATCCACCATCCCCTGCATGCTTTGTTTTACCATCCCCACATCAACAATAATGGGCGTTTGGCGGTTTAAGGCATCAAGGGCTTGTTCAATGGCGCGATCGCTAAAGTAAAACAGATCTAAAAATTCAAAGTTTGCGGTGGCATGGATCGCGCGGCGAACCACTTGATATTGCTCAGGAGAATAGGAATGATCGCCTGCTTCCCGATCAATGATGGCAAAACTTTGTTCAACAATTGGATGATTGAGGGGGATTTTTCCCATAAATTCAGTTATTGTTCACCGAAGGTCACTGCCGGAAAATCAGCGTCGCGCGTAAAAGATGTCATATCAGAAAATTTGCGCAATTCCGCCCGATAAATCGTTAAAAATTTCGGATCTGCTTCTAGCCATTGATCGCTAATGGCGGTTAAGGTACTGCATACCTCATTTTGTTCCGACTCGTCTAAAACTTTGCCAAAATAGCCTAACGTGACATGCGCTAAGAAATGATAATGCTGTTCCAGCCCCAGAGACAATAACGCCTTATTTTGATAAATGGCGCGGCGCAATTGAATCACTTGTTCATAAGAATTTTCATCTTTGGGCAATAAGCCGACAACGATCGCGCGAGGACGAATAATTAACCCCACTAATTGCCAGTGTAAGGGTTTAGCAATATATTTGTGCTGTTGATACTCCTCAAAACTCAACCCGATTTGATGCTTGAGTTGCGTTTCAAAATCCGGATTTTGACGGACAACCGCTTGAAAATCATCTCCCCAAATCAAGTCTGCCAAGGTGACATGAAAACTGGCAGGAGGCACTGGCAAAATAAAATCTTGAGGCAGTTGACTTAACAGCCGTTTTTGCGTCTGGGCAATGTGATGATAAAACCCTTCATTGGCAGGATCTTCTGCGTAAGGAGGCGTAATAACGCTATATCCGGGAAAGGATTGCGCTTGTACTTTCCCTTGTTCATCCCGTTGAAATTTGGGGGATTCCTGAATATTTTTCAACTGCGTCGGATACAATGCCGGTTGGGTTAACCGGGCGACTTGTTCCACATAAGTTTGATAAGCTTCGTCCAAGGCGAATCTCTCCTGCTAACCCTCTAAAACCACAATAAAGGAAAACTCGACAAAAAACATCACTTGCATATGCCAATTTACTTTTTTTGGGGGGAAGATGAATATCGCTTAACAAAAGCCATTGCGGCGTTGCAGGAGAAAGTGGTTGATCCGATTTGGGCCGACTTTAATGAAGATATCATCTCAGGAGAGGAAACGGAAGCAGTCGCCGAAGGTCTCTATCAAGCCTTAACGCCTCCTTTTGGGGGTGGCGGGCGCTTAGTCCGGGTAGAAAAAACAACTTTGGGCCAACGCTGCTCAGACGCCTTATTCTCAGAGTTAGAACGAACGTTGCCCAAACTTCCCGACACCTCTCATTTGTTATTTACAAGTGAGAAAAAGCCTGATGGCCGTCTCAAGTCAACTAAGCTATTGAAGCAGTATGCCAAGTTTCAAGAGTTTGCGTTAATTCCGCCCTGGAAAACGGAACAGCTGTTAGAACAAGCGGCAACTGCGGCGGCAGAAAAAGGGGTATCGCTCACTAACGCGGCCCAAGAACAGTTAGTGGCGGCAGTAGGTAATGATACCCGGTTGCTGTATCAGGAATTGGAAAAGCTGTCACTCTATAGTGCCGGGAAAGAGGGGGCATTAGACGAAAGCGCGATCGCGCAGTTGGTAACCGCCAACGCTCACAATAGTTTACAATTGGCAAAGGCGATCCGTGATGCCAACACCAATCATGGGTTGCAATTGCTGGCTGATTTATTAAATCGCAATGAACCAGCCCTCAAAATTGTTGCCGTTTTAGTGGGGCAATTCCGCACCTGGTTTTTGGTCAAACTGATGTTAGAAAAAGGAGAAACAGACAAGCAAGCGATTGCTCAGTCGGCTGACATTAATAATCCCAAACGGGTTTACTTTCTCCGTCAAGATGTGCAAGCGGTTTCCTTACAACAATTGTTAAATGCTTTTCCTATTTTATTGAATTTAGAAGCAGATTTGAAGCGAGGAGAGGACGCGGTGAACACCCTCCAAACCAAGATCGTTCAACTCTGTCGAATTTTTCAACGCAATTCTCAGTGAATCATCATGATTTTTCCTGCTGCGAGACGATAGGCGACTATCTTTAAAAAATTACACCGCTTTGAAACTTTTCAAAGTTGATAATCGTCTCACTATTAAGTCAGGAGTTTTCTCTACATTGCGCCATTATTTCGATCAATATTATCTCTTATGTTCCCTCTTCACCAATCTTTGTTAAAAATTGCCTTAGTGACAACGAGTTTCCTGTTTGCCGGGAGCGGACTCGATATTATCTTGAACAAAGCCTTAGGCGGCAATCCATTTCAGATCAGTGCCATTGGCCAAGCTCAGGCGTATAATGAGCAGCAACTAAAAAACTATGCGCAAGCGGTGCTCGCCATTGAAAAATTGCGCCAAAATACATTTGGGGAAATTCAAAACGTATTAGATTCCCAGGAAGTTCCCAAGGTTGCTTGCAATCGCTCAGAAAGCTATAAAGACTTGCCTTCCGATGCGCGATCGCTGATTATCAATTACTGCAATCGCTCGAAAGAGATTGTTCAACAACAGGGCTTAACCGTCTCCGAGTTTAATCAGATTACAAAAAAAATGAAATCGAATCCGGAACTAAAACAGAAAGTGCAGCAACAAATGCTGCAAGCCCAATAACTAATTCTGTTCACACCAGCGTTAGTTCCCCAACCACCTCAAGGCGTTTGTGTTCATCTAGGGTTAGAAACTTCTCGGCTAAATTATCTGAGACTGCGGGGCTAATCCAACCCATTTGCATCAACAAATGAATAGCCACAGCATATTTAGCGCGTTTGGAACCATCTAGGGATTTAATCGCCAATCCCATCCCTTCTCCGATACGTCCCATACATTGGACGCCTTCGGCCCCAGACTTGGCGACAATATTGCCATTGCTTGCTTTCATTAGCTCCGTATCAAAGGCCCCCTCGCCGGCAACCAGTTCCGGATAATGGGTCATCGCTCGGCTCACCCGCTCTAAATAAAGATCCGCTCCCGAGGATAAATAGGCAAATAAAGTGGCCATTTGGGACAGTTGCATGTAGTAAGTGGGCACCCCACAGTCATCTTGGACGCCAATAAATTCTGCCCCCGGCATTTGCAAAATTTCGCCAACGGTATTTAAGATTAGTTCTTGGATCGCGCTATGATGACGCAGATAGCTGTTGAGAGGCCACCCATACTGTTGACAAACTGCCAGCATCCCCGCATGCTTTCCGGAACAAGTATTTTGCAGGGAGCTGCTTTTACCGGCAGGAATGGGACATTGGAGGGCATTGGGATCAATATCGGCGCGCCAAAGAATATTGAAGGCTTGTCGGGCTTGCGGCACCGTTCCCTGATGAGAACTGCAAATGATGGCTAAATCTTTGTCAGTGAGTTGAAAATGTTCTAGGGCGCCGCTTTTGATGGTGGGAAGAGCTTGAAAGGGTTTCAAAGCGGAACGAATAAAAGAGGCAGTTTCACAATGCCCCGCAAAAGATAAAATGCGTCCGCGATCATCGCATACTAAGGCATGAACGCGATGGATGGATTCAACAATTCCTTCTCGCAATAAGTGAACTTCCAGTTCCGGCGTTTGCGTCCGTTTTTTGCTCATAAATTACAGGAGATTAGACATAAGTGAGAAGCAGCCAAGCGAGACTATCGATGGCAGCTAGGAAAATGAGGACTATCCCAGTTATCCGTAAACGCTTCAGAATGGGTTCAATTTGATAAGAAACGACCAAGCGATCGCGTGTTAAAACGGCGTCTGGTTTTTCCCAAGTTTGTCCATCGTACCAGCCTGACTCTTCATAGGGAATAGTCGTTTTCTCAAGGCGAGTCCGAATATAAGACCAGCCTAAATAAAGCCTGAGCAGCATAAAAACCACCAATAAGCTTGCGGCTAACGCCGCGCATAGCAAAAATTGCAAAGGCGCCGTTGCTAAGGGAAAACTGGCTTCCGTCACAGGACCGGCAATTAACCAGCCCCAGCCCCATGTCCACAGCAATTTCCGGATATAGGCAAAACGGCTAAAGGTTGCCCAACGAAAAGGCCAAGCATCCTTCAACGCTTCATATTCGTTGAGGGGGCGTTGTTCCCTGGGAACCGGACAAAATTGAGATGGGGATAAATCTCTCATGAAAAATCAACCTGTTGATGTTTGTTGCACGGTTTCAAAATCAATGCGTTTGGCGTGTCCCCAAAAGGCTTCAATATCGTAATATTCTCGTTCTTCCGGCAATAAAATGTGAGCAATCACATCGCCATAATCCAGTAAAATCCAGTTCCGTTCTTTTTCCCCTTCAATGCGAACTGGGGGATAATTGTATTCCTTTTCCACTGCAGTTTGAATGGCATCTGAAATTGCTTTGACTTGGGTGCGGGAATAACCGCTGGCAATGACAAAGTAATCGGCTAAATAGGAGACTTCTACCACTTCTAACAAAACAATATCACCGGCTTTATAGTGATCTGCCGTGTGGGCAATATGCCAAGCCAGTTTTTCGGCAGCAGCAACGGTGGGAGTTGGAATTGAGGTGGAATTCTGGTTGAGCTGATGATTCATGAACTCGGTGTGGAATAATTGGTCAAGCCTGATAACTGATTAAACTTATCCCTAAGATAGCGTGGATAGCCTCCCGCAGGTAGGAAATGATTCAGAGGTTTTAACATTTTCCGGCTTGCATCGCCCAATTGCGAGTGGCAACGGTTCGGGGATGGATGGGACGCCCTTTTTGGATCAAATTTTTAATGCTTTGGTCGCACACCTGATAGACGCCGCGATAGAGATTGTCCCAAGCAGCTTCCCGCATGGCGTTTAGTTCCGGCGTATCCCCGCGATTGGGTTCTAGTTTGTCCGCGGCGAACACAATACAGCTAAGGGGCGACATGGGGGCATTGCCTAGGGTATGTTCCGCGATCGCGTTTAATATTTCTTGATCTTGGACGTTAAAGGTATCTTGGGCAACAATGGCACTGGCCTCGGCATGCAATAAATGAGGGCGTTTGGCACAAATTTCATCAACTTCTATCCCTTTTTCCCGAGTCATGGCTAAAATTTGTTCCGGGGAAAAGTATTTGGCCAAATCATGCATTAACCCCGCAGTTTGCGCTTTATCTGGATCAGCGCTGTGAAATTGGGCTAACTGTTTTGACATGGTTTCCACGCCTAAAATATGTTGAAGGCGGGAACTGGGCACATTTTGTTCCAACCACGCGATTACCGCTTGTCGATCAACCATCGAATCAAGTCTCCTTACCGGTTACGCTTCAGTTATCTTAAACAACAATCAATTTGGCTCCTCGCCGCTGCCTTTTCCTTCCCAATCCGGGCAGTTTTCATCGGGCCAACCATAAGGATGCATGGCACAGACAAATAAATTCCCGCCATAAACATAGCCATGGTAATGACGGCAGCCCTGGCAAGCCGGATGCGTATTTTGCGTCGGATACACTTTAGACGCAATTACAAAATCGAAATCCTCATCGCCGAATTCCGCCATTTCATCAAACTCGATTAAGGGCTCAAAAAACTCTTGCCAAAATACGTCAATTTCTTCAGCAATGGTCTCTTCCGTTTGTTGCACCATCTCATCCAAGGATTCAGAAAATTGCTCAGTGAATTGTTCCACTTCTTTCCAAAATTCTTCGATATCTTGGTTGAGCGTATTGCAGAAAGCCAGAAATTCTTTTGTCCAATTATCCATCATGATTATTTTCGTCTGTGGAAATAATGACTAATTCGGGAATTAATTCCCATTCATAAGCAGCAGAGGCTTCCGGGGTTGACCGCACAGATTCAGATGATTTGGGAAGACTGGGAAGCCTGGGGGAGGGTTTTTTATAACGATGATTGCGTTTGGCGGCAAGTCTAGGCGGCAACACGCCCTGCCATTTTGGAGAAACGCCGCTTGATAAGGTATCTTTTGCCAATAAGGGGGATAATGGGGCAGAGGGATGGGACTTTGTTGGAGAAGCTACTCTCAAAAGGGATTGCAGTTTTTCCCACTGGGCAGTAACGGTAAACGGTTGACGGTCAAAAATTTGGGCTTGGTTTCGTAAATTGTCCTCGCAGAGCGTAACTTCTCCTTCTAGGAGATAACTGCCGCAACTGGAAGCAACGGTCAGGGAGTAGCAAAAAGCGACGGGAAAGGAAGAATCGGGAAGGCGCGGGAATAATTCCGCAATGAGATCGCCGGTTCTGGGATCGCGCAAGGCGATCATGAGGCGTAAAGGGGGATGAGGCGCGTCTTGATGGGCAATCGCTTGTCCGGAAATAATAATGGGTTTGCTGAGATCGGCCATTAATTGGTCTTGATCCAGTTGCAGGGAATAGGCCGGGGGCTGATGCCTGTTATCCTCTGGCGTTGTTTCCAAGGTGGGGGATAATTCCGCGACAGCCTCTTCCAACATTTGATCCGCCTCTACCAGGAACCGCGATCGCAGCCCTTCTCAGTCTTCTTTTTCCTGGGAATCTTGTTCAGTGGAAACGTTTATTGCTACCGGTTCCTGGAACTGAATCGAGGTGCTTTCTAAATTCAAAGTCACTCGCAGCGGAAGCGTGATTGCCCAATCTTCTCCCAATAGGGCATCCCGCAAATCAGCGCAACATTGAATTTCCCAAATGCCGGGGGGAAGTTCAATTTCAGAAAGGAGAATGCCAAATCCTTGTTCATCTAGCTGACAAAATTGTTGGCGTTTTATCTCCCTGGCAATTGCTTCTGGTGTCTCGCGAGTGCTGAGTTCCACTTCAATCAACTCATGGGGGCGGTGCTGCGCCCGGGCAGCAACGGTATACCATCCTGCGGGCAGTTCGGGCTGGGCGGTATCTAACCGCAACCAGTCCGCTTCGCCAACTTTTTGCAGGAAAAATTCCCAGGTTTCCATATCGTTTCCGGTTATTCCTGATGGGCTGCTTGCCAAATTTGCTGACGGAGTTCCTCGCTATTGGCTAACAGTTGATTTTGTTTCAAGACAGATTGCTCTTGTGTTGCCATCCATTTTAGGTTAACGGTTCCCTGATCGGCTTCCGCATCGCCTAAAATTAAACAAGCAACAGCACCGCTGCGGTCGGCTCGTTTAAATTGTTTTTGGAAGCGGCTGCCGCTGAGGTCTAATTCTACTCGAAATCCTTGATGGCGCAATTTTTGGGCTAGGATCAGGGCTTGGGCGGGGGCGCGATCGCCGCGAGAGGCCATATAAAAGTCAAGGCGAGGATCTGGGGGATCTTTCAGCTGTTTGAGAAGCAGGATCAACCGCTCCATACCAATGGCCCAACCCATGGCGGGGGTGTCATCGCCTCCCAATTGAGAGACTAAGCCATCATAGCGGCCGCCCCCGCAAACAGTAGCTTGTGCCCCTAAATCCGCTGATTGAATTTCAAAGGCGGTGTGGGTATAGTAATCCAGTCCCCGCACTAAATTGGGATTGAGTTTGTAGTCAATGCCTAAGGCGGTGAGTTGGGCTTTGACTTGTTCAAAATGCTGTCGAGATTCTTCCCCTAGATAATCCAGCAAGCGCGGCGCCTTTTCTAAGATGGCTTGGGTTTGTTCGTCTTTACTGTCGAGAATGCGTAGGGGATTGCTGGTGAGACGATCTTGGGAATCGGCATCCAATTGATCTTTGTAGGGGGTTAAATATTCCACCAGGGCGGCGCGATACCGCTGTCGATCGCTGGCATCCCCGACAGAATTTAGTTCTAGGGTAAGATGTTGCAACCCGAGGCGTTCTAAAATATCCGTTGCCAGGGCAATGGTTTCCACATCGGCTAAGGGAGAAGGGGACCCCAGCAATTCCAGTCCAATTTGATGAAATTGCCGTTGCCGCCCAGCTTGAGGGCGTTCGTAGCGAAACATGGGGCCGGTGTACCAAAGCCGTTGTACCCCTTGGCTTTGCAGGCCGTGTTCAATAAAAGCCCGCACCACACCGGCAGTTCCCTCTGGTCTTAGGGTACAACTGCGATCGCCGCGATCGCGAAACGTGTACATTTCTTTACTCACCACATCGGTAGCTTCCCCAATGCCCCGTTCAAATAAGGCCGTTTGTTCAAAAATGGGGGGTCGAATTTCAGTATAAGCGGCTTTGGTAAGAATTTCTTTGGCGACGGTTTCCACTTGCTGCCAGTAATTTACTTCTTCTGGCAAAATATCTCGTGTCCCTCGTAGTGCTTGAATATCTCCCATATGTGCTAGTTTTTTGATATATTGTTTTGATTGATTTCAAAGTGACAGAGTTTACCATGTAAAACCAAGCGTCTTTAGACGTTGGAGGGGACGTATGAACTTTCGAGGAAATCTTCACTTCCTCGCTTCGCTGCGTCGCTCCAGTCGAAAGACAGCCCCTCATTTCCCTGAATTGTTAATTAAGGGACGCGCCACCATAAATCCCATTCCCGAAAATGTCAAAATAATCATCACAATCGCGGCCAAAATGAACCAACTGTTGACTTCATCTGAGTTTTGCGATGGTTCTGTCTCCTGAGAATGGGGGGGTTGGCTTAACCAAGTTTCCTGATGGGACTGAGAGAAATCATCATGACGATTGAGGGAAGTTTCCGTTAGCTCAGCTTGAGGCGGTTCAGACGTGGCCAAATTGCTTTGGGAGTATTCATCCCCATCCCCCATCATGCTTTCTAATTTTTGCACCGATTGCACCAATTGACGAATTTCTGAGCGCAAACGCTGATTTTGTTGATGCAGTTGCTGATTTTCCTGCTTCAACTGATCTAGTTGGTTTTTTGTGGTTTGCAATTCCCCAGCCAATTCTCGATAAACAGACATGGGAACAGTGGGCCGATTTTTCTGAGGCGCGACGGAAGAAAGACCTTGAAATTGAGAGTTGGATGTCATAGGTTCTGCCGTTAATCCGTATTGGGTTGTCGCTGTTCAAGCAATTATCACTTATCTTATAGGAAAAAAGTGGCCTACGGGACCGCTCCCTTGCCCTAAATCGAGAGAAAATTCCAAAGCAGCGGTAAGATAAGTTTTACTCTCTTGAATAGCTGTTTTCAACGCTTTTCCTAGGGCCAAATTGGCCGCGATCGCGGCAGAGAGGGTACAACCGGTGCCATGATTGTTTTTGGTTGCCACTGGCGTTGCACTTAGCACTTCCAACTGTTCCCCATTAAACCAAACATCTTTGCCCTGGGCAGGTTCCGACATCGCTCCCCCTTTGACTAACACTGAATTTGCCCCTTTATGATAAATCAGTTCTGCAGCCGCTTTCATGTCATCTAAGGTGTTAATTTCCTGTCCAGAGAGAATTTGGACTTCATACCGGTTCGGTGTCACCAGCGCCGCTAGGGGCACTAACTGCTGTTGCAATTGCGCGATCGCGCTGTCATCAATGAGTTGGGCGCCGGTGCGGGATACCATCACCGGATCCACCACTAACCTAGATTCTAGGCCATATTTTTGGATCGATTGCGCGGCGGCTTGAATAATCCCTTCATTGAGGAGCATACCGGTTTTAACCCCTTGTATCCCAATATCGGCGGCCACCGATTCGATTTGAGCTGCGACAGCTTCCGGTGATAGGGAATCCACTCGCTGCACCCCTAGGGTATTTTGAGCGGTAACACAAGTAATGGCACTGGTGCCATGGACTTGATGAAAAGCAAAGGTGCGCAAATCCGCTTGGATTCCAGCACCGCCGCCGCTATCTGAGCCTGCAATCGTTAATGCCGTTGGACACTTCAATGGAATTTCCTCTATTTAACGACGACGACGTTGTAAAAAATCCGGGATATCTAATCCGCGATTGTCTTGCGTTTCAGAACTGCTTGATTTTTTGGGAGTAGAAGCGGTTGTACTTTTGGCAGGGGCTTTGCTTTCTTTTTTGGGGGATTTGCTGCTGCTTTCTTCTTCGCCGGAAAAGCCAGTGGCAATGACGGTAATTCGAATTTCTCCCTCCATTTTTTCATCATCAATGACCGCACCAAAGATAATGTTGGCATTGGGATCCACTCCTTCGTAAATCGTTTCTGCGGCAGTATTGACTTCATGGAGCGTCATATCGCTGCCGCCGGTAATATTGAATACCACCCCTTGTGCCCCTTGAATCGAAGATTCTAACAGGGGAGAGGAAATGGCAGCGGTGGCCGCTTCTGCTGCCCGCGACTTCCCAGAAGCGGTCCCAATCCCCATCAATGCTGATCCTGCATCCGCCATTACGGCTCGAATATCGGCAAAGTCCACATTCACCAAGCCGGGGATCGTAATAATATCGGAAATCCCTTGTACCCCTTGACGCAGAATATCATCAGCAACGCGAAACGCATCTTGTACCGGGGTTTGTTCGTCAATGACAGAGAGGAGTTTATTATTGGGGATGACAATGAGGGTATCGACACGGGTTTGGAGGGCAGAAATCCCTTCTTCCGCTTGGCTGGTGCGCCGCCGTCCTTCAAAGGTAAAGGGGCGAGTCACAACACCGACCGTTAAACATCCCATTTCTTTGGCCACTTCTGCCACAATGGGCGCTGCCCCGCTGCCGGTTCCCCCTCCCATACCAGCAGTAATAAAAGCGAGATCGGTATCTTCCAGGGCGTTGGCAATTTCGTCTCGCGATTCTTCCGCTGCCTTTTGACCAATGGAGGGATTGCCGCCGGCGCCTAAGCCTCGGGTTAATTTTTCCCCGACTTGCAGTCGATTGGGGGCAGTAGCCCGGGATAACGCCTGGGCATCGGTATTAATGCCCCAAAATTCGACACCAGTCACATCGCTGGCAATCATACGGTTAACTGCATTACAACCGCCTCCCCCAACGCCGATTACTTTGATTCTTGCCACATTTCCTGGCACGATATGGTCACTCCTTGCTTCTTCTTGGGTTGGTTTTTCCGGGTCACTATGGGATGAATTAAGTAAATTTTCGATATCATCTAGACCATCCCCCGAATGATTTGCATTTTCCGAGATGGCAAGATAGGGAGAATTGAAATTGGGAGAGTCCTGCTCTTGCGTTTTCATTGTTATGATCAGATTGAGACTCCAAGTATAGTGTCCAATAACTCATTGATTAGCGAGTTTTATATAGATTTCAATTAAGTGATTGAAATAGAAATAATGCCTGCTAGCTTCCCTTATCCCATACAGATACAGGGAGATATTTTGGGCAATTGTTCTATGTTAACTAACCCCACCTTGTCAAAATTATCCATCATTCTTTATTCATGATCAATTCTTTTTGATTGATTATTCAACTCGATCAAGATAAAGTCAGGGTTTTTTAAGTTGATATAGCGGATTTCCTTGGGAGGAACTTTTTCCGGCAGGTTTTTCAGTTTTGCTAATAGCTGAAGCTGTTGAGAAAGGATAGCCGTATTGCCGCCTAAATGCACTTTCCCCAGTTCTGTTTCTAAAATGAGATTGGCAGGATTTTGCCAATTCACAGCTTGGATATCAACAGGGCTAGCTTGCAGCTGCGGGTAAATTTGAGCCCACTGAAACCGATATTGAGGGCGATAACCAATAACTTTCAACGAAGAAGTCAACTTAGCAGAGGAGCGATAACTCTCTTTCGGCATCCAAACGCCAGTGGCATCAAGATAGCCTTTCCCTAAAGGATTAACGGTGTTAGGGTTGGCAACTGTCACCGCAACAGGTTTTCGCTCATCAACGGCAATGGTCAGCTGTGGCGGATATAAGTCGCGGGCAACAGTTGCTTGCTTAATAGGGGCTTGGCGTTGCAATCGGTTTGTAATTTGTTGCGGAGAAAGGATAATCACCGAGTCTGATGAGGTTGGCGTTAAAATTTGGCGCAATGCTTCGGTACTTAAGTATTGATTGCCTTGGATCTGAACTTGTTGAGGTTGGCGAATTCCCCATTTCGGTAGGAAGCTCGCCCAAATCAACCCCCCGGTCAGGCTGGAAATAAGCAATAATTGCCAGAGAGATTGCAGAATTCGAACTTGTCGTTGTCGTTTAAGAGCTAGTCGTCGCTGTCGAATTTCAACGGGAATAGAGGTTGAATTCATAATTCTTACTAGTTATTTATTTTTAAAATACTAAGTAGATACAGGATTAGTTTCCCTTTTCAAGTTATTTTAAGAACTCAGCAATGGTGATGCCAGAGGAGTCACAGATTACGCCTCCGGAAAACGGGACTGGCATTGCTGTTGAAAATTGTTGAAAATATTATCTCTGAGTTTGCGAAATGTTATTTATTTCGGTTCGGTACAGAAGATAACCTATGCTAGGGTAGGCATAACCCTTCATAATTCTTATTTTTACAATTTCCTAGGCTTATGGTTATGACAAAAGGCAGACTTGTTCTTGGGGCAACAGCAGCGATGTTAACTACAGTTGCTGTTACCGGCGCTGGCGTTCATCTCTCACAAAGTCAAGCTTTTTTCCGAGAAAGTCCGAAAGAGCTAGTTGACGAAGTTTGGCAGATTGTTAATCAACAATATGTTGATGCTACTTTCAATCAAGTCGATTGGCAAGCAGTGCGGCAAGAGTATCTCAATCGTTCTTATGAAGATAAACAAGAGGCTTATAAGGCGATTAATGAGATGCTGGAGGAGCTAGATGATCCCTATACCCGCTTTATGAAGCCGGAGGAATTTAAAAATCTGCAAATTGATACCTCTGGCGAATTGACTGGGGTAGGGATTCAGATTGCTTTAGATGAAGAAACGGACTATATCAGGGTAATTTCTCCCATTGAAGAGACACCAGCCTATGAAGCCGGGATCATTGCCAAAGACTTAATTATTGCCATTAATGGGAAAAGTACCAAGGGCATGGAATTGAATGAAGCAGTGAGTTTGATTCGGGGCAAACCGGGGACTGAGGTTACGTTAACTATTAAGCGCGGTGAGGAAAAAATCGATTATGACATTACCCGCGCCCGCATTGAAGTGCATCCTGTAAAAACGCGCCTTCATGAAACCTCTCAAGGTCAAGAAATGGGATATATTCGCCTCAATCAGTTTAACGCCAATGCCTCAGAGGAAATGCGAAATGCGATTAATAAGTTTGAAAAACAGGATGTAGAAGGATATATTCTCGATTTGCGCTCTAATCCTGGGGGATTGCTCCAAGCCAGTGTTCAAATTGCTCGCATGTGGCTTGATGAAGGTAAACTTGTCTCTACCGTCAATCGCCAAGGAGAAACAGACGTCAAACGAGCTAATGGCAATGCTTTAACGGATAAACCTTTGGCGGTATTAGTTGATGGCGGATCTGCCAGTGCCAGTGAAATTCTCGCAGGGGCTTTACAAGATAATAATCGAGCAGTCATCGTTGGTACCCAAACCTTTGGCAAAGGGCTTGTGCAATCGGTACGCCGCGTTGGGGCAGAGTCTGGATTAGCCGTTACTGTTGCCAAGTATTTAACCCCTGATGGGCGCGACATCAATAAGGAAGGCATTACCCCCAATATCATTTCCGAAATGAGCGAAGAACAACAAAAAGCCCTACAGCGCGATCGCGCTAAAATCGGAACATTGCAGGATCCCCAATTTTCTGAGGCCCTTTCTGTACTGAAAAGCAAAATTGCCAAACAAGGAAAACCAGCACAAGCAAGGCAACAATAATTATATTGACCATTTAAGTCTACCCCGGAAAGAAATAGAAATTCCGAGGTAGCATTAGTGAGATTCTGTTGTCGCTTAAAGAAGGTGCCTACTTGGCAATTGATACTCCCAATGAACGGAGGATTATCGAGACGAATCAGACCGATCATTGGGATGCTCGTGAGGAGCGGTTAAAATGGACCAAGCCGCTTGGGCTGCTTCATTAAGACGATTGCCAAAACTTTCAAACTCTTGTACTAGAGATTCCCAATTTTTCTCAGCATCCATTTGAATCAGTTTAATGGACTCTTCAATTCTTTCGGGATCAAAGTTGAGTTGTTCTACTTCACTGCGGAGATTGCGAACCGCTTCTAAATAGTTTTCTTGGGCAATTTCCCCAGCTTTTTGGGTTTCTGACTGAGCTTTGCGAGTGATTGCTTCAATGAGTTCTTTGGTTTCCTGTCTAACAGCATCGGATTCATTGGGCAAATTTTGCTCAACTAGGGAGTTGGTGCGATCGCTGATTTCAATGGAGCGATTTTCTTGATGGGGTTGATTGCCGGTATTATTTGGATCTGTCATGGTTTCCTCCTGCAATTGCTAACTAAGACGAAATACGAAATTCAATAGACCCTATGAGCCTAGCAAGGCATCTATAGGATAATCAGAAATAATGATTCATTACAGCACATACTTTGCCAAAAAAATTGCAAAAATGACATCTACCGAGGGAAACGATTTGCACCAACACCTAATATAGTGAAGATGATCGGATCGCTTAACAGAGAGTTGCTGTGACTGAACCGCTTTCTTCCTTAGATAATACCCCCCAAAGCGAAGTTCCTGAGTTGGTAAGAAACCAACTGGAAATGTTGCTGGAACATGGCAATTTGGAAGGGGCAAAATCCTTGCTAGTCCCAGTCAAGGCAGTAGATATTGCCGAGGCAATTGAGAATCTTCCTGAATCCATGCAAGCGATCGCGTTTCGCCTCCTTTCGAAAACGGAAGCCATCGATGTCTATGAACATCTGGACTCTACAGTGCAACAAACGCTCATTGAAGAGTTCAAACGCCAGGAAGTCATCGAAATTGTCGAACAAATGTCGCCCGACGATCGCGCTCGTTTATTTGACGAATTGCCCGCCAAAGTGGTTCGGCGCTTGCTGGCAGAAATGAGTCCCAAAGAGCGGAAACAAACGGCGCTTCTTTTAGGATATCAAGAAGATACCGCCGGGCGCATTATGACCCCGGAGTATATTTCCCTCAAGGATAGTCTCACGGTGGAACAAGCCCTGCAGCAGATTCGAACCCAGGCAAATGCCTCTGAAATTATCTACTATCTTTATGTCACCGATGCCTCTCGTCATCTCACCGGCATTGTCTCTTTGCGGGATTTAGTCTTATCTTCTCCTGAAGTTTTGCTGGCAGATATTGTCACGCGAGAAGTGGTTTCGGTTTACACCGATACTGATCAAGAAGAAGTGGCGCGTCTCATCCAACGTTATGACTTGTTAGCGATTCCGGTGATTGATCGAGAACAGCGGTTAGTCGGCGTAGTCACAGTGGATGACGTCATCGACATTTTAGAACAAGAAACCACCGAAGACATTTATACGCTCGGCGGCGTCCAATCCGACGGCGACAATTACTTTCAAACCAATTTAATTGCCGTTGCCCGCAAGCGCGTCGTTTGGCTGTTTGTTCTGTTGTTGACCAATACTGTGACCGGCAGTATTATCCAATCGCAAGAAGCCGTGTTACAACAAGTGGTCGCCTTGGCATCGTTTATCCCCCTTTTAACGGGAACTGGCGGCAATGTGGGCGCACAGTCTTCTACGGTGGTCATTCGCGGGTTAAATACCGATGAAATTCGCTCGTTGGGGCCAGGATATGTCATTATTCGGGAAGCCTTTGCCGGTATCTTGCTAGGGGCCATTTTAGGATCAGTGGCAACGGTTTGGTCTTTTTGGCTGCAAGGGAGTATTTTAGTCTCTGTTGCTGTTGGGGCTAGTTTGATCGCGATCGCGCTTTTAGCGTCTCTCGCCGGTTCTGCCTTGCCCTTTCTCTTTCGAGGACTCGGGTTAGACCCCGCACTCATGTCTGCCCCATTTATTACCACGGCTGTGGATGTGCTAGGGGTTTTGATTTATTTCTATATTGCCCGATTGGTTCTAGGATTATAGTTGTTGCAATGGTCTCTGAGCAAAGCAAGATCAATTGCTCTAAAATATGAAAATGCTGGAATGATCTAAGAATGAAGTAGTCAAAATGGCAAGTGCATCCCGATATAACCCCGCCGAAATCGAACCGAAATGGCAGCAGCATTGGGTAGAAACGAACGCGGATCAAGCCTCGGAAGATAAAAGCAGACCGAAATTTTATACCCTTTCCATGTTTCCCTATCCCTCTGGAAACTTACACATGGGGCATGTCCGCAACTATGTCATTACCGATGTTATGGCCAGATGGCGACGGATGCAAGGGTATCGGGTACTCCATCCCATGGGTTGGGATGCCTTTGGCTTGCCGGCAGAAAATGCCGCCATTGACCGGGGGGTTCATCCGGCCCAATGGAGTGAACAAAACATTAAGCAAATGAAACAGCAACTCCAGCAACTGGGACTTTCCCTGGACTGGAGCCGCGAAGTGGCAACTTGTTCTCCAGACTATTATAAATGGACGCAGTGGATTTTTCTACAATTTTTCCAAGCCGGCTTAGCGTATCAGAAAGAAGCTGCGGTAAACTGGGATCCCGTTGATCAAACGGTACTGGCGAATGAACAGGTTGATGGGGAAGGAAAATCTTGGCGCAGCGGCGCAAAAGTGGAGCGAAAACTCCTGAAACAGTGGTTTCTCAAAATCACCGACTATGCGGAAGAACTGGCCAATGACTTAGACAATCTCCCTGGATGGCCCGATCGCGTGAAACTGATGCAACAAAATTGGATCGGCAAATCCGTGGGGGCGTATCTGGAATTTCCCGTGGTTGGGATGGACAAGAAAATCGGTGTGTTCACCACGCGCCCAGACACCGTCTATGGGGTTACTTACATGGTTCTTGCCCCGGAAAATCCCCTCACCCCGAAAGTTACCACATCGGACCAAAAAGCGGCAGTGGACGCCTTTATTCAAGAGGTTGCCAACGAAAGCGAACAGGAACGCACCGCAGAAGACAAACCGAAACGCGGCATTCCCACTGGCGGTAAAGCCGTTAATCCCTTCACGGGCGAGGAAATTCCGCTGTTAATTGCCGATTATGTGTTGTATGAATACGGAACCGGCGCTGTTATGGGAGTTCCCGCCCATGATGAGCGCGATTTCCAATTTGCCAGCGAAAACAATCTCCAAATTAAACAAGTGATTGTTCCCGAAGGAGAAGACGCTAATCGTTCCTTAGACAGGGCTTACACGGAAGAAGGAATCATCGTGAACTCCGGGCAATTCAACGGCATGAACTCGGAACAAGGCAAACAAGCCGTCATTGATTATGCGGAAAAACAAGGTTGGGGGAAAGCCCGGATTCAATATCGCCTCCGCGACTGGTTGGTTTCCCGGCAACGCTATTGGGGCGCACCGATTCCCATTATCCATTGTCCCAGTTGCGGCCCGGTTCCGGTTCCGGAAAAAGACTTGCCTGTAGAACTTCCTGAAAATGTGGAATTTACTGGTAAAGGCAGTTCCCCCCTAACCCAACTGGAAAGCTGGTTGAATGTGTCTTGCCCAAACTGCGGCGAAGCGGCGAAACGGGAAACCGATACCATGGATACCTTCATTGATTCCTCTTGGTATTTCCTCCGTTACACCGATGCCAAGAATCCCGAACAAGCCTTTAGCCAAGAAAAAGTCAATGACTGGATGCCGGTGGATCAGTATGTGGGCGGCATTGAACACGCGATCCTGCACTTATTGTACTCGCGCTTCTTTACCAAAGTGTTGCGCGATCGCGGGCTGCTCAACTGCGATGAACCCTTCCAACGCTTACTCACCCAAGGCATGGTACAGGGATTAACCTATAAAAACCCGAAAACCGGCAAATATATTCCTTCAGAACAGGTTAACGCCGATGATCCCAAAGATCCCGAAACCGGTGACGCTCTCTCTGTCTTCTTCGAGAAGATGTCCAAGTCCAAATATAATGGCGTTGATCCCCTACAAGTCTTAGAAACCTATGGGGCAGATACCGCCCGGATGTTTATCTTGTTCAAAGCGCCCCCAGAGAAAGATTTGGAATGGGATGATGCCGATGTAGAAGGGCAATTTCGCTTCCTAAATAAAGTGTGGCGCTTGGTCACTGAGTTTATCGAACATTATGCTTCCCAAATCCAAACCCACGATTATTCCCAGCTTTCCAAAGAAGAAAAAGACCTGCGCCGCGCCATTCACACTGCAATTCAATCAGTTTCGGAAGACTTAGAAGGAGATTATCAGTTTAATACTGGGGTTTCCGAACTAATGAAACTGAATAATTCCTTGAATGATGCCAACTGCAAACAGTCTCCCGTTTATCAAGAAGGCATTGAAGCCTTAGTGAAACTGTTAGCCCCCTTTGCCCCGCATATTACCGAAGAATTGTGGCATCAATTAGGGCATCAAGATTCCGTTCACCAACAACCCTGGCTAGAAGCAGATCCCGAAGCCTTAACCGTCGATGAAATTAATCTCGTCATTCAAATCAAAGGCAAAACCCGAGGCACCATTTCCGTTCCTGCCAATGCCAGCCGAGATGAGTTGGAAACCTATGCCCGCGAATCGGATATTGCGCAACGGTATCTGGAAGGCAAAGAAGTGAAAAAAGTAATTGTTGTGCCTGGAAAGTTAGTCAATTTTGTTGTTTAAGCTAGTCTCAGCAAGGGGGAATTATCATTCCTCCCCTAGGATAGATAATGCTGTGAAACGATTAATCCCCATTAAAAATGTCCCAACTCACCCTCAATTTAGACTCCGTTCTTAATTTAAATCGCGAGCAATTCTATCAAATTTGTCAGGATAATCCGGAGTTGAAATTAGAGCGAACCGCAACCGGCAAATTAATTATTATGTCGCCAACCGGGGGAGAAACAGGACGCAAAAATGCCAACTTAATTTTACAATTGGGACTGTGGAATCAACAAACCCAACTCGGCGAAGTGTTTGATTCTTCCACAGGGTTTAGTCTTCCCAATGGGGCTGACCGTTCACCGGATGTTGCTTGGTTGAAAAAATCGCGATGGGAATCGTTATCTCAACAACAACGAGAAACATTTATTCCCCTTTGCCCGGATTTTGTTATTGAACTTTTATCGCCCACCGATAACTTAAAAGCAACGCAAGCAAAACTGCAAGAATACATTGATAATAGCTGTCAATTAGCTTGGTTAATTAATCAAAAGCAGAAAACTGTAGAAATTTATCGTCCCCATCAAGAAGTAGAGGTTTTGAATCAGCCTTCCTCTCTGTCAGAGACTGTTCCTAAAATAAACATTAAGCTTAGCTCAAGAGCAAGCTAACCGTTTCAGCATGAGACGAGTCATAGCAAGGTGAATCAGAGCTTCAC